>JBGCDP010000382.1:0-4340 GCA_045105475.1 Anaerolineae bacterium
CCGATTTCGGCCGCGATGTCCCGAAAGCTAAACCCGTTATATCCACCAGACCGCACAAGTCGTTCAGCCACATCGGTAATTTGTGTTTTTGTATCACTCATTACGCAATCTTATAGATTCTCACGATCACTGTCGAATGATTTCACATGAATCTATCTATCAGAAGGGAGTCAAGTCAACGTTGGTCAGAAAACAAATGTAAAGCAGCATGCTGAATAAGCATAATCGTTTTACCGTCTTTAATCTCTCCGGTCTCGATCATGCTCAAACATTCCTGAAGCGGCAACTCTAGCACTTCAATATCTTCCCCCTCATTCTCGACTCCGCCTCCTAACCCAACTTTTGAATCAGCATCATATTCAGCGATAAAAAAATAGAGCTTTTCTGTCACAGAGCCGGGGCTCATGTATGCTTCGAACACTTTGCGTACCTGATCTACCTGATATCCGGTTTCTTCCTCAACCTCTTGTTTTATGCGGGCTTCTGGGCTCGCCTGATCAAGTAACCCGGCCGCTGTTTCGATCAGCACCCCCTCACTCAACCCATTCACAAACGCAGGGAAGCGAAACTGTCGGGTTAAAATGACCGTTCCCTGTTCCAGGTTGACCAACAAAATTGTTGCCCCATTTCCCCGATCATACGTTTCGCGGCTTTGAGTCTGCCATTCCCCATTGTTGCGTAAGTAATCAAACGTTGTCTTTTTCAACACGTACCAATCATCTGACAAAGTCTCTACTTTTTTAATTTGTACTCGATCTTGCATCGGCATCATATTTCTGATCTCCTGATTTAGAATTTGAGCAACAGAATACGTGCAAATTCGTGCAAAGTCAAGATTTTTCGTGTAAAATTTAAAGATGCTAACCAAACAGCGCAAACAGCACATTCTCGATATTCTCCGAAAAGAAGGGCAAGTGATTGCCAAAAAATTAGCGGCCGAACTTGATCTTTCAGAAGATACGATTCGGCGAGATTTACGTGACTTGGCGAAAGATGGGTTGCTGCAACGGGTCCACGGGGGCGCGCTCCCCGCATCGGCCGCAGTCGCTGACTTTACCGGCCGACAATCAATCTCAACAGATGGGAAGCGGGCGATTAGCAAAACGGCCGCCAGCTTGATTCAGTCAGGGCAAATTGTGATTCTAGACGGGGGAACAACGGCCGTTCAACTGGCCAAGCAGCTGCCCCCCACTTTGCAAGCAACCATTGTCACGCACAGCCCCAGCGTGGCGGTCGAGTTAGCCAATCATCCATTAGTCGAAGTGATCTTAATTGGTGGCAAACTGTTTAAACATTCTGTTGTCACGGTAGGCACGGCCGCACTCGAAGCATTGGCTCACATTCGGGCAGACATTTACTTCATGGGGGTAACCGGGGTGCACAGTGAGGCAGGCTTAAGCACAGGTGACTTAGAAGAAGCGTATATGAAAAAGGCGCTGAGCGAACGAGCGGCCGAAACGATTGTGTTGGCCTCGAGTGAAAAGATCGGAGTCGCGTCAGCTTATGTGATTATGCCGCTAAGTGAGATGACCAGTCTAATCGTTGAAGGCGGGACTCCGAATGATTCTCTGCAACCGTTCAGCGACCTTGGCATAGCTGTTATTAAATCAGGGTAGCCAAATCGTTTTTAAAGCTTTGCAAAGTAGGTTCTAAGCATGACCTGCAAATGACTTCTGGCACGTTCAACATGACCCCTCGAATTGTTATGGTTAAAAAAATACGATAACTCAAGGAGAAACTCATGTCAGTCATTAACACAATATCTCAAACAGCATCAAACGATGTGAAGGTTGAACGCGCAATCAAAGGAATGCTTATTGTCCCCGCTATCATCATCGTCTTTCACTTGCTCATCGTTGCGGGCATCATCCCGTACACGATTGTGTGGGGCGGCCGCTTAAATAGCACGGCCGAAATGCTACAGTTTGAAGCGATTTCGATCGGTATCAATCTGATGGTGCTAGCAGTATTTGCGGCCGAAGGTGGCTGGATTCGAAAGCTACTACCTCACAACCTTAAAGCTGTTTTACTGTGGGGTTTATTTGGATTGTTTGTGGCCAATACAGTAGCAAACCTATTTTCAGTCACTTCGTTTGAAAAAATAGTGTTTACACCCATCACGTTTTTGTTTGCCCATTGGACCTATCGGGTGATTCAACATCGGCAACAAATCTCTAGCTGAGAAATCAGAGGCTTACCATTAGTTGCCGATCAGGGGTAAGTAAAAATGCTCGTTCAGCTCACCCACCGGTGGGTTTGAATCAGGCAGACCGTTCGACCATGCGGGATAGGTTCCTTGAATACCTAATGATCTACCCATAGAGCCATCTGTTTTAACGATAAACAGTTCAAACGTTTGTGTTTCGCTTTGATCGATGTCACGCTGATAAATGATCCATTCACCATTGGTTGAAAAGGTTGGCTCGGCGGCCGGTTGATTGGCTCCTCCATGGGTTACCTGCAATAAATTGGTCAGTGACCGATCAGCTTGTACTTCAGCCGTCCACACCTCCCGCTGACCGTTAGACACCGCCGTAAACGCCAAGGCGCTGCCAGTGGGCGCAAAATCGGGATCCGTATAGTTCGCCTCTTCGATGCATTGAGGCTCATCTGTCAGCAAATCCTTGACGCAGAAGTTAGGAATGTCGTAAATACGCTCACCGGAAACACTGCAACGGCCGTAATCACTATACACCATCCAGCGACCATCGGCCGACAGCGAAATCTCGGCTGTGCGAGCATTGCGCTGGGTCGATGTGATTTCACCATTCTCAAATATCGTTGGTTCAAATGCAAAGCAGAGCCCGCTTAATGGGAATGCATAGATGTGTGCCACCGTATGTGCGGCCGCGAATTTCTCCCCATCGGGCGTCATATCAAAATAGCCGCTAAACCCTTCTTCTATGACATGCGTTTGCTCATCGCCCCCATTCGGCAGTTGAGAAAGAATTTTCTGCTCATTTTGGTAAAACAGACGTGACCCGTCGGCTAAAAATTGGGGCGATGTCCCTTGAATCCCAGATTGAGGAACGCTTAAGTCTGGGAAACTAGCTATTTTGATAAGATCACCATCTTGCCAAGCGATGGTGCCGATTTCAGCTAAACTGCTATCAACGTCGGCTGATGCGCTGTGTGGGCTGGAATAGGTGCTTAGAAACAAGATTATCAAAAAAGTAAGAAGGCACCCAAATATGAAGTAGGCTTTAGAACGAGATAGATCTAGCTGCATAATATTCTTCCTCTCAGTTTATGTAGAAGAAACTGAATACAGGATGAATTATAAGGCATCTGATCGTTCTGGATGAGTTGGAGCAGCACAGATTGCCGTGCAAATGAGCACGACGCTCCATGCTATCTGGCATATTTGATTTGGTTTTTAGGTTCTACAAAAAAGCTCACTGTTTCTTTTCAATCTCATCTCTAGTTTAGGCAGGTGGAGGCGAAGGGGAGCGAAGCCGATTTATGAGCCGTGCGATGCCTGTACCAATCGCGGTAAATAAAACGCCGATCCCCATCAGAGCCGCTACTTTTATGAGTGGGAGGAGTGCGGCCGCGCCAGTTAAGCGGCCGTTTTCGCCAAATGGTTCTTCTGAATCTTCGGCCCCTTCATCAGATGAGATACCCTCACCGCCTTCTGCGACCTCTCCAGTGCGAAATCCTTCTGCAAAGCTGCTATTTTCTAGCGGCCAAAAGGCGAAAATAACGATAAAAGAAGCCACGATGATGATCACAGTGGGCCAAAAGTTTTCTTTAATTAGTTTCATGCTTTGATCTCCTATCTTGCTTATTTTTTGCCTTTAAGAATGTACCGGCTAAATGCACTCTTGATCCAAGGCCAGTGCATGGCCAGATGGATACCGATCAGCAGCATGGTCAAATTTGCGGTCAGATCATGCATTCCCTGCCAAAACGGATCAATGGTGATGTTAATTCCCATCGCAGGCAGAGCAGCCTCAGAAATAATGGTGCCGGTAAACATGGCGAGGACCATCATGATAAAAATGACAAGGTCAAGAATATGATTGACTCGCACTTCGCCCGGCAACCGGCCGAACATCCGCTTGGTCACGCTGACGACCCATTTCCAGTCGAGCAAAATATGCAAGATCAGCGGCATGATGAACAAGAAGCTAACCCACTCATGGAACGGGATACCGGTTGATTGGGGCATGTTGACGAGAATAAATCCGATCAACAGAAAGATGTCTACATAGAGCTTAATCTGTGTGAGACTTCGTTTTTTCTTTGGTTTTTCAGTTGCTATAGAAGCCATAAAAATATCCTGTAATTTCTACTCTAAGTTTTTCTAAATTCTTGTCGAAAGCTTCTGGGCGTTTGCC
>JBGCDP010000383.1:0-27841 GCA_045105475.1 Anaerolineae bacterium
TTAAAGGCGATGCCAGCCAATGACTCCGCATTCATCTGGGTTAGCGTACCAGCCAATCCGACCGGGGACATTGCGCCAGAGAAAAGGAACGGTGACACGATGGTGGCTTGATTCGCTTTGGCATAGACCTTGAGTGCGCCTAGCATTCGGTCGTCGTAACGGCGGGGGCTAGAAACGTTGATCAGGGAGACCATCGCAGGGTTTTCATAGATCTTTTTGCCCATGACGATTTCAGCCATCGCCACAGAGTCGGCCGCATTTTCACCGGTGGTGACTGACCCCATAAATGCTTTATTGCTGTATTTGATATGGCCGTACACCATGTCTAAATGGCGGGTGTGGGTCGGCTCGTCGTTCGGCTCGCACACCGTTCCCCCAGAGTGGTGCAGGTAGGGTGACATGTAGGCAAGCTTGACGAAGTTGTTGAAGTCTTCGAGGGTTGCTTCACGGCGGCCGCGATGAATGTCGTAAACAAATGGAGGGCCGTACACCGGCGCAAACACCATGTTTTTGCCACCAATCTTGACATTGTTATCAGGATCACGGGCGATCTGCGTAAATTCTGATGGGGCTTTAGAGACGTATTCCATGACCATTTCTCGGTCAAAGAAGGCGGTTTCGCCGGTGTCACCCCCCATCTTAACTCCGTGCGCTTTTAGGGTTTCGATCGCTTCTTCATCATAGAAGTCAATTCCGACATCGGACAAGATTTCAAGTGAGGCTTGATGAATTTTCTCAATCCCTTCTTCGCTCACCATCTCATAGGGTGAAATATTGACTTTGGGTTGATTAACTTTGCTAATCTTTGAAATGGTTTCGGCCGTGTCTTTTGCACGGTCTCTGCGACTTGTTCTTCTGCTTCTTTCGCGAGCCATGGAGGAGTTCCTTAATTAATTGAAAAGTTTTGGGGAGGTAAAACGATGGGTGCAATTGAGATTTTCCGTTGCTCTACCCTTTTCTCATTTTAGCATGACGGCTTGAATCTCTTCTTGGAAGTGGCGTATATGTTTTTCGACTAAATCGGCCGCTTCATTGTCCTTTCCATCCCGTAAAGCGTCTAAAATCGCCTGATGTTGTGCAACGGCCCCACCGATGTCTTCCATATCTTGAAGTGTGAAGTACCACAGGCGTAGGCTGAGTGTATATAAATTTGTGAGGGTATCAGTTAGAAAGCTGTTGTCGGCCGCGGCATACATGATTTGATGACAGGCTTGATCATGCTGCATGAGTGCCTCTTTATCGATTGAGCCATCAGATGGGATGTCGTCTAAAACCGCTTGCATATCTTCCCAATGTTGCTGAGTTCCACGGCGGGCAGCTAGCAAAGCCGCTTGTGCTTCAAGCGGGACACGAACTTCAAATAAACGCTGCAAGTCTGTCAATCGAATTTCAGTGACAAACATGCCGCGCCGAGGAATGATGGTCACCAATTGCTCAAGGGCCAAACGCTGTAAGGCCTCCCGGATGGGTGTCCGCCCTAATTCGAGTTCTTCCCGCAAGGATGTTTCATCAATAACATCGCCTGGTGCAAGCTCTAGCGAGACGATTTTTTGCCGTATTAGATCATAAGCCGTTTTGCTTAGCGGCTTGTCTGTGGGGCCATTTAGAAGCTTTGATATATCAGTCATATATTAAATAGATCATACCACAAGCGATCATTTTGATTCAACCTTTGTCATTAAAGATTTCGCTCTTTATTCGATTAGCCTATACCATTGATTGTTTCGTCTAAGCTTTTGTTCAACGGCTTAAATTGAACTTTGAGTATGGCATTTAAAATTTCCCTTTTTATATCATGAATCTAAAAAAACAGAACCTAAATCGTAGCTTTAGAATGAATCATTTGGCTTTATTGAACAATCGTTTACGTCTTTTTGCGAGCCTGTTTGTATTTTTGATTTTTATGGCAGCTTGTGATTTACAGTCTGGGGCACCCTTGCCTGCAGGCAGTGGGGGAAATAGCCAAGCACCGATCGTGCCAACTGCGGTTAATACCCCGACGCCGGGTGTGAATGAGCCCATCATCAATGAAGAAAATTCTACCCGTGAAACGGTACGGGCCTTGACGGTTTGGGTGCTGCCGGAGTATGAAACTGACGAAGAAACCCCGGCCGGGAATGTTATTAGCCAGCAGTTTTCTACATTTGAGTCTAATCATCCTGAAGTCCAACTCGTTATCGAGCATAAATCTATTGTGGGGCAGGGAGGACTGTTTGATTATTTCTCAACAGCTTCAGCGGTTGCGCCTGATATTTTGCCCGACTTAATCTTGGTGCCGCATCGTTCTCTGCCTGAGTTAGTTTCTGCTGGCGTTATTTACCCGCTAGATGATCTAATTCCGGCCGATGAGCTGCAAGACATTTTTCCAGTTGGTGACGAGCTTGTGACTGTTGATGGTCAGCGATATGGTTATCCGTATGCGTTGTCTGGCTTAACCCATGCCGCCTATAACACGGCCGTGTATTCTGGCACACTACCCTCCCGCCTAGATCAGATCACAGCAACCAATTTGAAACCCGCATTCCCTGCCGCTGGTCCTAACGGAGCCGCCTTACTTTTTCAGCTTTACTTAGATGAAGGTGGGCAGCTTTATAATGATGAGGGTGAGCTCGCATTTGAGACGACTCCACTGCTTGTTGCGTTGCGCCGTATCCAATCATTGCGTGATAGTGGATCGATTGATGATTCGGTCGGGGATATCGCGACCCATGAGGAGATGTGGAGCCGTTACAAGTCAGGAGGCAGTAGCCTTATTTTGACCAACCATCGTCGATTTAAGACAGAATCTAGGGGCGCGGCCGAAATAGGATTTAGTCAATTTCCTGGCAGTACAAGCGGGCTGACCCCGATGGTTGATGGCTGGGCTTGGGCGCTTACGACGGCCGACCCTGTGCGCCAGGCCCTAGCTACCGAGCTATTACTGTGGATGGTGAATGGACCAAACATGGGGGACTGGACCTTTGCTTCACAAATGCTTCCGGCCCGTCGTGCCGCAATCGCTCGTTGGCCGCAAGATGAGTACACGCTATTTTTAAGCGATGAGCTAGAACGCACGATGCCTGAACCTGCTTTGCTCGACTCTACCGTGGGTACTGTTCTTCAAGGAGCGATGTTGGCACTTTTTTCGACAGAGAATCCCCCAGTCCAAGCGATTGCTGAGAATGCGATAAACGCAATCAATGGGAACTAGCTTTAAGCACTGAGAGAGCCTATTACCCTGCCTAATTTAGTGGGTAGCCTACGAGCTTAGATCATACTCAGACCCTACTTGTTCACGATCCACTCACGTTTAGCTAGTATCTATTTCCTCTTATCATGGGGGATGCTCCTATGTTATGTTTTCGAAACGTTTTAGATCGAAATGAAATGATCTGACGATTCGGCCGATGAGGATTAGCTATACCCGATTTGGCGACTATGCAACCTGGTGGGGCAATTTGTGAGCAATTCAACTCTAATTGATACGTTATGGGTCCTTATTTGTGCGATGCTAGTTTTTGTTATGCAAGCTGGCTTTCTCTGTCTTGAGACCGGACTAACTCGCAGTAAAAATAATATTAATGTGGCTATTAAAAATCTAGTCGATTTTTTCGTATCTGCGTTGATGTTTTTCTTGTTTGGATACGGTCTAATGTTCGGGACAACGATGTTCGGGCTTTTTGGGACAGATAATTTTGTTCCTCAATTGCTTTCATCTAAAGAGCACGCATTCTTTTTGTTCCAAATCATGTTTGCAACCACGTCAGTCACTATTGTTTCTGGTGCAATCGCTGAGCGGGTTCGGTTTAAAGCTTATTTCGCTATAGCCATTTTTGTTTCGCTGCTGATTTATCCGCTCTTTGGTCATTGGACTTGGGCTGGGATAAATATGGGTGAAACATCAGGTTGGTTGGCTCAATTAGGGTTTGTAGATTTTGCAGGCTCATCTGTTGTCCATAGTACGGGTGGTTGGGTTGCACTCGCTATTTTATTGGTTGTTGGGCCGCGGATAGGGCGATTTAATCAAGATGGGTCAGCAAATAATATTGAAGGGGCCAACCTTCCTTTAGCCGCTCTTGGGGTGATGCTCTTGATTTTCGGCTGGTTCGGTTTTAATGGGGGCAGCCTTTTTCAGTTAGACAATCATGTCTTTCATATCATTGTAAATACGATTTTAGGTGCTTCAGGTGGCTTAGCCACAGTTTTGATTTTTAGCAGCTTGTACGGGTCCATCATATCAGCCTATGATGCTATCAACGGCATCTTAGTCGGACTCGTGTCACTTACCGCTTCTGCAGACTCAGTGAGTCACCCTTCCGCCATTATTATTGGAATGATTGGTGGTGTTTTCATGCTGGTGACTGTTCGGCTTCTTATCCGTTATAAAATTGATGATGCCGTTGGAGCTATTCCCGTTCATTTAGCTGGGGGCATTTGGGGAACTGTTGCTGTCGCGTTTTTTGGAGGCCCACTGATGCTGGGTACCGGGCTTTCCGTTTTTAATCAACTGGGCATTCAACTTTTTGGAATTGGCGTTGGCGCTTTATGGGCCTTTGTCCCTACTTATTTTGTTTTTTATTTCCTCAACAAAGTTTTTCCACTACGAGTTTCGGCCGCAGATGAGCACATCGGCTTGAACGTAGCCGAGCATGACGCCTCAACTGAACTTGTTTCATTTTTATCTTTGTTAGACGAGCAAAGTGAATCGGGTGAGGTTTCATTGCGTGCACCCGTTGAGCCTTTTACAGAGGTTGGGCAAATTGCGGAACGCTATAACAGCGTTATGGATAACCTTGAGGAAAAGCATGGACAATTGGCTACGGTTCTAAACAACTCTCCGATTGCCCTATTCTCAACAGATATTTTTGGCTCCTTGACTTTGATTGAAGGAAACTTTTTTCAATTGTTAAAAATTGAAAAGGGTGAGTCGATCTATAGGCTTTTTAAGAATCATGAAGAGTCTAAAAACAAAGTCATGAGTATTTACGAAGGGGCAAACCAAGAATGGGTGGCCCATATTGATTTCTTTTATATTTTCTTTCGCTGCCAACCTATTAAAGATGAAACAGGCCGGATTACTGGCTTAACCGGGATCGCGGCTGATGTTACAGAGCAGCAAGTTGCTGAGAAAGAACGTGAAAAGGTAATTGATATGCTTTCGACTTCAGCCACCATTTCAGAGCAGATCACGACGATTTTAGATATTCGGCAACTCATTGAAACGATCCTCCCTGTTCTTAGTGAAAAATATGGCTTTTATCATGCCGCTGTTTTGATTGTTGATGAAACGTCTAAATCACTTCGGTTTGAGTATGGATCAGACGAGCATTCAAGAAAGATGCGAGCAATGCGTGAAAGTATTCCGTTTAATCACCCTCACAGTTTGATCGCCCGGGCTGCGCGCAAAATGAAAGTGATTTTGGCCAATGATGTATCAAAAGAGCCGATGTATTTGCCTCACCCTCTGCTGAACCAAACAAAGTCTGAATTAGCTGTACCTTTAATTGTGGATGGCGAATTGGTTGGTGTTTTGGATATTCAAGAGAGCACCGTCGGCCGCTTTCAACGATCTGATGTGGACTTGTTTTCTTCAATCGGCCGTCAAATCGCTATTGCAATTCGAAATGCAGCATCCTTTGAGAAAGCTAAACTGTCTGAAAAACGAATGAAAGAAGCGTTACAGCGGTCAATTGAAGCGGACAAAGCGAAGGATGATTTCTTAGCTCGTGTGAGCCACGAGCTGCGCACACCACTTGGCGTGATTTTGGGATACGCCGAAATGATACAAGATGAAATTTATGGCAAAACCTCGGCCGAGCAGAATGAACGGCTTGATGACATTATTAACAGCTCAAACCATCTGACCGAATTGGTGAACCAATTACTTGATAGTGCCAAGCTCAATTCAGGCAAGGTTAAGCCACGGTATGAGCAGGTTGAATTACCAAACCTTATCGAAAATGTTGGGAATCAAATGTCAGTATTAGCTAAGCAGAAAGGGCTGACATTCCGTATATCAGTTGATGACGCGGTCCCAGCAGTCATTGAGAGCGACGGCACTGTGATTCGTCAGTTGCTTATTAATTTGCTGGGGAACGCTATTAAATTTACACACAAGGGGCTTGTCACGTTAGAGGTGCTCTCTAATAGGCAAGAGTTTGTTGTGTTTGTTGTTAAGGATACCGGTATTGGTATTCCACTTGATTTTCAGAAATCAATTTTTGAGCCATTCCAACAGGTAGATGGCTCACGTACGCGAACCCATGAAGGTACTGGATTGGGCTTAGCTATTACAAAGCGAATGGTCGAGATGTTAGGAGGAGCCATTCACGTTAACAGTATCGAAGGACGAGGCAGTCAATTTAAAATTATGCTCCCAGTTGGCCCTGATATTAAAAGTGCTCAAGGGAAAATCGATGAAACGCCGGTACCTATCCAACCTATTAAGGCTATTCAGCCGGTGCAGACGGTACGCCCAGTTGGCCAACAGCCATTGCCAGAATTTGAACAAGGTTCTGAACTTGAACCCGTAGTATTTCCATTTTCTAAGGAGAAAATTTAATCATGATTAATCAATTACAAAAACCACTCGCATTACTTGTTGAGGATGACCCATCTTTGGCGAAAATCTTCGATACGTGTGTTCAAAAAGCTGGCTTTGATACGATTGTCGCCAGTGATGGTGGGCAAGCGGTTGATATGCTTGAAAGATACACGCCTGATTTGTTTCTTCTTGATTTGCATGTACCTGTTTACTCAGGTGACCAAATTATCGATAAGATCCAAGCCAACCCGCGCTTTGATAACGCTCGAATTATTCTGGCAACGGCTGATGCTCGCATGGCCGAAATGCTACGCGGTCGGGTTGATTTCGTTATGGATAAGCCGGTCAGCTCTCGCCATTTAATGCGCCTTATTGAGCGCTTGGTGCCTTCTCTCGAAACGGCATAGATCAGGGCTTAGGTTCACATCTGATTGATGCGGCGGGTTACCTCATCAACAAAATCAATGGGCTCACCGGGTGAAATAACAATCGGTGAGCCTTTTTTGCGTCTAATCACCACGGTGTTGGCTGAATCTGTGACATAGGCTCGATAAGCGCCAAGCTGTTTATTACGAAAGAATCCGGAGATGGAGTATAGGCCTCCATTGCCCATTGTGCGTATGGAGAGTGCGGTTGATTTTGGCTCAAACTCAATGGTGTCGATGTTGTCGAGCGCATATTTTGTCCGGCCGATGACGCGCGCAATTTCGATATGTTCGGCCGTGATTTCGTACCCACGTATGATAAAAAGAGCGGAAGAGCCTAACAAAACTAAGGGAAATAGAATCAAGAAAATCTGAAAGGAGACTCCTTCACTCATAGAAGAGATCGGGGCTGCAAACCAAAAAATGCTACAAACTACAATTGAAATAATGGCCGATATGATCTTTAAAAAGCGGCTCCACGGGGCAGAGTATTGAGTCATCATGAAAATAGTAAATGTTTCGCGTTGCGAAAATCACCTATAAATGCACCTGTTTTAAGAAAGAGCATAAATCATATCTTATTTTTGAGGCCGACTGTTAATGTTTCGAATGTTGGCACACAAATTTTTATTTGGCCTTATGTCATGTAAAATTTAAATATGCTAACGATTCAGGTTGATGGATATCAGATTGATTTAAGCGCTTTGGAAGATGTTTTAAGCTCCACAGGTGTGGACCGCGCACTTCTAAATCGATTTTCGAAAGAGCTACTTTTAAGTAATAGCGAACGAGCCAATCCTATTTGGGAAGATGTGGCGTTTAAAGCCCAAGTTATTGAGCGTTTGGGTCAGTCGATTCCCAGTAAAATGACATCTACAGAATTGCCCACACTCCCAGATCAACTTTCTTTGCTATTGCGCTCTGAAATGACGTTGGTGTCGGAAAACTATGCATTGACTTTAGATGAGCGGGATAGAGGGGAGCAGCTGTTGCAGGATCTAATCCGGCCGATTATTTATCATGTGATCGAACGGTTTTATGCCAAGAAGCCGAATGCTCAACCTGCTGCTTTGGTGGCGAGCGCTATCAGCCAAACTATTACAACCAATTGGCAGGCCTCAAATGCTGGTAAATGGGAAATACGACCGCTCGACTCATTGATTGGGCCTATCGGTTATGAATTTCGCACGACTAATGAGGTGGTATACAGTGACTGCCCGATGACGGCCGAAGGAGCTTTCTTCAATAGCTTAACAATTTCTTTAGCTGAAAAGATCTGTTCTATTCATTTAGAATAATTGTTGGGAAATTGCTTAAAGCCAGACGCTGATTTTGCTTGCATGCGTATTTTTAAGGGCGTTTTTGAAAACAGTTTTTGGAACCCTGGATTAGGCTGTGCTAGACTCATTTTGAGTCTGGTTAGTCCCGTTGCTTTTTCTAAAAAACTACGCCTTTTGCAAAGCCAGATTTACCCATAAAAAAAGCTAAAGAAAAAATAGGGTCACTATTCAGCAAAGAGTTTCTGCGCCCCGTGGCCCTAACTACACACCAAAAATCTACCTGATAAGAGTCCATGTTAAAAGTTTCTCTTCTTGGAAAAACGGTATTTCAGAACACCGAAAATAATCGTGAACCCTTTAGAAAAAGCCTTAGACTTATTATGCTTGGATATCTTATTCGAGTGGGCAAGCCTGTTTCTAGACAGAGGTTAAGCCGAATATTTTGGCCCCATCTCCCCAACTCAGATTCGAGAACCTATTTAAGAAATATCCTTGCTCGATTAAAGAGAGACTTTTCCCCATGGTTACAAATCACTCGTGATGAAGTTAGCTTTGTTGTGACTGATCAGTCTTGCACTGTTGATTTGTACGAGCTTGAAGCGGTTCTTGCTCGCTATCAACATGAGATATTTAATGAGCTGAATGTGGACCAGCTGGCTGAATTCCGAGATGGGCTAGCTCTTTATGAAGGCCCATTTATGGGGGATTTTTCACGCACTATCAGCCCTTGGTTTGAAGAGTGGTTGACGTATGAGCGGCAATATATTTTGGAGCGGGTGCAAAGTGGTTACGCGCAGCTGATTGAGTGCGGCATTTATCATGAAGAATGGGGTGCATGCATATCTGATGCTAAAAAATTAATTGGTTTGGATCCAGATCATCAAGAAAGCTGGCTGCTGCTTATGAAATGTTTGGCTCGCAGTGGGGATTTGCGCCGTGCACAAGCCGCTTATGAACGATATGAACGCTCTTCGGCCGCTGATTTTCGGCAGTCTGAGACCGGCCGTGAAATGAGCCTGCTGTACCGCAAGATCGGGCAGCGGATTAGCGGCATTAACTTAGATTTTAACCAAGATGGGGACTTAAACATCGGCGGCCGGTAGCTTGCACCCTGTCAAAAATTTCAAGAATAAATAATAGAGCGAGGGTTTCTACTAAATAGCCTAAATCGATATTTTAAAGAACCGTTACTTAGCGCAACTATCATGAGCGAGATAATAGGTTAACTGGTATTATTGCGCCAAAAAAGGGGCACATTTGATTGGTGCCTTAAAAACATAAGTGAAAAGGATTGTGACGGGTTTTTCTTGATTTCTTTAATTAAAACTCTCGCTAAAAATTAATAACCTATGTCCGACAAACCGGTTCTTGAGCTGAAAGGCATTACAAAACGCTTCCCTGGCGTTTTAGCAAATGACCATATCGACCTCACGTTGCATAAGGGAGAAGTACACGCCCTGCTAGGAGAAAATGGAGCCGGGAAATCGACTCTGATGAATATCCTCTATGGTCTTTATCAACCTACTGAAGGTGAGATTTTTGTAAACGGCAACAAGGTCAATATCGATTCACCTAGTGATTCAATTGCGGCCGGAATTGGGATGGTCCACCAGCATTTTATGCTCATCCCTGTTTTTACAGTGACTGAAAATGTCATGCTGGGGGAAGAGTCTGTATCCCCTGGCGGATTTCTTAAAAGGCGCGAAGCTGCTAAAAAAATTACTGAGCTATCAAGCCGCTTTGGGCTTGATGTGGATCCAAATGCTTTAGTAGGAGACTTGCCGGTAGGTGTTCAGCAGCGGGTTGAAATTATTAAACTGCTTTATCGGGATGCGAATATCCTGATTTTTGACGAGCCGACGGCCGTACTCACCCCTCAAGAAGCGGATAGCCTGTTTGAGATTATGCAGCTGTTGATTGACCAAGGGAAGTCGATCATTTTTATCACCCACAAATTGCGCGAAGTTTTAGATTATGCAGACCGAATCACGGTTATTCGCCGGGGTAAAGTGATTGGTTCTACTGTACCGGCCGAAGCTGACCCGGCTAAGCTGGCTGAAATGATGGTCGGCCGTGCGGTTGACCTGGACGTGGACCGCAACCTGCCCCAAGTAGGTGAGGTGGTGCTTAAAGTCACTGATTTGCTGGTAATCGATGAGCAAGAACAGGCGGCCGTTGACCATGTTTCATTTGAACTGCGGGCTGGCGAAATTTTAGGGGTTGCAGGCATCCAAGGAAACGGCCAAACGGAACTGGTTGAAGCGATTACTGGGATGGGGCGCGTAGATGCTGGCGAGATCAGTTTGCTCGGGCAAAGCGTACAAAATAAACCGCCCCGCTTTATTACCGAACTTGGCTCAGCCCATATTCCTGAAGATCGTCAGCGTGACGGGGTTGTGGCGGAA
This sequence comes from Anaerolineae bacterium, assembly GCA_045105475.1. GTDB lineage: Bacteria > Chloroflexota > Anaerolineae > Promineifilales > Promineifilaceae > WTJY01. The sequence goes on from JBGCDP010000383.1 coordinate 10,634, forward strand.
TTTCCTATAGTCGACAACCTGGCTTTGCAATCCTACTACATGCCACCATTTTCAAAAGGGGTAGTCATGCAAGATGCCGTCATGCGTGAAAACGCAACCAAACTTGTTGAACAATTTGACGTTCGCACACCGACAATCGAGACATCTGTTGGTTCTTTATCCGGTGGGAATCAGCAAAAAGTAATTGTCGCTCGTGAGTTTTCACGCGACATTAAATTCTTGGTAGCAGCTCAGCCAACGCGTGGTATTGATGTCGGTTCGATCGAATACATCCATGGCCAAATTGTTGAGAAGCGAGATGACGGGGTAGCCGTGCTACTCGTTTCAACAGAATTAGATGAGGTCATGCAGTTGTCTGATCGGATCGCCGTGATGTTTGACGGCCGGATTACCGCCATGGTCGATGCTCGCAAAGTGACTAAAGAGCAGGTTGGCTTGCTCATGGCAGGTTCAACCCACGAAGAAGTTTTGGGACCGCAAAGTAGTGACGTGCAACAAGGGGAAGAGAAAAATGACTGATCCAAACAAAGAGCCTGAGCCGCAGAAGCCAGATGTCAGTCAGGCGCTCATCGATGAATTAAATAAACCGATGGATGGGGGTGTGTTCAAAACCTCCTTCCAATCTGCTCTCTATCCGATATTGGCCGTATTTTCTGGATTGGTCATCGGCGGAATTTTTATCGCTTTAACAACGGAAGAAGTGTATGCAGCTTTTCGTGAATCATTTTTAGCTGGATTAGGTGAATCGTGGCGCACAGTCGCTGTGGCTTATCAGGCTCTATTTGTGGGTGCAATCGGCAGTCCGTCCGAAATTTGGAGTGCGATCACATCAGGTGATTGGGCCGTTTTCGTCAAATCGATTGACCCTTTTCTAGAAAGCCTTGTGACCTCAACCCCGTTGATTTTTGCAGGGTTAGGGGTTGCGCTTGGTTTTAGAACCGGTTTGTTCAACATTGGGGCTGAAGGACAGCTATTTATCGGAGCAACAACGGCGACTTGGGTCGGCTATACCTTTACCGGCTTGCCCGCCATCATCCATATTCCACTCGCATTGCTAGCAGGGTTTATTGGAGGTGGCCTTTGGGGCTATATTCCTGGCTGGCTGAAAGCCAAAACGGGTGGGCATGAGGTCATCAATACGATCATGATGAACTTTATCGCCATTCGCCTAGTTGAATGGCTGTTGCGCACCGTCATGAAAGAGCCTGAGTCACAGAATCCGATTAGCCCGATTATTGCTGACAGTGCGATGTTGCCTTCGTTCAGCGTCGGCCGTTTTCACATCGGCTTTTTCATCGCTTTGGTATTTGCTTGGATCACATGGTGGTATCTATTCCGTACCAAATGGGGCTTTACTTTACGCACCGTCGGAGCCAACCCGAATGCTGCTCGCTACTCAGGTATGAACATTGTGCGGGCTACCGTCACAGCGATGTTTCTCTCCGGCGGTTTAGCTGGATTGGCGGGTGCCAACGAAATTTTAGGGTTAAACCATCGGCTGGTTGCCTCTTTTACCTCAGGCATCGGCTTTGATTCCATCGCACTTGCGCTTTTAGGCAAAAACCATCCGGTTGGGGTTGTTTTGGCCGCTATCTTATTTGGGACTTTGCGCAATGGGGCGACCCAAATGCAGTTAGATGCGGGTATCCCTATCGATATTATTTCAATTGTCCAAGCGTTGGTTTTGGCATTTATCGCGGCTCCGGCCATTGTGCGCACCATCTACCGTCTACGTGACACAGGTGATGATGGTCAACTCGTTACGAACTCTTGGGGATAATTCGGTAGGTCTGTGGCCCATTGGCTACTAATTGGCAAAGCGGACCAAATACTGAATACCATTTTTAATTCTTATGGCTATTTCAACTATAAAATCAACACCGACAGTTCAGCCGACATTTAGAAGCTTTTTTACACGTCAGCGCATATTAGGGATCGTTTTTCTGCTGATCGCGTTTGGCATGTGGTACGTTTTTGCACAAGGGTTAGGCGGCATTGCTGAAAGCAAAGAAGTCGAAATCTCTGAAGTGATTACAACTTTCAAGCTGCCTTTGTCAAGTAAACCGGGTGACCTGTTCGATTGGGAGCTTTCTAGCTCAACTGTGTTAAATGTTCTGGCGATTGCGGCCGCGTTTTTGGGCGGTGTTCAACTTTGGCGCGGCTTCGGCCGTTGGGCCAATGTGGTCTTGGCCGTGGTCATCGGCCTATTTATTTTTGGATTTTTGACTTGGGGTGCGGCCGGTAAGTCGCTTAACCTAGGTGGCTTGCTGTCAGCAACACTCGTGCGAGCTGTACCGATTACGCTGGGTGCGATGTCCGGCATTCTGTCAGAGCGGGCCGGTATCGTTAATATCGCCATTGAAGGGATGATGCTGACAGGCGCATTAGTTGGCGTGTTTGTCGGCAGTATCGCCAAACTCTGGCTGCCTAACTCCTTTTTTGCAGGCATATTTGAAGAACAAGGGCTTGTCATTTTAGGGCTAATCATCGGTTTAGCCGGTGCGGTGTTCGCTGGCATGCTTCTATCATCCGTCCATGCGGTCCTCTCGATCCGCTATAAAATTAATCAGATTGTCTCTGGTACGGTGATCAACATTTTTGCCGTTGGTTTTACGAGCTACTTGTCGGCCCGTTTCCTGCAAAAATATCAGGAGTTCAACAGTCCCGGCACTTTCCGGCCGTTTGAGATTCCTGTGTTGAGTGAGATTCCTGTTTTGGGGCCAATCTTTTTCCGGCACAATATTTTTGTCTACTCGATGTTTATCATCATCATCGTATTGCATGTCGCTCTGTATTACACCCGCTGGGGATTGCGCCTACGCTCTGTCGGTGAGCATCCAAAAGCGGCCGATACGTTGGGCATTAATGTGATCCGCACCCGCTGGATGGCTGTTTTGCTTTCCGGTGCGATGGCTGGCTTCGCGGGGGGGTATTTCACTCTTGGCTCCGTGCCTCGCTTTGATGAGGGACTCACGGCCGGCCGTGGCTTTATCGGTCTGGCCGCCATGATTTTTGGTAACTGGAATCCGATCGGCTCTTTTGGTGCTAGCCTTTTGTTTGGCTTTACCGATGCGCTTCAAACGAAACTAGCGATCCTCAAGCTCCCTATCCCCTCTGAATTTTTGTTGATGATTCCATACCTGGCGACGATGATTATCTTGGCGGGTGTTGTGGGTAAGGGGCAGATGCCAGCGGCCGATGGACAACCATACGATAAAGAATAGTGGTTAGATGTTGGAAGTTGGGTATTGGTGTGAGCCAAACTAGCATCTAGTATCTAATATCTGATATGAGAATCGATCAAAAAACGATGAGAGTTCAGCTAAATGTTCGGGAGCCTGATTTTTATAATAACCCGTACCCTTACTACGAAGAGCTACGCCAAAAGACACCTGTTTTCTTTTGGGAAGATTATCAAAAATGGACGTTTGTGAACCATGCCGATGTGTCGGCCATTTTGCGCGACCGGCGTTTCGGCCGCCAAATTTCACACGTCGTGCCACCAGACTCTGAGCTGATTCCCAAACCTCGACCGGAGCTAAAGCCGTTTGATGATGCAGACAAGTTTTCGCTTTTAAATTTAGAGCCGCCTGACCACACTCGTTTGCGGGGATTGGTTCAAAAGGCGTTTATGTCGCGCCAGATTGAACGATTACGGCCGCGTATCGAGACACTGGCTCACGCCTATTGTGACAAGGTGGCCGACAAGATTACGGCCGATGGGGAGTGTGATCTCAAAGCGGTATTCGCAACACCGATCCCAGTCATTGTGATTGCTGAAATGCTAGGCGTACCGACCGATATGGCTGAGCATTTGCTGAATTGGTCTCACAGCATGGTGAAAATGTATGAGCCGGACTGTACGCCTGAGAATGAACAGGCGGCCGTTAATGCGGCGCGAGATTTCTTCTCCTATTTACAAGGCTTTGTCTCAATCCGGCGCAAAAACTTAGCCGATGACCTGATCTCTCACCTGATTTCTGTTGAAGAAGAGGGGGAGAAGCTGACTGAGCATGAGCTGATTTGTAGCTGCATTCTGCTACTCAATGCTGGACATGAAGCAACGGTCAATGTGGTTGGAAATGGGGTGAGTGCGTTGCTCCAAAATCGAGAAAAGTGGGATCAATGGCTGGCCGCCCCTGAGCTGGCAAAAACAGCCGTTGATGAGTTGATGCGCTACGACACGCCGCTCCATATTTTTGATCGGTGGGTGCTAGAAGACTTGGAATACAATGGACAATTCTTTAAAAAAGGGACTGAAGTTTCATTGGTGTTAGGTGCGGCTAATCGAGATCCGGCCGTATTTGAAGCGGCCGACCAGATGGTTCTTGAGCGGCCGAAAAACCCGCATGTTTCATTAGGGGGTGGAATCCATTTCTGTATCGGCGCCCCTCTTGCTCGTCTAGAGCTTCAAACATCCCTCCCTATTTTAATGTCCCGGTTTCCCAATTTAAACTTGGCAGAATTACCGATTTACACCAATAGCTACCACTTTCATGGCTTAGAATCTTTGCTTGTGAAGCTTTAAGGTTTAAATACGTCTTGTTCATAACGCCATTAGCCTTAAATACCCATACTTTCCTTTTAAGGCAAGAGCCAAGCAAGATATTATTTTTAGGTTACTGCGACTAAGTTAGGCTGGCCTAGCAAGTTGTTTTTCACTCATATTTCTAAAAATTAACCGGGCAAACCGCGAAAGTCAGTTATTTTTGTGTAAAATTCGTAGGTTTATAAAATTGTCTTGATAAATCGTAAGTGCTTACAGCCTTCCAGTATTATTTCGCGAAGGATTTAGAACTTTCCACCCAACCATTCCAACCTATCGATAAGCGCGTATGACCTGATCGAATAGCTTTGAATTCAATACGAATCCCATGTCTAAAAAATACATACTGTCTATTTTCTTCGGGGCTCTGTTTTTTGCCTCCGCATGTACGACCAACCCTTTATTAGAAGGCCTTGAGCCACCCCCATCCTCTACGTTAATACCAAAACGATCTAACGCTAGCGATTCCTCCATTGAAGATGTGGGGGCTCAAGTTATTGATAGATCAGAGTTGACTTGCCAGGATGAGGAACTGCATTGCATTGGGGTTGTGATTAACTCCGGATTATTTGAAGATAAATCGTTTAACCAATCAACATGGGAAGGTGCTAAACGTGCAGAAGGAGACTTGGCTGCATATGTTGAATATATTGAAGCTGAAACTTCTTTCAGCTCTGATGAGCATATTGGGCACTTTGTTGAAAGAGGGTTTGACGTCATCGTGACTGTAGGGTTTAACTGGAGTGAATTGACAAACGAGGCTGCAAGAGCTTACCCAGATGTTAGCTTTATTGGCGTTGACCAGTTCCAGCCCGAAGAAATAGAAAATGTGTCAGGGCTAATTTTTCCTGAAAGAGATGCGGGGTTTTTAGCTGGCGCGCTTGCTGCAATTATTTCAGAAACAGGAACCGTCGCTGCGGTGTTGGGGACAGACAAAATCCCTCCAGTTGTCTCATTTCGAGAAGGTTTTGAGGCTGGAGCTTACGCGTTGAACCCAGAGATTGAAATTTTGATCGCTCACCATCCGGGTGAGATACTAAAATCTTTTTCTGACCCTGAATGGGGAGCTGAAACAGCGCGTGATATGCTGGATCAGGGGGCTGATGTGATCTTTGGGGCTGGTGGATTAACGGGTAATGGCGCTTTGATAGAAACCGCATCACAAAGTAATACATATTGCATTGGCGTCGATGTAGACCAATGGCCGATTTTGCCAGATGCTCAACCTTGTCTTGTGTCTTCAGCTATGAAACAGATTTCAAACGGGGTTTTTGAACTTATTGCTCGATCTATGATTGGCGATATTCCGGCCGGTAATTTTAATGGAGACGTAAAGCTTGCTCCATTCCATGCCTTTGAAGATTTGATCTCAGCCGAAGCCAATGCTATTTTAAACGAGCTAAGGGATGGATTAGCTGCTGGTGAAATCCCAAATGATGGGACATACATCTACCCTAACCCCCCGACAAATAGTGCTGACCAGTAGGCAAAATCGCTTAGCTAAGCTTTTTCTCCCAAAAAAGATAGTGACCTGTAGGGGTGTCTAGCTCGATGCCTTTGAACCCTAGCTTTTTGTATGCATTCATGGCGATTTGATTCCCGGCCAATACTTCAAGAGTTAGTTTGCAGCAATCATTTTCAATAGCTATGGACTCAACATGTGCTAGCATCTTTGTGCTCAACCCCATCCCACGATATTCAGGCAATACAGTTACATCGTGAATGTTGACGAGCTTTCGGGCTGCGAATGTCGAAAAGCCGTAAAAGCTGTTTGTTAAACCGGCCGGTTTGCTATCGACATACGCGATGATGCTAAACGCCGTTGGAAACTCTGCGAGCTTTACTGGAAGTATTTCGCGTACGGCCGGAACAAGTGGGGTTGCTCCACCCATTGGGTCCTGAGCATAGTTGTTGAGCAACATCACAAGGTCGGCCGCCTGTTGTGAGTCTGCGTAGTCTATTTGCTTGATTTCAATTGCAGTCATGCTTAAATTTCGGGTGGGTTACGTCGTAGGCGCACAAGATTGAAAATCGTTCCGATTAGCCAGCCCAATCCCCAAAGTACAAAAATAAAAGAGAAGTCAGCTACGATCGTTCTGCTTAGCAGATAAGATCTCAAGCTATCACCTGTGCCATTGGCGACTAGATTAAGGAAAGGCACAATCAGTCCAAACAGGGTGATGAGGGCCGCGATTAGCAGGACGAAAAACCAGAGGTAGGCCTGCTTGCCATGCATGCCCGGTTTATCGTCTAGAACGTGGCTTCCTTCTTCTGGGATTTCATCTTTAGAGCTCATTCGCAATTCCTCCAGCGAAAAAATTTAGTACCAATTGGTGAAATTTGTCAGGTTTTTCTTGATGTAGAAAATGGCCGCTTCCTGAGATGATTTTATACTCATAAGGGCCAGAAAAAGCGGCTGGCGTGTTGACCATTTGTTGAGGGTCAAGTGCCCCATCGTTTGCACCAACAATACACAACGTAGCCACTTCTGTCTTCTTGAAGATCGTGTTTCGTAAACGTTTATTACGTTCACCACGTTGATCTGCGCCAAATGACCAATAATAGCCGAGAGCTGCTTCGATCCGGCCGGGTTGCGATAAAGCGTGTACGACTGGATCCACTTCATCGGTTCCAAACTTCCAGTCGGGCGACCATCGCTTGAAGATGCCACTGACCTGTTCAGCGATATTTCTCTGGTGCTGCCACAGAGCGTACCAACGAATTTGATAGCTAATAAAGTGGCGTGATTTCCATAAACCGCCCAAAGTTGGTTTGAGTGCGCGCGGATGAGGGATTGCAACGGTTATCATCTTTGAAATGGCAGTTTGAGTCTGGCTTGCGGCCGAATACACCGCCATTGCACCCCAATCATGCCCGATGACCTTGGCGCGCTCATAGCCAAATGCTGCGATCAGAGCTAAAACATCTTGCCCCAGGTCGACGGCCGAATATTCATTGTCGGCCGGGATTTCAGTCGGATAGTAGCCCCGCATAAACGGCGCAATCGCACGATATCCATTCGTAGCTAAGACCTGCAATGTTGGCACCCAAGTGTGTGCAGTGTCAGGATATCCATGAAAGCAAAAAACAGGTTCCCCCTCGCCCATTTCAATATAAGAGAACTCGAGGCCATTTGCTTGAATGGTGCCTTCTTTGATATCCATAACTATTTCCTACTAGCTAATTCTGCGTTGATGTCATCCCAGCTCACGTCATGCGCCACAAGCAGAACTGACAGGTGATAAACAAGGTCGGCCGCTTCCGATATCAATCTTTCTGGCCCTTGCTGCAATGCGGCCAAAATCACCTCAATCGACTCTTCCCCTACTTTTTTGACCAATTCTTCCTGATCATTTAGGAGTGTATTTGTATATGACCCTTCTTTAGGGTTGGCTTTGCGATCTTTTAATAATGTCTCAAGTGCTTTAATTTCATTCATGAATTTTTTAGATTAGCCTGTCTAATTCTAGACTCTCTCTATCCTAATTTTTTATAAAAACAAGATTGTTCGCCTGTATGGCAGGCGGGCCCGGCCGGATTTGCGAGTATCAGCAAGGTGTCACCGTCACAGTCATACCGAACTTCCTGCACACGCTGGACATTGCCTGACGTTGCTCCTTTATGCCAAATTTCTTGGCGCGAGCGGCTCCAAAACACCGCTTCCTGCTTATCAAGGGTTAACTGCAACGATTCAGCATTCATCCAAGCCATCATCAGCACATCGCCTGTGTTTTGATCTTGAACAATCGCTGGGATAAGACCACGATCATCAAATTTTAACTCTGCTAATTGTTCAGGTGTCATTCTCTTACCGCAATCCCTTTTTCAGCCAGGTGCTTTTTGACATCACCCACACTCAACTCACGAAAGTGAAATAACGAAGCAGCAAGGGCTGCATCTGCTTTGCCTTCAGTCAGGGCCCGTTCAAAATGGCTCACATTGCCTGCACCGCCCGATGCAATAACCGGGATGCTGACTGCATTAGCCACAGCTTGCACTAAACGTACGTCATAGCCTTCTTTTGTGCCGTCGCCGTCCATGCTTGTGAGTAAGATTTCCCCTGCACCTAGTTCTTCAGCCTGCTTGGCCCAAGCAACCGCGTCTAGCCCGGTTGCTTTCCGGCCACCTGCGACGAAAACTTCCCATCCACTCTCACCTTTGCCTTGCCGTTTACGTGCGTCAATTGCGACGACAATCGCTTGGCTGCCGAATGCCTCAGCTCCGGCCGTGATTAGCTCGGGCGTTTTAACCGCAGCTGAATTGATGCTGACCTTGTCGGCCCCTGCGCGTAAAATGCCGCGCATGTCGTCCACTGTGCGTATGCCACCGCCTACTGTAAACGGGATAAACACCTGTTCTGCGACAGCTTTTGCCATTTCAAGCACCGTCTCACGATTATCACTGGTGGCGGTAATGTCGAGGAAAATTAGCTCATCAGCCCCTTCTTGGTCATAAACTCGGGCCTGTTCAACCGGATCACCCGCATCGACTAAATCGACGAAGTTAACCCCTTTGACCACTCGGCCGTCTTTGACATCTAAACATGGAATAATGCGTTTGGCTAACATAGGTCAATCGCCTCTTTGAGATTTAGCTCACCTTCGTAAATGGCCCGGCCGGTGATCACGCCTGCTAACTTTTGATCGATGCAGCACTGAATGTCATCGAGTGATGCGACACCGCCAGAGCCAATCACGTTTAGACCGGTTGCTTGTGCAATTCCGGCCGACTTTTCCGCGTTCACCCCGGTTAACACACCATCTCGACTAATATCAGTATGGATGATTGTTTGTACCCCAACATCAGCCATTCTCTGGGCCAGATCAAGCGGTGACATGCCACCCCCTTCAACCCAACCACGCGTCTTGACTTCACCGTCTCTGGCATCGATCCCCACGACAATCGCATCTGCCCCAAATTGTTTGATGGCTTCTGGGACGAGCTCCGGCTGTTCAACCGCTACGGTGCCTAAAATGACTCGATTGGCGCCCGCTTTGAGAGCCCGTTCAATGTCGTCGATGGCTCTAATCCCGCCGCCGAACTGGACTAGGGCGTTGAGGTTTGCAATCGACTCAAGGGCGGCCCAGTTAGCCGAACTTTTTTCACCAAAGGCCCCATCAAGATTAACGACGTGTAGCCAACTGGCACCATCGTCGAGCCAGCGTTGTCCGGCCGCGGCCGGGTCATTTCCATAGTCAGTCTGTTGATTAGGATCGCCAAATTTCAAGCGAACGACTTTTCCATTGCGCAAATCAATTGCGGGGTAAACGATAAATTTTGTCATTTTGATAAGTCAGAGTTTAGATGCAAGACCATGAAAGCCTCATCATCGGTGGTTGCATGATCAACAAGTGGATCATTTCCGGCCGGAGTAAACTGTTCCATGCCGATTTTTTTATAAAAGTGAATCGCCTGTGTATTAGAAGCCAAAACTGATAAAACGATTTGGTTGACTCCATCGATTTTCGACGTTTCTTTTGCCAAGAGCTGCAGCATTTGTTTGCCCAGTCCCAACCCACGCGCATTTGGAGAGCTAAAGACACCCCATGCCATCGCACGATGTTTGAAACCTGGTTCGCTTTGTTGAAATAGGCCAATCATGCCACTGATCTGCCCATCAACCCATGCACCTGCAATCATGCGATTTGGGTCAGATGTATTGGATATGAAGCGTGCTTTTTCAGGCGCAATCGGCCGTTGATCAAAATCTGCTACTTTGACCGAAAATGCATCGGGTGCGCTCACCAAGGCTTCTCTTCGAATTGTACGAAACTCTTCAAATTCGGCTGGCTGGAAAAGGCGAATGCCAATCATGGGGATCTCACAGGTCGATGTAATTTTGTAGAATGCGTAAGCCATGTTTTTGGCTTTTCTCGGGGTGAAACTGGATGCCATATACGTTTTCATGGCTGACTACGGCACAAAAGTCGTCTTCGTAATCGGTGCTGGCGATTGTGTTAGCCGGGTTGGTCGGCCGACAGTAGTAGCTGTGCACAAAATAGACATAACTTCCGGCCGGGACGCCCGCCATCAGCCAATGGTTCTCGTCGTGCTTAACCTGATTCCAGCCCATATGCGGCACTTTGTTGGTGGGGTCCACCGGTTCAAAGCGGGTCACATCCCCCGGGATCAAGCCAAGCCCGGTGTGATTTCCCATCTCATCGCTGCTTTCAAATAAAAACTGCATGCCGACACAGATGCCTAGCAGCGGAACCCCAGCCGCTACCCGTTCTTTAACGGCCGATTCCAGCCCCAGCTTGCGGACCGCTTCCATGCCGGAGCCAAAGGCACCAACCCCAGGCAAGACGAGCTTGTCAGCCTGCAAAACGTCGGCCGGGTCACCTGTTAGGAGCACGTCAGCTCCTAAATATTCAAATGCTTTTAGTGCGGAACGGATATTGCTCGCACCGTAGTCAATCATGGTTATTTTCATAATGTGTTTTAGGTTAGCTGGTTAATGTCCCTTTTGTTGACGCGATCCCTGTGCGACGCGGGTCAGGCTCTGTGGCCGAGCGTAACGCGCGTGCAAACGCCTTGAACAACGCTTCTGCTTGATGGTGATCATCACGGCCGTATTCAACTTTGGCGTGCAGATTCATTTTGCTATGGATTGCGACCGACTCAAAAAAGTGACCGATAATTGAAGTCGGGAACTGGCCGATCATAGGAGCATGCCATTCCGCTTTGAAAACTGTAAATGGCCGGCCGCTTAAATCTAGCGCAACAAATCCTAGCGCTTCATCCATTGGGACATACGAGTGCCCCATCCGGTTAATCCCTTTGCGATCACCCAAAGCTTGATCAATGCATTGGCCCAGCACGATGCCGGTGTCTTCAATCGTGTGATGGGCATCGATGTGTAAATCACCCACAGTTTTAACATTTAAATCAAACAGTCCGTGCACGGCAACGGCCGTCAGCATATGGTCTAAAAAGCCAACACCGGTGCTGATTTCGTGCTGGCCACTCCCATCTAAATTGATGGAGATCGCAATATCAGTCTCTTTGGTTTGGCGTGTGATGGTTGCTGTACGCATAAAATTAATCCTCAATTTTTTGTAATGCTGCGATTAGTTTGTTGGTGTCTTCTGGCCGACCGGCGCTAATGCGGATGTAGTTGTTTAAGCCCGGCTTGTTGTAGTAGCGGACCAAAACCCCAAACTCAGTTTGTAACTGTTGTTTGAGCCGACCTGCATCCCGGCCGATAACTTCGCACAGCACGAAGTTAGAATAGCTGGGCAACGGGTTCAAATAGTTGAAATCTGCGAGTAGCAGTGCCATCCGTTTGCGCTCAGCGACTAACAGACTGACCTTTTCTTCTAGATAACCTTGATCATCTAACGAGGCTCTGGCTGCGAGATCGGCCGCATGATTGATGTTATACGGCTGTTTGATTTTCATCATTTGGTCACGCAACCATTTTGGGAACGCCCCATAGCCGATCCGCAGACCAGCCAGTGCAGCCAGTTTGCTGAATGTGCGCAACACACACAGGTTTTCATGCTGTTCAACCAGTTGAATATGGCCCGGCTTGCCATCAACGGCCGCAAATTCGATATAGGCCTCATCTAAAACGATAAGAGCTGGCAGGGCCAACAATCGTGCTAGGTCACTTTCACTAATCACACTGCCGTCTGGATTGTTGGGCGAACAGGCAAAAACGATTTTTATATTTGAAGGTTGTTCAAAGGCAGCTTCAATCCCATCCATGTCGATGCTAAAGTCAGGTTTGCGCGGTACGGTCACATATTGACCTGCGTTTACCTGAGTCGAGAATGGGTACATGCCAAATGATGGGGGGCTATCAATTACTTTGTCTTCCGGCGAAAGTACAACGCGCAAAACCAAATCGATTAGCTCATCTGCCCCCATTCCTGTCAACAGATAATCGGCCGATATGCCAGTGTGATCAGCCAGTTTTTCCCGTAAAGCGCTGCTTTCTGGGTCAGGATAGATATGATAGTACCGGCCGCCAGCAATCGCTTCTAATGCTTTTGGGGAAGGGCCATAGGGGTTTTCATTTGCGTCGAGCTTGACGATGTCTTCAGGCGCAAAGCCCAACTGTTTTGATAGAACCTCAAACGGGACGATGGGTGTATAGGGTGTCATCGAGACGATGTCGGGGCGGACAAAATCGCTGAAATTCATAATTTTAACGCCTCAAGCATTGCCTGATAACGCTCAGGCTCTTCTTCAAAGATGTACTTTACTTCCGTTACGATAACGCCAGATCCGCCGATTTCGCGTAATTCCCGAATCGCGGCCGATAGACTTTCGCGTTTAACGATGATGTTGACCGCATACCAGTCGTTTTTACCTTGGTCGGCCGGGTCATGTGGCACAACGCGTGAGATCGTTGGACCTTGTAGCCCTCTAATCTGAGCTTTATCAAGCATCATTGTTGAAACCGCTTCAGGCGATGCACCTCTCACATTGGCAGTTACCGTGTAGCTGTCTTTGGCGCGTAAATGCGCTGCAATGTATTCAAGTAAGACTTGGGCCGTTTCAAGTACGTTGGGACGATCTCTTAAGGCCTGTTTGCTTGCAATCAGCACCCCTTGTGAGTGCAAAATTAAACCGTTTGAGATTTGTTTTAGTGCATTGGCTTTCAGCGTTGTCCCGGTTGAGACGAGGTCAACGATGATATCGGCGAAGTCAATGGCTGGCGCAATTTCTAGGGTTCCATCCGCTTTGACTGTTTCAAAAGGTGAGATGCCCTGTGTGCGCATGAACTGCTCGGTTAAGTTTGGAAATTTTGTGGCGATGCGTAAGGGGGCAAGTTCGGCCGCTTTTTGCTTTAGATCCTCTAAATCATTGACTTCGTGCCAGTCATTTGGAACGGCTAAATGTAATTCGCAGTGGGATATACCTAACTCATTGTGTAAAACGAGGATATTTTCACAAAGATCAGGCTGGTCAGCCGGACAACGTTCACTTAAGGCATCAAGCCCGACAATTGCAAAATCGAGTGCCCCTTGGCGCACACCACGCACAATGTCATTTTGTCGTTGCCATAAGGCGGTGACATTTGGTAGCCCGTTGATGGTAGCGGTGTATTGTCGAGGATTTCGCCGCTTAACGGGTAGCCCACAAGCATCCATAAATGCCAGAGAGTCTTTTTCAAGTCGGCCGTTGCTAGGAATAGCAAAGCGTATATCAGATCGTGTCATAGTTTTCAGGATAATGTCGAAAATAAAGAAATAAAAAACGCCCTTCCCGGAAATCCGGAAAGGGCGTTGAAATCAACTTAATGGTGGCAAACGGCCATCACCTCATCCGGGACAATGCTCTGGGAAATGATGATGGTGGGTGTTGCGCTTATTTAGCATTTTTTCAGTTTAACAGAATCAATCTAGCACGCCAAAAACTTGTTTTAGCTCTTACGATTGGCCTATGCGCTATATGCAGCTGCTTCTGGGGTGACATACCGTGGAACCCATACGCCTAAGTACCAAGTCATTACTAGGACAGACACAACGTGCATAAGGCCTAAAAAGCCCATTGTTGGAAGGTCGCCTGAAACATTCCAAGGGCCGATCATGGAGATGAGGCCAATGATCGTTGCCAGCCAAATGAACCAAATACGTTGCTTGTCGCCAGCAATAAATCCTAATATCCAAAAGCCTAAGCAACCTACTACTGCTCCGATTGCACTTGCAATAACAACTGCGCTAACAGGGATACTTGATGCACCTGGAACATCGGCTGCAAATGAAACTCCGAAAGCCTGGCCAATAAAGAAAACGGCTACATTGAGAATAATTGAAACAATTAATGTGTAAAACATATGTATCAAAATATTTCTGGTCATAATTTTTCTCCTTGATTTCCTAAAAATATGTTTGTGAAAATGGGTCTGAAATTCAGACTATGATGAATAAAACTCGTCTTGTCCATCAGTAGGTACGTGCAAATATCAATTAAAGTTTCTGCAAATTCTTGAGAAAAATTGTTGAAACGTTGATTTTTGCCTATAGCCATAGCTTTTTTAAAGCAATTTCAACTAGAAGTCCACATCATACCAATAATAACTTGTCAATTCACAATTACAATCCTAAAATTCAATAGATTGCTGTTTAACGCCAAAATGCAGTAAATTAGCCTACAATCCTTGCTAATTGAAGGCAAAAATTCGAGAGACGCTTAGAAAAGGATTTGGAAAAAATCTGTCTTCTTGAAATTAAATACGCAGAAATCCCCATAGGATGGGCGCCAAAATCGACTAATATTTGATTATATTGGTTTTATCAGGCCGTTTTTGGATTGGCTCATTTAAAAAAAGAGGAAAACTCAGTCCGTTAAAATCGTTTGAGACTTGTTGGTAACTGCTCCCGTAAAGAGCAACACAATCGAATAAACGATTCAAACACCGTAGCCAAATCTCTAATTTGAGCAGAACGGCATCATCACAACATTCATTTCGACCAGCTATTCTGAAGAGGAGGAAATTTTCATGAACTGGATCGTTCCCTTTATTATTGGCCTTATTGTTGCTTGGGCAATTCAATTTTTAATTGACTTGTTTCACTGGCGTCTTAGAGACGTTGACGGAACCGCAACTGTAGACTGTAGCGAAATCTCTGCAGGTTACGAAAAAGAACTAAAAAGCCTAAACTTATCCGTAGATAACTACAAATCGAATATTGACGCGAAGGACGTAGAAATTTCAGGTTTAGTTGCCTCAATTGAGGCTAAAGATCGTGAATTTTCTGATTTGTCTGCCTCGTTTGCTTCTGTTGAAGCGGACCTTGGGGTAAAAGATCGAGAATTAGCTGACCTATCTGCATCATTAGACGCCAGAAACTTAGAACTTTCAGGTTTGTCTGCGTCACTTAATGCGAAAGAGGTTGAAGCTGAAGGCCTGCGCGGCCGACTGTTGGGCAATGTAAAAAGCTCCGGCTGGTTTGATTGGGGAGAATATGATTTCTTCAATTGGGGCGAAGGCGACAATGTAGAGTTTGTTGGTACTGCTAAAGCTGGTGAAACGGTTGACATTACTTACGGCCGCGACACTGTGGGTACAGCAAACGTTGATGGGCAAGGCAACTGGAAACTTCCTTGGATGGTTCCAGCAGCATTTTTACCCGGCATGCTAGGTTTCATTCGGCGCGATCAAGATGGCGCTGAAGTTGAAGCGAGCCGTGGCGAGATGTCGGCCGTAATTGATGAAGTTGCTCCTATCTTTCCTGATGTAGACGTCGAGATGGATGGCATCGATACAGATATTGATGTCGAAGTAGAAGCCTCTGTTCCTGAAGTAGATGCTCCTCGGGGCAATTGGTTTAACTGGCCCGACTGGGATTTCTCAGGCTGGGGTGCAGGTGAAGACCACGAGCTTACAGGTGTCGGCGAACCAGGTGGCTCTGTTGATATTAATTATGATGGCGAATACCAAGGAACGGCCGAAGTTGATAGCAATGGCCGCTGGTCATTCCCATTTAAAGTACCAGCTCTATTTGCTGCCGGTGGTTTAGGCTTTTTAGCCCGTAATCGCGATGGCGCTGAAGTTGAGTCAACCTCAGGTGCTGACCTTGGCTTAAGCATGCCATCTGCCGATGTTAGTGTTGATGCTGACGTTGAGACCGGTTCATTGGATGCTTCTGCTGGCTTTGGTATTGCTGGAGCCGCGGCCGCTGGTGCAGCCGCAGTTGGTTTAGGTGGAGCATTTGTTGACCTTGTCAATACTTCCCAAACAACCATTCGCCTAGAAGACATCGAAGGGGACGACCTAACGAAAATCTGGGGAATTGGGCCAAAAACGAAACTGAACTTCTATCGCCGTGGCATTACAACCTTCGAGCAGTTCGCCAACATTGATCCAGACACTCTTTCTGAGATTATGGCTGAATCTAAGTTGATGAGCGCTCGCATCCCGAAAGACCCGCATGGATCATGGACGGCGTTAGCTGCCCTAGCCGCACAAGGGGACTGGGATGGCTTTAAAGCGAAAACGGTTGAAATTAAGCCGCCTGAACCCGCTCGTAAAAAGAAACGCAAACCATCTGTCAAACTAGATGGGGACAAACTAAGCGATATTTCTGGTATCGGCCGTGGTACTTGGAAAGCGTTACATGGTATGGGGTATGACTCATATGCCAAGTTAGCCAACATTTCTGTTGAAGAAGTTGAAGCTGCCATGAAGAAGTCTCGTGCGCTTAATGCGCCAGGGGCACCCACACCAGCCTCAGCACATGCTTCATGGACTGAGATCGCTGGTTTAGCGGCCGCAGGCGACTGGAACGGCTTTAATGCACGCAATGCTGGTTTAGAATCGGCTGTTGCGACCACGTCACAACAAACCCGCTTTGATGCTCTGGGATACGATTTCTCAGGTTGGGAAGCAGGCCAGCAGCGCTCGTTCTACGGAAAAGAGGCAACTGGGGCTGTGATCAACTTCTTTTACGATGGTAGTCAAGTTGGTGAAGCTGTGGCCGGTGAAGATGGCTCTTGGGAATTCCCGTTCGCGGTTCCTGAAGGATTTACACCATCTTTGATGACATTCACGATGAGCTAAGAGATATAGATATTTCCCGATTTTGGCGCCTAGCGCTCAAAGTTGGGTAGGAATAAAACATCGTGACAACATCTGAAAAATATTGTAGACAAACTGTACGCGGCCGAATTGTCGATTTCTTTTCTGGCAATTCGGTGAGCCGATACAA
>JBGCDP010000384.1:0-18727 GCA_045105475.1 Anaerolineae bacterium
TTTTGACGGCAGCTAGCTAAAATTTGTTTGCGCTTAGTTGGGAAAATTGGAACCGTCTTTAATTCATTGATACACATCTGCACCAGCAAGATATCAGGGTCAAGCGGTGCGACATGCTCTTCATAACGTAACAGTATTTGATTTGAGGTTTGAGCACCAATCCCTCGATTGTAAAAATCAAATTGGTCAGAATCTGGAAACGGCCACTGAAATGCGCGGGAGTCACCGTAAAATACAACTCTGGGTAAGGTGCTTTTTTCAGGCACATCTTCTCGATAAGCATCTAAGCTCAATGGATTAAAGCGAGCGGCTTGCACCTCTAAATAGTATTTTTGAGCGGCCGAAAACAGAACATAGTTCGCGCCGATTGAAATGCCCAAAAGACAAAATAAAATGAGCGGCAGTAGCCGTTTAATCTTTCCCATGCATTATTCCCCTTTTCCTCTAAAAAATTTGGTGTCTGCTTTAGAATCAGCTCTTTCTAACCGTTCCACTCAACTTGGTTCCCAGCTTCATCCCACGCATAGGCGATGCCACCCTCATCCCAAGTTAAAAGCCGGCCGCTGTTGACGATAATCGTTGCGCGTGTGCGGGCTACTTTCTCATCGCTTGATGTCGCGTTCAACCCCCAAGCGGTATAAATTTGACCGTTGATTCGACTGATGGTGCGTTTATCTCGGAATCCCAAACGTTGAGCGATGTGCAGATTACTCATCCCGGCCGCAACCATTTTCGCCACCTCTTGCTCATTCGGTTCGAGCAAACTCATCGGGTCATTTTCATCTTTTTGGCGCACTTCATGCACGCGCGTTTCGATGTCCTGATCGATAAAGCTTCGGCCGCTGGCGGCATCCCGCAAAAGCGGCACGATCATATCAGGCAGTAAATAGTTTGATTTACGCACATACCCATAGTGGCTCAAAATGCCAGAGCGTAGAAAGGCACGGTAATATTCTTCGTCGTCTTGGATTGAATAAAAAACAACAGGCAGACGAGGATGTTCCCGTCGAATGGCCACAGCCGCTTCAATGCCATTCATTTCACCGGCAAGCTGCACATCCATTAGAATCACATCTGGCGTTTGGCCAAAACAAAATTCAACCGCTTCTTCCCCAGTTGGAAATCCAGCGACCACTTCAAGTTGACAGGTGGCAGCAAGACCAGAGGTGAGTGCAGGGCGTAGGCGTTCATTGTCTTCAACAATCAGTAATTTGAGCATGCAGGAAAGTTTGCCACGTGAGTGAACGGGTTGCAAGCACCCAAGTGTTTAATTTCCCCAACTAAAAGTACGGGGGACAGACTCAGCACCTACAATCGAATAGATAAACCCGCCGTTATCCCGTCGGCCGGTAATTTCTACGACGCTTACTCGCCACACATAGTTATGCTCGCCAGATGCAGGGCCCCAATCGGCCGGAAGCGGTACCCCAGCCGACTGCGTAAACAGTCGTTTAGGATGTATATCAACATCGGTTGTATCAATCACTTCAACCATATATCGTTCTTCTGCACCCAACTGCTCAACTGAGAGCCACTGCAAGAAAACGGTGTCGCCCGCGGCATGTTCAAACCCATCTGGCGGATAAAGCGGAGCTGGGCCGGTGGGTGGCTGAGTTGGTGCTGGAGTTGGTGAAGGGCCAGGGGTTGGCAAGAAGATCGGTCCTTCTAAAATTTGTGGAATACAGATCGGATCACCTGGTTGAACAATCGAATCAACCGTTAAATAGTTCATCTCTAGCATCGCATCGAGTGGAATGTCATTCGCTGACGCTAAGCCAAACAGGCTATCCCCTTCCTGGATCGCATAAAACGGCGGGCAACTAGATGGGTCGATCACCAGCGTTTGACCACCAATATCATACAAAATCGGTTGCAGAGGCGGCGTAGCAGTTGGCCAAGGGATCAATATTTCTTGCCCAACAAACACAATGGGGTCTTCGTCTACAAATCCATTGGCTTCAAAAATCGATTCGAGCGTAAAGCCGAAAAGAGATGCGATCCCGACTAACGTTTGGCCAGAAACAATCTCATAGGTTCGAAGTGGTTGAGGTGTATCGGTTGGCAACGGCGTCGAAGTTTCGGTAGGAACTAACGTCGGCGTTGGGGTTTCGGTAATCAACGGGGTTGCTGTCGGGATGGGTGTTGCCGTTTCTGTAGGCAAGACGATTAGAGGGGCTTCTGTTGGGGTCGCAGACGGAAGAAGTGCAATCGGAATTGCGGCCGGATTTAAAAAGCCGTAGCCTCCCACCGCAAGAGTGAACAGGGCAAAGAAAACGCTCAGCCCGAACACAGGGGTCGGCCGACGATAGAACTGCCGTGCCGCTCGCTTAGCCTGTTTCGTTTGCTCAGCTTTGGCTTCAGCTTCGGCCGCTTCGGCCCTTTCTCGCTGGATCTCTGCCTGCTCGTCCGCAGTTAGAAAAATCTCAGCATCCAAAGCGGTGCCACACATCAAGCAGCGATCTGTTTTTTCTGCTTGGAGAAAATCACAATGGGGACAGCGCACTTCATGTGTAAGTAGATTCGCTCCATCATCGGCTATGAGCTCCTCATTAGTGGAGGGCTCACTTTCGGCCGTTTCTTCTATTTTTTTCTCATCGTTTTCAGGCGACGTCGAACTTGCTTCTTCTTCATCCATAGAGTGGTGTGTCCTACCAACACAACGAGGGATTATATCAAACTGTCAAGCGAGATGGGATGAGGAGATCGTGAGGGCTCATAAAAACGGGGGAATGTAGGGAAATTAAGGTGGCAGATTGGAGACTTCAATCCACCACCTTGGTTTTATCCGAACAAAAGCCTAGACAAATTGGGCTAGATAGCTGCCGCTCTTGCCCATGCTGGCATAAAACAAATCGGCAAAATCTTCAACAACTGACGTTTTAACTTCCGGCATCGACAAGACGACTTCGGCCCAACGCGCGACCTTGGGGGTCTCAGCATAAACATCAGTATCATGTTTCGCATTAATCAAGCTAAGCTGCAGGAAGACCGGTGCGTAAGAACTATCGATCAGGCTAAATTCTTCACCATTGAAAAATGGTCCTTCCCCGATCTGGCCTTCAACTTTTTTAAGCTGATCCACTAGCTTCGCCCGTTTCTCTTCGAATTCTTCTTTCGTTTTGGCATTCCGCATCTGATAGTTATTGCCTAACAGGCCTGATCCAAATTCGATCCAAGCTCGATTTCGAGCTTTATCAACAGGGTCTTTGGGATGCAAAACGGGTGGATTGATCTCTGAGACAAATTCGTTAATGACGGCCGATTCAAAAATCGAAGCGCCATCATTTACCTGCACAACAGGGACTTTACCCAGAGGTGAAATGTCTAAAAACCAATCTGGCTTATTTGAAAGATCGATATAATCGATTGTGTAAGGCACCTTTAAATGATTTAGCGTTATGACCGAACGCTGCACGTAAGGTCACAATTTGAAGCTAACAAGTCTTAGTTTGTAATCCATTTTTTACTCCGAAATAACAGTAGGCTACTGTCCAGCAATCAGAAAGTCAGTATATCGGTGAGCGAATGTCTCGCCCACCGAATACGAAAATATCGATCTGATTTTTACTTTGGCACTGTGATGACTTCTAAACCACCCATGTACGGCCGAAGTGCTTCTGGAATTACGACGCTCCCGTCTGCTTGCTGATTGTTTTCGATGATGGCGATCATCAGCCTCGGCAAGGCCAATCCGCTGGCGTTGAGCGTGTGCACATGCTGCGGCCGTCCACCATCTTCCGGCCGAAAACGGATATTTGCTCGACGTGCTTGGAACGCTTCACAGTTACTTGCACTGCTCACCTCAAGCCACTCTTGGCATCCGGCCGCCCATAGCTCTACATCATACTTTTTGGCGGCCGCAAAACCTAAATCACCACTCACAATATCGACAATGCGATAAGGAATACCCAACGCTTCGGCGACGTCCGTCGCTTCGGTCAGCAGCTCTTCAAGTGCAGCATAGCTATCTTCTGGTTTGGTAAAGCGATACATCTCGACCTTATCAAACTGATGACCCCGCTTAATGCCGCGGACATCACGCCCGGCGCTCATTTTCTCACGTCGGAAACAGGGGGTATACGCCACATATTTCTTCGGCAGCTCTTTGTGATCAAGAATCTCATCTCGGTGCAGATTGGTCAGCGCAATTTCGGCCGTCCCCAAGAACATGTAGTCTTCTTCAGCATCACGGTAGATGTTGTCAGCAAACTTGGGCAGCTGTGCGGCTCCTTCGAACATCGCACTACGCACCATAAACGGTGGATAGATCTCTGTGTATCCATGCTTATCAACGTGCATGTCTAGCAGGAATTGGATCACAGCCCGCTGGAGTCGCGCGCCAGTCCCTTGAAGAATATAAAAACGGCTACCGCTTAACTTAACACCACGCTCAAAGTCGATCATGCCTAAAGCTGGGCCAAGGTCCCAATGTGGGATCGGTTCAAAATCAAATTCAGGAATCGGAGCTCCTAAAGGTTCCCCGTTAACATTTTCCTCATCACTCATCGCCACAACGACACTTTCATGGGGCATGTTGGGCATCCAAAGCATTGCCTCGCGCAGCTTGGCATCGGCCGCTTTGAGTCCCTCTTCTAGCTCTGCAATTTCATCACCGATTTCGCGTGGTTTGTCTTTAGCCGCTTCCGCCTCCTTTTGGGCTTCGGCTACCTGAGCTTCAAGCTCAGCAGTGTCACTACCGGCCGCTTGCGCTTTCTTCAGCTCCGCTTCCATTTTCTTGAGACCGCCCATCGCCCGGCCGATCGCCCTACTAGCGACGTTCCGCTCGCGTCGTAGCTCCTCAACTTTGAGAATAATCTCCCGCCGGATTTTGTCTTGCTCTAACACCGTGTCAATCGGTGCATTCGCATCGTTGAGCTTAACCAGCTGCTCACGGACCCAATCTGTCTTATTTCGAATTAAATTTATATCAATCATGTGGTTACCATCACTTCGCGCCTGCCAGAATCTTCGCTACGCTTCAAATTCCAACTTTTGCGTTTTAACTAATTGGCATAAAGCCATATAAATACAAAACGCCCCATTCGCTTCAGGGCGAAGGGGCGTCGCGGTACCACCTGAATTTCAAGCTAAATGTTTAATTTAGCCCATCTCTGGAGATTTTAACGGATCAAACCGGTTTGCCTTTTGAGCAAACAACTCGGAAGGAGATTTCACAGATTTCTGTTGCTAGCTCACACCAGCCGCTAGCTCTCTGGGAACAGAAGATGAGTTACTTATCTTCGTCATCGTTGATTGGAATCTATTTAGTTGATGGCAAATTATAAAGATGCAGGTGCGTCGAGTCAATATCGTTTGGCAAATCACCACATCTTACAAAACTATTTCGGCCGTAAGTATTTTCTCGCCAGAACGCTCTAATCAGTCATAATCATATTTATTAGATAGACAGCCAAAGCTAACTAAACGAGGAAAACAACTTATGAATAACGATGCTCAATATTTTCGCCGCATCATTGCGGTACTCAGAATCACACTAGGAGTCATTCTGCTTGCAGCCTGGTACGATAACTTTACAAAAGGTGTCTACACCGCAGATGGAATCGTCGGATTGTTCAACTATATTTTTAATGACACAGGCGGAGGCAGCGAAATCTATCGTTCAATCGTCAACAGCACCATCATTCCAAACGCTGGCGCATTTGCCATCTTCCAATTAGTTGCTGAGCTATTGTTGGGATTGGGCCTAACATTTGGCGGCTTAACAACCATCGCAGGATGGGGTGCAACCGTTTTCTTCTTTAATCTATTCTTGTCTTATCAAGGTGGTAGCGAATGGATTTGGACGTATGTCATTCTAACGGCCGCCGCATTCGTCGTAGCGACAACCAAATCCGGCCGACAGTTTGGTCTAGATCAAATCTTGCTAAATACACAGGGTGAACCGAAAAAAGCTTGGCTCTGGTAAACGTCGATTCGCTTACACCAGCTAACCAGCACGCTTCGCGTTCAGTCTATAGACGCGAAGCGTGTTTTTTAGTTTTCTAAATGACTCCAAAGTTTAAGCTCCAACCACTATCCGATTGGTTTATCGGCCTACCATTTCTCATTCCATTTTTGGGGATGGTCTTGATCAGCTTCGATTCAGGCACTCTACGGGCCGGAACAACCCCATTCACGATCGCCTTCTTTCTCATCTCTTTTGCTAGCTTTATTTTGGTTCTCGTTTTTAGCGAACGACGGCCGAACTTGATTCGGTGGGAAGTGATGTGGGGTGTCGCCATCGTTGCAAGGCTCCTGCTGCTGTTTACCATCCCATCCCTTTCAGACGACGTTTATCGGTATTTATGGGACGGCCACGTCGCCAACAGCGGCGTCAGCCCGTACGCCTTGCCAATTGAATCGGCCGAACTTGATTATTTAGAAATCCCAGTTCGTGCTTTAGCCAACAACACATGGATGGCCAGCCCATACATGCCAACGGCCCAATGGATCTTTCGTGGCTTAAACTGGATTGCGCCCGTAAGCCCGCTCAGCATGCAAATCACCATGGTTGTGTTTGAGTTAGGCGCAGCCTTTTTTGCCGCCAAGCTACTGGCGGCCGCAGGCTACCCATCCAACCGACTTCTTTTGATATTGTGGAACCCACTCTTTATCGTCGAAGTTGCCCACTCCGCCCACATCGATGCATGGATGATTCTTCTCATGCTGTCAGGCATTTGGTTTGCAATCCCTCTTGTACCGGCGAAAGGGGCAGGGAATGCCTCCCGTGAAACTGGTCAAATAACGACCTCCTCCTTACGCCTCCTGCTCTCCCCAATCCTCATCGCCTTTGCCACCCTCACCAAAATCCTCCCCGTACTCATTCTGCCAGTCTTATTTTGGTATTGGAATTGGCGGCAACGATTTATGTACGGAATCCTCTCGGTCGGGTTGCTGATCCCGGCCGGTTTGCGGGCCGGATGGGGCTTGGTTGGCCCACTCGATGGAACCGGCCTATTTGGTGCATTACGCATCTATAACGATCGCTGGAAATTTAACAGCGGCCTTTTCTTTTGGGTCACGCGCTGGCTCAATGACGGAGATGGCTACAGTCCAAGCCCGGCCGATGGTCAGGTCAAACTCGTTGTCTTGCTAATTATGCTTATTGTTTTATTGGTCGTTTGGTATTTCGCTTATTTAGCTTACCAACGCCAAGACGTTAGGTCCTCAATTCGGCTAATGACACTCCCACTAATGGCTTACTTGCTGCTTACCCATACGGTGCATCCTTGGTATGCTCTCATTTTGCTGATCTTTCTCCCATTCCTCGCTCCCGCACAAGATGAAAATAAATATTACTGGTTGATTACGGCTCCGTGGATATATTTAAGCGGTGGGCTAATATTTTCATACCTGACTTATTTAAATCCCGATGATTTCCGCGAACTGGCCCGCGTTCGCAATCTCGAATGGATACCGACGTTGGTTTTATTGGCAATTGGCTTTGCTGCGTGGCTCACGGTGCTGCGTATAAAAAATGATGAAACGATAAGATGAAGTTAACTATCGCCCTATCACCTCATCAACTACCACTATGACAAAATTACTCTTGGTTCATCCGCTATTTTTGAGTAAAAGCCCGGAAGAAAAAGCGGCCGGAAGTCCCTACTTCCCGCTCGGCCTTTTATATCTCGCCAGCTACGTGAGAGAAAATGGGCATGAGGTCGCCGTATTTGACGGCACGTTCGAAGAAGACGAGACCGCTTTTGTACGCTGTTTAGAGCAAGAAAAACCTGACGTCGTCGGCATTTCGGCCGTGTTGCCGACCCGTGACATGGCCCTTAAATTGGCCGACCTTACTTGGGAAGCCAATCTCCCCGTTATTATGGGTGGCCCCGATGCGACTCGTGATCCCGTCTCGTATTTATCACAGCCGGAAGTTGACATCGTTGTCCATCACGAAGGTGAGCAGACGATGGTCGCACTACTCGACCTAATGGCTGACGGTCACATGCTCAACCCGATCTTTTTAAAACATGAGCTAGGCATCGGCTACCGTGACTCATACGGCGGGCCGATGGTGACTGACCCCCGGCCGCCTATCGAAAATCTTGATACGTTACCCGTTCCAGCCCGGGACCTCATCGACATGAACCGCTACTTGGACACGTGGAAACAAGAGCGTGGCTATACATCGATGACAATTTCAACCACACGCGGCTGTCCGTACGGCTGTGACTGGTGTGCTGACGCGGTGCATGGGCAAAGTTTCCGTCAACGCTCACCCGAAAGCGTTGCCAAAGAGATGAAAATGCTCCGTGAGACGTTCCAGATTGATCGCCTGCGCGTTGTGGACGATGTCGATGGAATCGAGCGAGATTGGATCGAAGATTGGGCGGCCGCTGCTGAAAAGCTCGACGCGGTGATCCCGTTTGAAGCGCTCAACAAGCTCGAACGGATGGATCTGCCGATGCTCGATGTCCGCGACGATTTGTGACAAAAGCGGAATGCTTTCCGCCCCACCGTGAGTGGGGATTTGCACGCACCTCCTGTTGTTGAAGAAGTTGAAGAAAACGAACATTAATCGCAGGGTAAAAGCATGCTTTTACCCTAACTAAACAATCTTGAACCCAAATTTTTTCACAGAAAACTCTCCATTTTTAGCGCATCCGCTTTTGACAGATGCGCGCACAGCGGCCGAAATTGACTTCGTTTTGCAGCAAAGTCCAATCGATCCAGACACTCGCTTTCTTGATGTCGGCTGTGGCTTCGGCCGACACTCAATCGAGCTGGCACAGCGTGGCTACCACACGGTCGGCATCGATCCGGCTGAAGCGATGATTGCGGCCGCCAACGGCCGAAAAGCTGACATTGATCCAGAACTTCAGCCAAACGTTGACTTTCAGGTGACAACGGGTGAAGCATTTGAGTCAGCCGAAAAATTTGACGTTGCCTTATGCCTCATGACCACCTTAGGCCAAGTCAGCGACGACGATGACAATAATGGACTGCTCAAAGCGATCTGTAAAAATTTAAAGCCTGACGGCAAACTGATTCTTGAAGTGCCGCAGAAAGACGCCGCGATCAAAAGTTTAAAAGCGGCCGACCGCTTTGGATCAGCCACGAACTACACTCAGATCGAACGTAAGTATGTGGAAACGACCGGCCGGATCGTCGAACGTTTTCACATCGTCTCAGCTGAGACGCAAACGCGGTTTTTGTTGAGTTACAAACTATTTAACCAGACTGATATTGAGCAAATGCTAACTGATTCAGGTTTTAAACTTGATTCAGTTGTTGGCGATTTTGCAGGCAACAGCTTAACGGCCGAAAGCATGAATATGATTTTCGTCGCTCGTGCTTAAACCAACATGCTCCCAGAGTGGCTAACGCCTCAAGCAATCGAACTTCTCTGGCGTGGGCTGGTTCTTACACTCGTCGTAACCGCCATCACCACAGCCGGATCGCTGCTACTTGGCATTTTCGTTGGCACCATGCGGTTAACTGGGAAACCGATCGTTTCGCGACTGTCACGTATCTATATTGAAATTCACCGTAATATTCCGGCCCTTGTCCTCGTCATATTTTGGGCGTTCGCAGTGCCGAATATTTTTCCGCAAAGCTTACGCCAACAAATTTTCTTTAACAATCAATTCTTTGATCAAATTTCCGAGCTGACCGGCATCTCGCTGCCGTACTATTTGTTTGCAGGGATGTTGGGTCTCACACTCAACACGTCTGGCTATTTGGCTGAGCTTTTTCGTGCCGGTGCCAGCACCATTCCGGCCGACCAAATCGACTCCGCCCGATCGCTAGGCGCGAGCCGCTGGACCATTTTCTGGAAAATCTTGTTGCCTGATGGCTTTCGAGCCGCATTCCCAACAATCAGCACCCGGCTGATCCACAACTTCAAAAACACATCGCTTGTTTCACTGGTGGCGGTTCCTGTCTTTTTTCACGGTGTTCAAGGCTCAATCAATAAGACCTTTCGCGCAACTGAGTTTTTACTGCTGGCGGCCGTCGTTTATCTGATTTTGACCGCCCTGCTGGCGTGGCTCCTCAGATCGATTGAAAGTCGCTATTTTGGACGTGTAACCGGTGTCTGACCAACTGCGCTTTTTACTCGAGAATCTCCAGCATCTTTTAATCGGATTCCCTGGTAAACAATCAGGCGGCCTGATGATGAGCATTCTGCTGGCGATAACCGGCATCGGGCTGGGGTTTTGTTTGGCAGTTCCATTGGCGCTAGGCCAAAACGGCCGATTCTTCGCGCTACGCTGGCTCTGCCGTCGCTTTGTCGACATCTTTCGAGGCATCCCGCTCATCCTTTTACTTTTACTTATTTTTCAAGTTATCGGCAGCGGCCGGTTTGGCTTTAGGCTCGAGCCACGTGGCGCAGCGATCATTTCGCTCGCTCTATATTCAGCCGCATATCAAGCTGAAATTATTCGGGCCGGGTTAAACGCCTTGCCGGTTCGGCTCGATGAGACCGCTCGACTGTTCGGCTATCGGCCGTGGCAACGGCTGCTTCTGGTCCGATTGCCTTATGCGATCCGCACCATGCTGCCCGCCCTGACAGGTCAAGCGATCAGCCTGTTTAAAGACACCTCAGTCGTCATCGTCGTCGGCATGCCAGAACTCATGATGTCGGCCCGGATTTTGCTTGGCAACGACGTAAACAACGCCCCTTACTGGATCGGGGTTTACCTGACCGTTGGGCTACTTTATTTCATCGTTGCATTTGGACTTTCAAAACTTGCTGAGCGATTTGAACCGCCAAGTGGCAGGTTGCAGGTAGCAAGTTCAGTTTAACAATTGCACGATTTTCATCGTAGGGGGCGACGGGGTCGGAACAACCTCATCTCTTCGGAGCTAAGTTGAACCCGACCCCGTCGCCCCCTACCCAATCATTCAACAATTAAAAACCACTCTTAAGGAGAATAAATGAAAAACATAACACTAAAAATCCTCGTTTTTGTACTGGGTGCGTTCGCACTCGCAGCGTGTACCAGCGCACCGGCTCCGGCCGCAGACGCCCCATCGACGCTTGATAAAGTCACCGAAGCAGGCACCGTCCGCATCGGCGTCCGTAATGACAATCCACCACTCAGCTTCGTCAATGACGCAGGCGATTGGGTCGGCTTCGACGTTGATCTAGCCAATGCTATGGCGGAAGAAATGGGGGTTGAAGCGGAACTTATTGTCGTTGACGGCACGACCCGCATCACCTTCGTACAAGAAGACCGCGTTGATATGTCAGTTGCGAGCATGAACCACACCCGCTCACGCGAAGAAGCGATTGACTTCAGCATCACCTATTTCTGGGACAACCAATCGTTCTTGGTCCGTGATGGCGAGTACACCAACATCGAAGAGCTGTTTGGCAAAAAAGTAGCGGCCAGCGCAGGTAGCTCAACCATCGACTCTTGGACCGCTTACTCAGCGGCGGCCGGTGCACCAGCACCTGAGTTTGTTGAGTTCGAAGACAAACAAGCGGCGGTGCAAGCGGTTCGTGACGGAGCGGTTGAAGGGTACACCGAAGACAACATCACCATGCTTTCGCTATCGGCCGGAGATGACAGCCTCGTCCTGTTACCAGGTGGACACAATCCGGTTCAATTCGGCATTGGCGTCCCAATCAACGATTCTGAAATGCGTGACGCAGTTAACCTCGCTCTTCAAGAGCTTTGGAAAGACGGCACTTACCAAGAAATCTATGACAAGTGGTTTGTTGGTCCAGACCGTGTGCTTGACCTCCCATTGGGCGGCGAGATGGAAATCTGGCCTTAGTCCAATAATTTAGCGGTCAGTGATCAGTGGGGTTGCTCCCTACTGATCACTGACCGCTCCCCAACTTGTTGGGACAGTTACTTTTTGTCCTCCCTCACCCTCAAAGGTCTCACCAAAGAATACCAGTTAGGGGTTTCCGCTCTGAACAACGTCGATCTCGATGTGACAGATGGGGAACTTCTGGTTTTGCTTGGGCCGTCAGGCTGTGGCAAAACGACGATTCTGAGGCTGATCGCAGGGCTTTTATCACCGACTAGCGGTGATATTTTGTTCGATGGGGAGTCTGTCGCCCGTGTTCCGGCCGAACGGCGCAACGCCATTATGGTGTTTCAAACCCATGCGCTATTTCCCTATCGTTCCGTTGGTGACAATGTCGCCTTTGGGCTAAAAATTCAAAAACTTTCCAAACTTGAAATTGAAAGACGCGTCAAAAACGCCCTAGATCAGGTGCAGCTTGCCGGATTTGAAGAGCGTCGGCCGGACCAGCTTTCGGGTGGGCAAAAACAGCGGGTGGCGCTAGCCAGAGCCTTGGTCATGCAACCCCGCTTTTTGCTACTCGACGAACCGCTCAGCAGCTTAGATCAGTCTTTGCGCGGCGAGATGCGCCAGCTGATCAAAAAACTCCAGCGAGAAAGCGGGGTTACCACCCTGATGGTCACCCACAGCCAGGAAGAAGCGGTCGCGATGGGTGATCGCATCGCGTTGCTGATCGACGGCCAAATTCGGCAAATGGGTACGCCAGATAACTTTTATCTACATCCGGCAGACGAGACGGTAGCACGCTTTTTCGGTATTCCGGCATGCAACTTTGTACCTGCAACAATCATGAAAGATGGGATCGCACAAACCCCATTTGGACCGTTATCGATTAACGATCATACGAAAAAAGATGGCACCGTGACACTCATCATCCGGCCAGAGGCGATTGAATTGGTTGATCCCGACTCGCAAGTGCAGAACCGCATCTTGCTAGAAGTTGAAGCCTGGGAGTTCCGAGGCACCCACGGCCGATGTGCCGCTCGTTGCGATGGCTATGAACTACAATTCGATACGTCACCCTACCAATCTTTGAACCGTGGCGACAAAATTAGGGTTAGCATCCCGGCCGACCGCATCACCATATCAAGCACAAATCAGGGGAAATAATCATGGACCGCAACGACACATTTTTCACCCAAACCGCCCCGCTCTGGCCCATCTCAGCCACACGCATCATCATCGGCGTCCTCTGGCTCTTTTCGCTCCGTTGGAAGTTGCCACCCACTTTTATGCCATCAAACCCAGAACTTCGCGGACTGATGGATTGGTTGTTGCTCCAAGTTGAGCATCCCGCGTTCGGTTTCTATGCCGAATTTGTCAGCAATATCGTCATCCCAAATTTTTTCTTATTTGCGTGGCTCATCTTTCTAACTGAGCTTCTTGTAGGGCTCTCTCTTCTGACCGGCACAGTCACCCGTTTGGGGGCATTTATCGGCCTGATCATGTCGCTAAACTTAGCCGTCGGCCTGCTTGAAGTGCCCGGTGAATGGCCTTGGTCTTATGCGATGATGGCGATGTTCCACGGAATCTTTTTGTTGACAGCACCCGGCCGGGTTCTGGGTGTCGATAAATGGCTACGTAACACGGCGTTTCAGCCGTGGTGGGTGCGACTACTAACATAATCGATAATATTTCATGACAAAAAAAAATCTTCGCATTCTGTTGATCATGGCTAAACGGCCGCAGGCGGGTAACACCAAAACCCGACTTTCACCGCCCTACACACTGGAAGAGGCGGCCAAGCTTTACACCCAATTCTTACTCGATGCGATTGAGCTAGCCCGCTTACTGCCAGGCGTGATACCCGCCATCGCCTATGCGCCTGACGATGACGAAACGCTGGCGTGGTTCGGCGAATTTGCCCCCAACTGTTTGCTCATCCCACAACGGGGTGAAACGTTGGGGGATCGACTAGATTATGTTCTAACTGAAAGCCTAAACACAGAAATTATCGGTCAGGCGGTGGCAGTCTGTAGTGACAGCCCCGCCTTATCCCCAGAGTTGGTATTAGCAGGATTTGAACGACTCGATGATCCGGCCGTTGACGCAACGCTGGGGCCGTGCGATGACGGCGGCTATTATCTAATCGGCTGGAAACGGCCGTACCCGCGCATGGTGCGTGAGGTGACGATGTCAACCGATCATGTCACGGCCGATACGCTAGCAATCGCGAAAGAAGATGGCATTGCGGTTGCCGTCTTGCCGGAGTATTTTGATGTAGACACGGCTGAAGATTTAGAACGGGTGCGAACAGCATTGGCTGATGTAGATGGGTATGGGCAGAACACAAAACGGTTTTTAGGAAAGGTATTAGATGCTAGATAATAGATGTTAGTGGCGCCCACCCACCAGCATCCAATATCTAATATCCAACATTTTTTTAGCCCATGAAAACTTTTATCGTCATCCCCGCCCTAAATGAAGCTGAAAACATCGGTGATTTGGTACGTGAAACACTCAGCCAACCGAATGCAGACGCTGTCGTCGTCGTTGACAACGGCTCAACCGACAACACGGCCGAAGTCGCGCAAGCGGCCGGGGCGCACGTCGTTTCAGAACCACGGCGAGGTTATGGCTTCGCCTGCAAAGCCGGAAGTGACTATGCGATTATCCAGCAGGCAGACATCATTGCTTATATGGACGGAGACTACAGTTCATTGCCATCTGAACTTGGCACCATTGTCGAGCCAATTTTGTCGAGATCGGCCGATCTTGTGCTTGGCTCACGAACCTTAGGCGTCATTGCTGAAAATGCGATGCCCCCCCATCAGAAGTTTGGGAACTGGCTCACTTCAAAAATTATCAACCTGATTTTTCGCAAGCAACTTACTGATTTGGGCCCTTATCGAGGGATTACGGCCGAGCTTTTGCAAGAGCTTAACATGCAAGAAATGACCTTTGGCTGGCCGACAGAGATGCAGGTCAAAGCGTTGGCTTTGGGCAAGCGAGTGATCGAAGTGCCTGCCAGTTGGCACAATCGGCGCAGTGGGGTATCAAAAGTTGGCGGGACGATTAAGGGGTCTATTTTGGCGGGGTGGTATATTTTGGGGTCGACGTTTCGATATCGTCAATACAAATTGTAGAAGGCCAGGTTTGTCATTTTCGGCCGAAAACCTATACTCCATTCGCATTCAATTCATTTCTAATTGTCCATACTCTGTTGCCTATTGGTTATAAAAAACATGAACTCTAAAACTCAATCTCTAATTAAGTTTTCGCTCCTTTTTGCTGGATTCCTAATGGCTTTTGTCATGCTCGCTGCCTGCTCCGGTGAGCCAGCGGTCCCTCCTACGCCGATCCCACCCACAGCAACCCCGATTCCCCCTACACCCACCCCATCACCGGCCGACATTGTCCGTGAAGCTGGAGCGGCCATGAGCAGCCTTGATTCTGTTCGGTTTACGATTAATCGGACCGGCGGCCGGGCATTTGTCGACGCCGATCAACAAATCACCTTAAACGAGGCTCTAGGTATCTATAAAGCACCCGATTCAGCTGCGGCCGAACTCGACGTTTCCGGTTTGGGGCTCAACCTCAAAGTCCAAACGATTGCAATTGGCGAGGACCAATGGCTGACTAACTTCTTGACCCAACAGTGGGAAGTGCTTCCCGATAATCTTGGTTTTAATCCGGCCGATATTTTTGGCCCAGATGGCTTTGAAAGCCTGCTCAATGAAAATGTGACCGCGGTGTCGGCCGAACGGACTGAATCGGTAGACGGGACCAACTTATCTGCATTTGATGTCACCGTTGAAGGAGATCGTGTGGGCAAAATTACGGCCGGAGTTGCTTCCTCAGGCAGTCCGGTTGAACTCACCGTCTGGATTGATCGCAGCACCGATCTAATCCACCAAATCTCCTTTGAAACCCCCAGCGATAGCGATGAGCCGGTCAGTTGGCTGCTCAAATTTATCAATTTTAACGAGCCAGTTGAAATCAACGCCCCCGTTCAGTAAATCTGCATTCCGGCTAGAAGACCGCTAAATTCTAAACACCCATGAGCAAAACCGAGCAGAAGCAAACCTCACCCCGTCTCATCATGGCCGTTATCGCATTCGGTGTATTTGTCGCGGCCGATGACCTGACTGTCGTCTCGACGATGTTACGCCAGATTGTGTTTGATTTAGGGCTATCACTACCAGACGATCTCGATCAGGCGGCATGGATCGTGAACGCCTATCTGATTGCTTATGTCATCGTGATGCCGTTTATCGGCCGCCTGAGCGACATTTTAGGGCGCAGATTGCTTTACACGGCGGCGATGCTTCTCTTTTTACTGGGATCAATCTGGGTTCCGTTTGCAGGCAGTTTCAACAGCTTTTTGTTCGGCAGAGTCCTGACAGCATTAGGCGGCGGAGCGATGGTCCCTATCGGCATGGCGATTATCGCTGACGTTTTTCCGGCCGAACAACGGGCCAAATCACTTGGTTTGCTGGGGGCCATCGACACGGCCGGATGGGTGTGGGGTCCGCTGTATGGGGCATTGCTCATCCGCTTTTTAACCTGGCAATGGCAGTTCTACCTCAACATCCCACTGGCTCTAATCGGATTGGTTGCAGGTTGGATTGTGCTTGCCGATCTGCCAGACCCTAAAAGTCGTGAAAAGATCGACTGGATCGGCACTGGGCTGCTCACCACCTGCTTACTGACCCTAAACGTGGCTTTGCTTGGCAGCGGCGACGTGAGCGCGGCCGGGGGTTTCACCAGCCTCAGCCAAGAGCCAGCGTGGTCACCGACACCGTTTTACATCACGGCCGGGATCACATTCACCCTGTTTGTACTCTCCCAAAAATATCTAAAACAAGAAGCGCCACCTTTAATCGATCTGAGCCTATTTCTAAAACAAAACTTCACCCCCGCCATCATCATCAACTTTTTTGTCGGAGCGATTTTGATCATCGCCATGGTCAATGTACCGCTCATCGTCAACGTACTTGAGCTTGATGTCGGCCAGGCCGCTTTAATCAGCGGTTATCTGCTCAGTGGAATGACAGGGGCGATGGCGCTGACCGCATGGCTCGGCGGTTTGGGAACCGAAAGGTTTAGCTATCGGCCGATCACAGCTTTAGGTTTGGTGTTAGCCATTATCGGATTTGGGCTGATGGGGCTCACATGGCAGGCTGACTCCACGTTTTTAACGATGGGATGGCAGTTGGCCGTTTTAGGAGCTGGCTTCGGGCTTATTATCGCCCCGATAGGGACGGCTGTAATCAATGCCGCGCCTGAAAGTCAGCGAGGGATCGCCTCAAGCTTGGTGATTGTGTTGCGCCTCATCGGCATGAGCGTGGGGCTGTCGGCATTGACATCATGGGGCCTTTTCAGGTTTAACACGCTGCGTAAGCTCATCGAACTACCAGAGTTAACCGATCCAAATTACACTGCGACGTTGATCCAAAAACTGACCGAAACGACGATCGGGGTATTAACGGAAACGTTTGTGATTTCGGCCGGAGTCGCTGTTTTAGCCCTGCTTTTTGCCTTGTGGCTTAAGCGTGATCCAACTTAACCTTCAGTCAGATAGTCAACAAAAACCTTAATCGGATTCGGGCCTGCATCAGCCAATTGGCCAAACGTTTCAACTAACTCACTACATGGAATTTTTAATTGATATAGCTGTTCCAAATCATGAGCAGCCGCTTTCGCCACGTCCCAAAACCACTCAGCATAGCCAAAATAATCTTCCCCGTCGCTTGACCCAACAATAGAAAGTTCTTTCTCGTGGAATTCAGGCAAGAGGATTAAAGGCTCAAGATTCCCGTCAGCCAGCACACAAATCTGTCCGCCGTGCTTCATATTCTTTTGCAGCAAAGCGAACGCTTGGTTTTGGCTTGAGCACTCGATCCCGGCCGCATACGGTTCCCTTTTTGCCTCAATCTCGTTCGGATGCATGGTCAAACGGGCACCCAACTGCCTTGCCAATTTCTGGCGAGATGCCAGCGGTTCAACCACATCAACATTCATAAAGCCTTGCTGGATCAGATTGAAAAGA
The DNA here is from genome assembly GCA_045105475.1 of Anaerolineae bacterium. Lineage (GTDB taxonomy): Bacteria > Chloroflexota > Anaerolineae > Promineifilales > Promineifilaceae > WTJY01. The sequence goes on from JBGCDP010000384.1 coordinate 17,759, forward strand.
GTTAACAGCCCAATGGTGCCAGCTCCTGCAATCAGGATAGGGTCATCTTTATCGATCGGGAGTTTGCTAACCCCTTTAGCCGTATCGCACCCTAAAATCGCCAGCAAAGCCACGGCCGGTGAAACATCCCGTGGCACTGGAATCGCTTTGGCGGCCGGTAAGACGGCATAGGTTCTATGACCGTAGAACGCGATGATTCGTTGACCAACACGCATGTGCTGAACATTTGCACCACAGGCAACAACTTCAGCATAGCTTTCGTACCCGGTCATTTTTGGGTAAACAACGGGCGAGGACCCGCGATGAATCCCCTGGTAGATGGGGAGCTCCGTGCCGATACTAATTGCACCTGCAATTGTCCGAACATGAATCTCGTCAGTCTTTAGAGCCGGTAGGCTTTCCTCAACCCAAATGACGGTTTTTGGCTCTATGAGCATGAGGGATCGACGTTTCATTCGACGGCATCACCTCTACCGGAAATTGAATTCCTCAAAATGAATGTTGTCGGCCGACACACCCATCTTCTGAAACGCATCTGCCAAACTTTCCGTCATGCGCGCTGGCCCGCACAGATAGACTGATCGATTGGTGATGTTCCCCCCACATTTTTCAGCAATCAGGTCGGCTGTCAAACGTCCATCACTGTTTGACACCTGCAAATGAGCGTTGAGATTTTGATGTTGACTCGCCGCCGTATCAAACTCATCAAAATAGACGACATCGCCTGGGCTGCGTACCGTGTAGAAAAAGTCGATCTTCTGCCCAGCTGAATCCTTTAAATCACGCATCCAACTGGTAAAGGGGGTAATCCCGATCCCACCCGCAATCCAAATCTGATCTTTGGAGCTGGTTTTGTAGTTAAACATCCCATGCCCACCTTCAATCGAAGCGACCATGCCAGCTTTCACATTGTCAAAAAGGTATCCGGTCCAGTCACCCGAATTACGGACAGAAATACGCAACAAATCA
>JBGCDP010000385.1:0-15562 GCA_045105475.1 Anaerolineae bacterium
GTTTTACAGCTTGAAGTTTCCCATTTTGCGGCAACACAATTTCATACCCATCAGCCTCAAGTTTGTCGATTGCAGCCCGAGCCGCAACAGAAAGACCCAACCCTTGAGTAATCGCATCTTGAGCTAAGGCAACATATTTATGCCAGTCTTGCATAGCTGTTTCGTATTCTTCAGTTAAATAGAAATGACGGGTTGTGATATTCCCTTTTTTTTCATCCCAAAAATCAACTTGGTCTGGGTGCTTCTTTTTAAGCTGACGGGCCTGATCGGCCGGGAGTTCCCACTGAGATTTCTGTGGTGGGCCAACCCTAATTTGTTTGTCAATTTCGCTTTTAGACAATCGTGTACATAGGCCAAAAGCACGTCCGTCTGACGGCCGCACGACATACCAGGTCTCATCTCTTAATTCAATCTCAACTAGGCGTTTTTCAATCGGTTCAGCTACTTCTGTTGGCTCGGCAGGCTCCTGCAACTGCTCAACAACATCCTTGGATACGTCTGGATCGGTTTCTGCAGGGCTACTTAAAGCTAAAACCTGCTTATGAATAGACCGTGCTATTTCTAGCAAAGTCGTTTTATCCTCAATCTCTAACAGCAGACTGAGAACCCGGGTTTTTATTGTGGGGGTAGGTATCTTGTTTAGATCGGTCATCCGTTTGATGCAGAGGCTTATCTGAGCAAATATTTTGCCCAAGTATGCCACACAAAGATCAACTTAACATCCTGTTTTAATTTTAAGATCAGCCCTCTCGCAAGAGTATAATTTAAGCTAATCTTATAATAAAAATGAAAGGATACCCCCTACGGATTTCTCAAGCTAAAAATTATTAATTTTGTTAGCATAAAGGAAAGGTTAAACGCTCACGCTACGGTAATTATGAACGAGATGGACGATAAAACTCAAGACAACATCAATAACACACAAAAACAAATTGATGATGTTCATGCTCAAAACGACCTGGCTGACAATCTTAGAAGTAAAGATCCAGGGTGTAGTTTGAGACATGCCCAAAATGCAGAAGACCTAGCGAGGTCAATTTCATACTCCTTGGGGGTCGCAAATGCACTAAGAGCCAAAACATTTGCACACCACCGAATCGGAGATTATTACAACGCCTTAAAATCGGCCGAAGAAGCGTTTCAACTTTACGAATTACTCAACCAAAACGAATTAAAATCAAAATTACTTATCAAAGTTGGGGGAATTTATTCAGAACTTGGTGACTTGGCCCAAGGACTCAAAATGCTGCTTGAAGCGCTTGATTTTTTTAAAGAAGCGAATGATCGGAAAACTCAAGCTGACATCTTATACAGAATCGGAATTTTGCATAGCCTAATGGAAAATTCCAATTTAGCGGTGGAAAATTATCTACAAAGTATTGAAATCTATAATGAGCTAGGGCATACCCTCGCAGCAGCCCGTACACACAACAGCTGCTGCGTCGATTACACAATACTTTCAGAGTATAAGGAGGCTGAAAAACATGGCGAACACGCTGTCGCATTTTTTAAAGAAACCGATGATCCTTTTGCATTAGGTGTCGCCATCAGCAGTGTAGGAGAGCTTCACCTTGCCAAAGGAGGCTATAAGGAGGCAATTGAGCATTTCGACCAAGCCCTTATTCTTTGCCAAAAGACAAGTTCAAATACAGCTTCCGTCGAAGTACTAGAGACGAAAATAAACTTAGCAAAAGCCCATATCTTTAATGAAGAGCCTGAAATTGCTTTTAGACATCTTCATTTCGCGTTGACTCATGCTGAAACTCAGGGGCTGACACCCATGGCAATGAGATGCCATCAGCTATTGTCAGAAGTCAATGAGATTGAGGGAGAGCTCCCTACTGCACTATTTCACTTAAAAAAACATATTGAATTAAAAGAATTAATCTCAGCCAAAGCAAATGAGCGTGAGTTACATCATCTTCAAATTCTTCATAAAACCAAAGAAGCACAAACTGAAAACGAGCGTCTAAAGTTATTACGGGAGAGTGATTGGGCTAACTTTCAGCGATTAGCACAAATCAAAGATGATTTCTTACACCATGCAACACATGATATAAAAAATCCACTTTTAATTATCAATACATCTACGTATTTAATCAGAGCCAAGCTATCGGAACAAAATGAGTCGATTAATAGGCACATCGATCAAATAGATGCTCAGTCTGAAAGAATTCGCCATTTGGTTGAGGACGTTCTTGATTTAGCTCAACTGGAAGCGGTACCTTTAAACAGTACCAAGCCGATTAATCTAAGCAATTGGCTAAATGATTTTGAGAATAGGTTTAGAATTCTGGCTGAATCAAAAAATATCAACCTTTCAGTAGGAACCACGCCTGAAAATCTAATTGGATCAATCAATGAACAGCGGCTGGAGCAAGCGATAGACAATATTCTGTCGAATGCTTTGAAATACACACCGCAGGGCGGTCGGGTTCATTTAAGTGCAATCAAGCAAGATGCCAAATTGCAGATTCAAATAATGGATAATGGACTAGGTATTCCTGAGGAATCAATTCCGCATTTATTTGATCGATTTTACCGTGTCAACAATCAGGCAGATAATTTAGAAATTGAAGGGACTGGGTTAGGTCTAAGCATTGCAAAATTAAGCGTAGAACAACAGGGCGGAACGATCCATGTCGATAGTACAATTAACAAAGGAACAACCTTCTCTATTAACCTACCCCAATAGGTGACAATGAATTAATATCTTTCTTCTAAATTATTTGATTAGAAAGCAAGGATTAATCTGATGTCATTTCGCGATATTCAAACAAGTAAAGATGTTGAAAATTACCATAATCGGCTGATACAAGGCTACCCGGACCGGCCGGCCGTTGTTAACCACATCATCGATCTAATTCAGCAGAGTGATTTTCACAATCTCAACCTACTAGAGCTATGCATAGGTCCCGGGCAACTAGCAAAAGCGCTATGCACATCGTTTCCCAATATAAATTATATCGGGCTAGACTTTATGCAGCCATTTCTCGATTATACGGCGAAGAATTTACCAATTGAAGCAAATGCTACCTTTATTTGTGCCGACCTCACCCTTGATAACTGGGTTGAACAAATCACACAAAAAGGTATCCAGCCCTTTGATGTGATCGTCTCGATGCAGTCACTGCATGACGTTGGAGGCCAAGAACGTGCTGAAAAAATATACCAGCACAGTTTCAGACTGCTGGGTGAAAATGGTCTGTTCATCAATGCAGATCTAATCACACAAGTAGGCGAGGAGGCGAATGCCAGACCCGGCCGATTAACGGTTCCAATGCATCAAAAGCTGCTCCTAAACAGCGGGTTTAAAGCCATAGATTGCTCGTTCACAAACCAATTTGGGATTTGCCATGGTATAAAATAAAAATCAGACAACCCACTTCCACCATGTGCCTAAAGAAGGTTTTCAAAAGTGGCTCACCCTGTATGACTAATTGAACTGCCGGCCGCCGTCGACCACAATCGTTTGCCCGGTCACAAAATCACTAGCGGCCGATGCTAAATAAATTGCGGTGCCAACCATGTCGTCCGTCTGCGAAGCCCGTTTTAATGCCCCACGATTCACCCCATAGTTAGCCGCATCGTCCATCATATTTAAACTGGCATCCGTTAACGTAAAGCCAGGGGCGATCGCGTTCACCGTAATATTGTAGTCACCCAATTCGCGTGCCATTGAGCGAGTCATGCCAACAGCCGCCCCTTTGCTAGCAACATAATGCAACCAGCCTGGTGATCCGCTGTAAAAAGTGGCTGAGCCGATATTGATAATCTTCCCACCGTGCTCAAACATACGTGGAGCAGCTGCCTTACTCATTTGCCATATCCCTTTAACGTTGACGGCCATTAAACGATCCCACACCTCATCTTCAATTTCCCAAAACGGTTTTCGTTCGATGCCAGCATAGATGGCGGCATTGTTGACTAAAATATCGATTTGCCCAAATTGATCCATAACCTGGTCCACTAACGCCTTTACTGACTTCCCATTCGTTACATCTGTTTTTACGGCAATCGCTTTCCCAGCAGCTAAACGGATCAGTTCAGCCGATTCTTGAACCCCATCCAAATTGATGTCTGCACAAACAACAGAGGCGCCAGCTTTTGCAAAAGCAACTGCAAATGCACGTCCTAATCCGCCCGCAGCACCTGTAATGATGGCGACTTTGTCCATTAACTCTTTCATAAGGCGTTTCTCCCTAACGTTTTTCGTGTTTCTTCGGCCGTTATTTTGGCTATTTCCCTAGCCTCTGCTGAAAACATCCAACCATCTGCCTTCGACAAGCAGTAGTCAAGAAAACTATCGGCCGTTTGGTTCATCCAACCTATCCCTGCGATAGTTACCCCCGTTTTTGTAAAACGCCATAGCTTATCTGAATCTTTAACAATTGAATCTTCGATTGAAAGTGACTCCAGGCGTGAATCATGCCCATCAATAATCTTAACAATGCGGTCGATTTGGTCATCATCAAACGCGAGCTCAGTCAAAATCTCGCGAGCAATTTCAGCCCCTGCTATTTCATGCAGACGTGTGATGTCCGGCCGATGGCCTGAAGGAGCGTCTTTCAAGCCAGCCAACAATGTTTCTTCTGGAACACGCGCATAACCGTTGTCATGCAGCAAAATGGCAGGCAAGACGATTTGTCTATTGGCCTGTGGATAAGAATCTAGGAGCTTTTGAGCAAAGGCATAGGATTCTGGCACATGAATGCCGTTGCTCCGAACACGCCAATAAGGCTGGCACGCATCTATGATTTGGTCGTAAATCGTCATCAGTCTAGCTTATGATAGTTCTGCACATCAATTATCTATGAATGGTCAGATTCACGAGCTCCAGCGCAATTTGCTTAGCTCGATCAGTAAATAGCCAATCCTCAATCTGTTCGCGCGTCCACAACGCATGAGCCTGAAGCTCTTTATCAAAACGCCGATGGTCAATATCGAGTCCTGTTGGCGAAAACCGCCACAACTTATCGGCATCTTTCACCAGTTGATCATTTAGTGAAAGAGCCTGCTCACGCGAATCATGACCATCGATGATCTCAATAATTTCGGCCGATAAACCCTCGTCATACCCGATCTTTTCCAAAATCTCCTGTGCGATTCGAACACCTTCTAGTTCATGCTGACGGCGCAAATCAGCCCGCGACATATTCGGCCCAAACGATTTTGCCTGCTGTTCTGGAGAAAGCATTTTCCAACCGTTGTCATGCATTAAAATAGCCGGAATCACGACTGCTGCATTCGCTTTGGGATAGGCAATTAGGAGTTGCAACGCGTACTCATGCGCCAAAGGAAGATGAATGTCGTTGAAACGTGTGTTCCAATAGGGGCGTGAAGCAAGATAGATCTGGTTAAAAAAATCTTTCATTTGAGTATAGGCATCAGTAGTCGATGACTCAGCACCGACTACCAATACCAGACCACTAACTACTGTTCTAAAATCGTCACTTCACCAGCGGTCCCATCAACCCGGATCAGCATCCCGGTTTTGATCATCGAACTGGCTGAACCTGTCCCAGTTACAGCCGGGAGTCCGTACTCACGACAGACGATGGCCGCATGCGACATCATCCCACCGATATCAGTCACAGTTGCTTGAATGCGAGCAAATACTGGGGCCCAACTAGGTGCTGTAACCGGAGTCACAAGGATTTCTCCATCCTCGATTTCACCCAACTGCTCTGGGCCGCGAATGACACGGGCACGTCCTTCAACGACACCGGGTGACGCAGACATACCTTTGAGTTTGCCATCTTCACCACTGCCGCCGAGCCAGCCTTGAACACTGTCAGTCGTAATACCCCAAAGCATAATCGTAAAGGGTTCAGTGATCACTTCAGGCGGCTCATTGAGTGCTGGAGCTGGCGTCTCAGTCGCCAATGCAGCACATTGCGCTTTTCGTTTTTCAATGATAGCTGGCCAATGGGTTGGCCCAGCTGACGGAGCACCAACGGCCCAGCCGGAGCCGTAATCATAAATAGCAGCCGGAACTTCATACCGGTTCAGATAGAAAAAGTCATCCCGCTCGTTGCAGAATCCAGCATCAGTCATTACCTGCGCGAGCTCACGCATTTTGCGCCAGAAGACACCCATCGCCCAATGTTCGATATAGAAATTATGATTTTCGACGTATGGGAAAACGACTTTGGCCAAACCAAGTTTGCCCATAAACGCCTCGCGAGTCTCGTCATCCGTTAGAGATGCTGCGTACTCTTCCGTGATGCGGTCCCGCTCAGCCCGAACCGCTTCAGTCGGCCGGTCAATGTCTTGACCCTTTTCAACTCGGCCAATGTAATCCTGCACGTATCCCATCGGGATATCTAGGTTCTCAATCCAATATTTATCAGATGAGTAGAAACCGTTGCCAGAGGTAAAATTAAACCAAGGATCTTTCGATTTTTCCCATGCGGCTAGCCATTGATCTCCTTTAGGAGCATTGGCAACCGATGCCAAGACGTCTGCAGCCGACCCTGTGCGTAGCACATTGGCCAAGCCTAGTTCAACGGCAAGTTTGGCTAAGTTACGCACTTCATCATCCGGCCGGAAGAGATCAACCTCGACACCCTGAACCATTTTGGCAATGGCTAAATCTGGAATGCCTGGGAACGCCTCTTTGCAAAAGCCAAAAAAGTCGAGATAAGCCGCATAGCCCAAATTTAAAAATTCGAAATGATATTGCCAAGCGATATAACCCAATTGAATTAAGCGGTCATAAGCGGCCGACATATCACTTGCGCTGTCTAGACCACGTCCCCCAGTCACCCATTCAAGCGGGATCATTTCTGGCAAAGTTTCAAAGCTGAGCGACTCAAGCTCTTCAATGACTTTGGCAACCTTCTTATGCCAGTTGTCCAGCATGTCCCCCCAGTTGGCAAAATAGTGGCCCGCCCGCTCTAAAAAGTGGGGCACACGTCCCTCGATTTGCTCTGGCGGAACACCCACAGGACTAAGATAGAGATACCCATTGTGGATACGATAATCGATCCCCATAGCGGGTGGAATAATAATATGGCGCGTGTTGTATTGGCTCAGCGTTTTGATGGCAAATTCGATAGTAATCGAGTCAAATGGCTTGAAAACAGTGGGCCAATGTTGCGAGTCGCAAAACCAAAATTTTCCTTCCTCTTCTTCCCGACGGTTCTCTTGAAACGTCATGAAATACGGATACATTTCTTGCCAACCTTCTGCACCTGGCGGGGCTGGTAAATCATAGGGACTATCGAAGCGATCTTTTGACATATTTTCTCCTTTTTGGTTGCTTCTAACTGTAATGGGGTTATTTCTTCTTATTTACACCTGTTTTAGTCGGTGTCATCAAAGTTCCAAGGATTCCATAAACACCCGTTTGGATCTTCTTTTTGGGCTTATTAGCAGCTTCCTCTGCCTGCTTTTGTGTCCAAACAGTTTCTGGACGAGATTGCAACAAGACCACGTTATTCGGTGCTTCTAGCTCTGGGTCAATGGCCCACTCAACATCTTGTGGAGTGCCATAAAACTTTTCGGCCCGCTTCGCAATTGCGGCTACAGCGATCAGCTCATCTCGTGTGATTGAAGGGAGTGTTTGGCGGGCTGGATCAACCGGTTTGGTAACAACGCATTTGTTGGCGAAGTCAGGCACAATTTCGATATGTTTGGGGGAAATCTTCTCACTAACGGGTTGAAGAATGATCTTATCAACGACAAAATTATCAGGAGTCACTTCACCCGCGACAACCGACTCACCCAATCCGAAACTAGAATCGATAACCACTTTGGAACGATCACCGTTAATTGGGTTTAGGGTCATTGCGACCCCGGCCGCACGCGAGTTGACCATCTTTTGTACAGCAACAGCCATTAGCACTTGATCATGTTCAAACCCTTGATCATGGCGGTAGGCGATGGCCCGATTGGTGAACAGGCTGGCCCAACATTTGTGGACGTTTTCAACCACCGCATCAGCCCCCATCACCCACAAATAAGTGTCTTGTTGTCCGGCAAAACTGGCACCAGGTAAGTCTTCGGCCGTGGCGCTAGAACGGACCGCAACCGGCAGTTCTTCTGTGCTGTTAGCAGCGCACAAGGCCACATAGGCTTGGCGAATGGCGGCTTCGACATCACCCGGCATCGGCTCAGCCAATATCATGTCACGTAGCGCCTCTCCATGTTCAGCTTCGCTCGCTATAGACGACTGATCGATTAGATCGATTTCAGCTTTAATGCGTGTGCGCAACCCGTGTTGATCAAGTAAAGCTGAATAGGAGTCTACGGTTACGGCAAAACCGGGCGGAACCGGCGCGTCCGCTTGGATCATGGCACCTAAGCTGGCGCATTTGCCACCTACACGGTTGTGTTGTGATTTGTCACATTGTTCAAACGGCAGAATATAGTTTCCAGTCATCATCTTATTTATTCATCCCACTCTAAAATTACTTCTTTCGGGCCACGCATGGCAGAGTTCGGCCGATATTCAACAGTTTGATCTGATGCCAAACGCAACGAAGGAAAACGCTTTGTCATTTCTTCTAAAACGATGCGGCCTTCTAAGCGTGCCAAGGGGGCTCCCAAACAATATTTGGCCCCGTGGCCAAATGTCATCATCTCTTTTGTATCGTCACGCAAAACATCAAATGTCTCACCGTTAGCAAAACACATGTCATCCCGATTGGCTGAACCGATCACAACCACCATTGGGGCATCGGCCGGTAAATCGACCCCGCCTAAAGTAACAGGCTCTGTGGTGATTCGCCGCCATGCGAAAATCGATGGGCTGTAGCGCAACATTTCGTTAAAGGCGTTTGGAATCAAGCTGTTGTCAGCACAAATTGCTTCCCAAGACTGGCGATGCGTAAGCATGACTCGAATCCCTTCGGCCAGCACATTGCTGGTTGTTTCGTGCCCAGCAAACAGCATCGTGTAACAGACAGAGGCCATTTCTTCGCGTGTAATTGAGCGGTCCCCTTCGTTATAAATTCGGACCAAATCGCTGGGTAGATCATCGCGCAGTTCTTCAAAACGCTGGTCGATTAGGCTGAGGCAGTATTGCCAATATTTGACCATGTCTTTGGCGAGCTCGACCTTTTCCTCTTCGCTGGGGTCACCCCATTGGAACGCCATGCGGGCCAAAGCCCAACGTTTCACATCAGCAACATCTTCATCCGGCACACCTAGTAGCATAAATACGACGAGGGCGGGTAGATCATAGGTTAATTGTTTAACTAGCTCGGCCCGGCCGCCTTTAAATTCATCGAGCAGTTCAATGACTCGTTTGCGAATCGGCTCTTCCATGATGGCGGTGCGCCGTGGGGTAAACGCTTTGTTGATAAAGCTGCGGATGCGAGTGTGATCAGGCGGCATCCGGCCGGACATGCCAGAAGTGATGTGCATGCCCCCATCGTGCAATACTTTTTGAACGGCCGGGCTATGTGGCCGTACTGAGGATCCTGTATTTTTTGAGGAAAAGATCGGCAGGTTTTTGAAAACAGTCTTCACATCTTCATGGCGTGTGACGACCCAACAGCCTATCGCTTCATTCCAAAAAACGGGGGCTTCTTTGCGGGCATATTCGTAAAACGGGAATGGGTCGGCCATATCAAACGGATCATAAAGATCGGCCGGGCATTTTGCGTTACTCATTGTGTTCCTCCAAATAGAATTCGGATTAATTCGCTTAAATCTTGAATGATGTAGTCAGGCTGTTCAACTTTAGGCAAAAGTGCCACATCTTCCTCTCCGTGTGTGCCGGTTAAAGTCAGCACTGTCGTGATGTTTGCCGTCTTGCCTAGTTTAATGTCAGAAGTGAGTGAGTCACCAACGATCACCGCTTGATGCGGCTGTAGCCCCATCCGGCTGAGTGCTGTTTGGGCGGCATAGATAGATGGTTTGCCGGTTACGATCGGCTCTACACCGGTTGCATAGGTGATGGCTTGGACCATCGCCCCTGTGCCGGGAATATAGCCATCGGCCACAGGCATTTTGCGGTCGTTATTGGTAGCCAGCAACTTTGCCCCTTTCCAAATATGCTGGCATGCTGTTTGTAAACGGGCTTGATCAAAGTGGGGATCTTTACCCATCAAAACAAGATCGGCCGATCGCTCACTGTCCCAGCCGATTAATTGCAAGTTGTGTGGTTTTAAGGCTTCCCAAAGCCCCTCGTCTCCTGCGACTAAAACATTGTCATTGGGGTAATTCTGGACAATTGTGTCTGCCGCAACAACGGCCGACGTAATCATTTCATGCGGGTGAACTGTGATCCCATGAGAACTCAAACGTTCAAGCCAACGGCCGATTGGTGCTCGATTATCGTTTGTGAAAAAGCAGATTTTTATTTTGCGGGCTCTTAATTCTTGTAGGGTCTCGCAGACGGCCGGGAGCAGGCGAGTACCGCGTAGAAGGGTGCCATCGATATCAAATATGATGCCTGCAATTGGAAATGTCATAAACGGCCGATTATTTGAATTGTCCGGTGAAGTCTTTTTCTCAAGAAACTTCAGGGGGTTTCACTAACTTTTAACTTCAGTTAGTATAGGCGGCCGGCTTTAGTTCTTCTTTAGTTTTTTTACAGGCTTTAGTTCAAGTGCAAATCTGGGCAAGCAGCTACCCTTATTTGACAGCTGCGTTGGCCTCTGGGGGCAAAAAGTTAACCTCATGGTCGGCCGAAATTCGGACCACTTCTTCAGTATCAGTTAAGTTATGGAGCTTTTGAAACAGCTCCTCCAGCTTGCCGGCCGGAGACACCCAGAACAAAGCACGGGCCGGTTTATCAGAATTATTGAAATAACCGTGAGGAATACCCCGCGGCATTCTGACCAGATCACCCTCACGTGCTTGCACCCACCTCCCATTCAGTTTGAGATCGAGCACCCCTTCTTGTACTAAAATAAATTCTTCTTGGTACGGATGAATGTGCACAGGGACAAATTGCCCCGGCTCACTATTGGTCTCAAACGCAAACGTCGAGTCACAGTGAGCTTTGATGAAATATTTCTGCCCCAAAATGTTTAAAACTGTGGTCCCCTCTTCGCTTCTACCGTATGCACTTACACCTTCTACTAATTGCTTATCCATTGCTGTACTCCTTTTTGGGTCATCTTCCTCTGACCAATAACCGGCTAATGCGCCAACGCTTGCTTGCGTTGTTGCGCTCCAAAATTCGATCGCGTTTCGGCTATTTGCGGTATTTATTGAACGATGGCGTAACCAATCAAAAAGCTCATCATGCCACCGCTGACAAACTTCTGTAAATGCAGGGTTGCGACCTAAATCCCTAAACTCATCAGGATCATTTTCTAGGTCAAAAAGTTGGGGAGGAAAACCCTCCCATAAAACATATTTCCACTTTTCGTCACGAATCATATAACCGCGACATTGATCAGATGGGATATTGAGAATGTCGCGTGCTTCTCGACCGCTGTACCCTATTTCGCTAACCGTGTAGCACCGCCATTCTAAAAGTTGCTTTCCGTGAACCATAGGCATCAAAGACCGCCCTTCAAGCTTATGGGGTTGCGGCTTGCCCCCGGCGATGTCTAAAAATGTGGCAGCTAAATCGATCAACTCGACAAATCGACTTTCGACAGTGCCTCGTGTGGCGTCGGCTTCTGTAGATGGGTCATAGACGATTAGCGGAATACGAACAGATGCTTCAAGAAACAAATCCTTTTCGCTTAGCCAATGGTCACCTAGAAAGTCACCGTGATCGCTTGTGAAAACGATGATCGTATCTTTAAGTTGATCTCTTTCTTCCAACCAAGTGAGTAGGCGGCCGATATGCTCATCAATTTGTTTGATCATCCCCATATATGTGGGAATCACTCGTTCACGCACTTCTTGTTTTGAGAACGCTTGGCTACCCCGATGTTCGGTAAATGCTTTGTAGACCGGATGTGGATCAATTAATTCATCGGGGTGGGCATGCTGGGGCAACACATGTTCTGGCCCATACATGTTGTGATAAGGAGCGGGCACGTGGTAAGGCCAATGGGGTTTGATATAGCTGAGATGAACACACCACGGGGTATCGCCCATCTCTTCAATGCACTCCATAGCCCGGCGGGTCATATAGGCGGTTTCAGAATGTTCTTCTTTGATATCGGCCGGATTACCGTTGTTTTTCAGGTAAAAACCGCTTTTATGCTCCCCATTCTCATCACGTGATCCATTGGCATTACGGCCCCAAGGATTCTCGTTTTCATAGCCCACACTGCGCAAATAGTCATTGTACTTAGGTTCATATCCTCGGATTGAATTGATGCCGTCTGAATGGACACCATCATCTCGCTCGCAGGGTTCAAAGCCAGCATGGATGAGCCGTTGCCCTTCTTCGGAGTCGACCGAAATGCCGAGGCGTTGCATATTGTCTTTGTCTGGTACAGAGTGGGTTTTTCCGACAAGGGCGGTCCGGTAACCGTGCTCCCGCAGATAATCCCCCATCGTCCAATACATAATGCCGGTCGCCTGAAAGTTCCAAAAGTTTCCAATCGAAGAGACATAGCGGCCGGTGTATGCACTTGCGCGTGATGGGCCACACAGGGGGGCTTGGCAATAGGCGCGATCAAAGCGGACTCCCTGCGTTGCCAGCTTATCTATATTTGGCGTATGCAAATGTGGATGACCGTAACACGATAGATAATCCCAACGCAATTGGTCAGACATGATGAAGAGAATGTTTTTCTTAGCGCCCATTGGGTTTATTGTGCCTTGATTTGATTAACGCCTTCCACGTTTAATGACATAAAAAATTGCTCAAACTCTGAAGATGGGACACCCATATCGAACTGCTTGAGTGCGTCTTTGTACATGCGATACTGGCGAAGCAAGGCATCTCGTCGATTGACCGCTGCCAGAATGCACATTTTTTCTTGGTGGGCCATTTCACTAATAGGATCATGCTGCAAAGCTTTATCACAGCTTGTGAGTGCTTCACTAATACGCTGTGTTTGACGATAAACTTCGGCCGAATTCACGAGCAGCTTTACATACATGTCCCGGTACCAATAACGCTGGCTCCAGCACCAGTCAATGTCACGATTCGCCGCATATTTATCAGGGATATCAGCAAGCAAATCTCCAGTGTACAGTCGTTCGGCCGACTGCTGGCAGACCAGCGCCTCGTCCCAATTTTGTTGGCGTATAAGCATCTGGCCTCGATAACATAGCTCCTGAAACATTGGTAAATCGAGCCATGAATTTGGTGGTAACGCCAAAAAGTAGCGTTGATCCTCACGCAAAACAAAAGGAGACTTCTTGCTATCGATCAAGTCGGGAGAGAGCGCTTTACGCAAACAACGGATCGTGTGATGTAGTCGATTGATACTTTGTTTAAGCTCGTCTGCATCGGGCCATAAAAGATCACTGATTTCTTCAACCGTCGCCCCCCGTTCTCCACGAAACAGCAAGAATGCAAACAGTGCCTTGGTTTTACGAGTTGCCCCGCTGACCACATTCCACTGAACCAATGCACCATCTGATCGATAAACACGCAGCCCACCAAAGCACCGAATCTTCCAACGCCCTTCTTCACTTGGTTGAGCAATCAATTTTGCTTCAGTTTCAAAATGATAGCTTTTCGGCAACGGAGCAACTACAGATTTTTCAGAATCGGCCGTAGGCGAGAGTTCGTTCAACCAATGTTCAAACTGACCACGCAGGCTCCGATTTGCAAAGATTTCTGGTGGCACAAAATGAGGATTAGAGACAACGCCATCTGAAACTAACAGATGACGATGAGCATGCATGCCAAGCATCAATTGCCGGTCTAGCATAATCTTCTGGTTATAAAGACAAACGACCGTTAACGGAAGTTGTTCGGTTAGGCGCTCAATCTCAGCTTCATATTCTCGAAGATAAACGGCACCAGATGGCGTACGAATCGCCCAACTCATTTCAACAAATAACAAAACGTGGGTGCAATTTAGTAGCTGAGCTTCTATCCGCTGGGTTAAAGCGAAGATCAATGCAGGAATACGAATCTGTGACGCTCGGAAGCTCGTTCCAATCGAATCGAGCACCTCCCCGCTTATATGTGCATCAATAAGTTGGTGGTGAACGAGTTCGGCCGAATGTTCGTCTGCCACATAGAGCCAGCGTGCAGTAGGGCTCGCATCAGCAATTTGATTTTGGCACTGTGCCCATAATTCTTCTGGTTGTGTGTAAAACAAACAAAGGTGCATAAAACTTAATCTCTCCAAATCAACACTGCCATTATATTGAGAATCACCAATGAAGCGAAAGTTAACCAAACAGCCTTGATGATATATGTTAAGAGTTTGTTTGCATCTCCCCTATCTCTCAGTAGATAGATGTATAAATACAGCCTGGCCAAGAATTATTTAAACCACTCATATGCAAAAATCAAAAACAGTTGATGTCATCATTATCGGAGCAGGGCTTTCAGGGTTGACGGCCGCGGCTTATTTGCACCAAGCGGGCAAAAGCCTTGCCATTCTCGAAGCGCGAGATCGCATCGGCGGTCGAATACACAGCGTGCCCAGTAACGGTGGCCGTTTTGATTTGGGGCCGACATGGTTCTGGGGGCATCAGCAAAACATAATCGGACTGCTACACGAACTTGAATTGGACCATTTTCAGCAGTATGAAGACGGAGATTCGTTTTTTGAACAACGTGGCTCTCCGCCTCAGCGATTTACCCCTAATTGGGAGCAACCTGTTTCACACCGCATTGCCGGCGGGGTAATGTCACTAATTGATGCCTTGGCCAATCTTGTTGACCCAAATTCGTTGCATTTGAGCCATGCGGCCGAATCAATCAGACAATCGGCCGATGGCATCGAAGTCATTACCATATCCGGTGGACAAAGAACGATTTGGCAAGCAAAAAACGTGCTTGTAACCCTCCCCCCACATCTGGCGGCCACGACAATCGAGTACACCCCCGCGTTACCAAGCGACTTATCACAGGTAATGCAGCAAACCCCAACTTGGATGGGTGAAGCGATGAAAGTATCGCTCGTCTACAAAACCCCTTTCTGGCGTGAAAAAAATATTTCAGGGATGGCAATTAGCTACGAAGGGCCGGTTCAACAGTTTCACGATGCATCTCCAGCCGATTCAGAGCAACTGCCAGTTGGCGCTTTATTTGGATGGATTGGAAATCAGCCGGTGTGGCGCATGCTGTCGGCCGCAGATCGACAAGCCGCTGTCATTCAGCAAGCCATTCGCCTTTTTGGGGCAGAAGCGGGTGAGCCGTTGAATTATGCTGAAACGAATTGGGAAAATGAGCCATTTACAACCAATTCAAATGACCCAGATCGAGCGATAGCCCAACAGCATCCGCGCTATGGCCACCCGCTATTTCATACACCCCAGATGGACGGCCGTTTGTGGTGGGCAACAACCGAAGCGTCACCGGTTGAAGGTGGATACTTAGATGGTGCAATCTACATCGGCCGATCCGTTGCAGCGCAAATCGCTAAATAGCTGGCTGTGGGATCGCTTTGCGACCTAGCAGTGCAAACAAGACAACCAAGGCCAAAGCAACACCACCAATAGACAGTTCTCCGCCGGTCAGTGCAAGAGTGCCAAAAGCTGGGAAGCCATAGATGACAGCAAACACACC
>JBGCDP010000386.1:0-7311 GCA_045105475.1 Anaerolineae bacterium
GCTCTATCTTTATTATTTAGATCAGGTTGTGTGATATACAGCTTTCTGATTGGGCCTGAAATTTTATAATTATTGGCCTCAATCCATTTACCGGCTCCCTCATACGCCTGAAACATAATATGGTGCTCTTCATGCTGCACCAGCGTTGCCATCTGCTCCACCTCAGGCAGCTCTCTCATCGCCAGCGTCCCGATATTCTCAATTTCTAGCTCTTGGGTAGTCGGCTTCGCCAAGACAACACCAGCCTCAAGGTTTACATCCTCATCTTTGTAATTATCATGTGGAAAGATGGCGGTAAAATGCTTGAGCTGCTTGGCTTTTATGGCTGACTCAACATGGCTTGTGATGGCCCGTACAACATTAGGACCATCATCTAAAAATCGCATACGACAATCGGCCGCAAGATAGAGCTGTGGCGGAATCTGTTTGACCACAATGTCTAAATGCCCATCTTTTTCATTTTCAACTTGATGGAGTCGAGCCTCCACACGGTGTAGGCGAGCGATTTCCGCCTGAATCATCGTTTCAATTTTAGATTTTTGATCAACAAGCATTGTACGCATCTCATCTGGTGAAATATTGTCAGATAGGACTGCACCAATCTCGTCGAGAGAAAGCCCCAAATCTTTGAGGGCCATGATCCGATTGAGATCAGCTAACTGTGATGCGCTGTAATGACGATATTTTGTCCATTCATCGACGTGAGCAGGTTTTAGCAACCCGATATCGTCATAATGGCGAAGCAGGTGGCCTGAGACTTGCGCGATTTGGGAAAATTCTCCGATTCTAAACATGTTTTGGGTTATCGCTTAGATCAAGTTTGAAGTCCGTTTTGGCATCTGTTAAAAAGTTACATTTAAAGAGACGTACGGCCGCAGACGAAGCCCTGAACAAAACAAATAGATAAGGTCGATTAACTCCTTTCTATCCTTCTTGTTGGGCCAAACGCCAGCTTACAAACATCAAGACATTAATGATCAGAAATGCGGTGCCTGCTAAAACCGGAATCGAGATAAAACCGAGCCAGTTAATATATTTAAGCGAACACAGAACTGATGTACAACCGGAGGATTCCACAACAATGCCATTTTGGATCAATACATGATAGATCGAAATGCACATGCCAATTAAAGATAGAGGCAATACATAGTTGGGCAGATACTCATCCTGCTTAATGACACCCACAAGCGCAAGGATCGCAATCGGATACATGAAGATGCGCTGGAACCAACAGTACCGGCACGGTTCAAAATGCCTCACCTCACTAAAATAAAGGCTACCCAACGTCGCAACTAAGGCAACAACGAGCACCATGTAATAGCTGTATTCATCAAGAAATAAAACCAACGGGGATCTGTTTGAATGTGACTTTTCCATAATAAAAAATATGGTAACAAAAGCGCACCGCTTAACAAGGGAACCATGCAATTCTTAATCAGGGTGTTACAATTAGTTTCGCCGACATATGCTTGGCAAGTTACATAGCTGTAACGCCCCTCCCTCCCACTTGATCATTCAAATGTTTAATCTGTAGATTGCCAGATCAGAGTAGGAGCCTTGCCTCTAATCTCTTTTCTCATAACTCTTTCTTCTTATGTCACACGATACGATTGTCGTTCTAGATTACGGTTCCCAATATTCACAACTGATCGCTCGCCGAGTTCGTGAATCGAATGTATTTTGCGAGCTTTTTTCATGGCGGACACCGGCCGAGCGCATCATGGCGCTCAATCCTAAAGGGATCATTTTGAGCGGTGGCCCAGAAAGCGTCTATGCAGATGGCGCACCAACCCTGCCTAAATATGTACTTGAAAGTGGCGTTCCTGTCTTGGGCATCTGCTACGGCATGCAGCTATTGGCCCATGCGTTAGGCGGCCGTGTCGCCGGAAGCGAAGAGAAAGAGTTCGGCCGAGCACAAGTGCAAATCACCGACCCAACTTGCCCTATTTTTAATGGCATCGATGCGGATGATATTCAAGTTTGGATGAGCCATGGAGACAAGGTTGAGAAATTGCCTAGTGGCTTTAATTCAGTTGCTGCCACCGATAATGCTCCATTTGCGGCCGCCGTCAACAAAGACAAAAATTATTATTGCGTCCAATTTCACCCTGAAGTGGTACATACACCTAAAGGGAGCCAAATTTTAGGCAACTTTGTTTTAGACGTTTGTAGGGCGAATCCAGACTGGACGGCCGAAAACTTTATTCAAGAGCAGGTCGATGCAATTCGTGCCCAAGTCGGCGGCGGCCGGGTCTTGCTAGGGCTAAGCGGCGGCGTTGACAGTGCGGTTGCAGGGGCACTGATCCATAAAGCGATTGGGGAACAACTCGTCTCTGTCTTTGTGGACCATGGCATGTTGCGCTTCGGCGAAGCAGAGCAAGTGATTGAAACGTTCCAAAAACAGCTGGGAATGAATATGATCCCGGTCAACGCCATCGAAGAGTATCTAGACGATCTTGCAGGAGTCACTGAACCAGAGCAAAAACGGAAAATTATCGGCAATAAATTTGTCCGTATTTTTGAGCGTGAGGCGAATAAGCTGGCTGAAGCTGGCAAGATCGGCTTTTTGGCGCAAGGAACGATTTACCCAGACGTCATCGAAAGTGCGGCCGCAGATCGGCCGGAAGCCCACACCATCAAAACCCACCACAATGTAGGTGGCTTGCCCGACGACATGGAATTCGAACTGGTCGAACCCCTCCGTTGGCTGTTCAAAGACGAGGTACGCAATATCGGCACAGCGTTAGGCCTGCCAGACGAAATCGTTTGGCGTCAGCCGTTTCCAGGGCCGGGATTAGCTATTCGTTGTTTGGGTGAAATCACATGGGAGCGACTTGAAAAATTACGTAGGGCTGACCACATCTTTACTAGCGCATTACGCAAAGCTGGCATGCTACGCGGAACGACGGCACAAGCATTTGCGGTATTGCTCCCTGTCAAAAGCGTCGGGGTGATGGGGGATCAGCGGACCTATGAAGAAGTGGTCGCACTCCGGGCCGTTTCGACAGAAGATTTCATGACGGCCGATTGGGCAAGATTAGATTACGAGCTACTTTCTGAGGTGAGTCGACGTATTGTGAATGAAGTGCGCGGCATTAACCGAGTTACCTACGACATTACATCGAAACCACCCGGCACGATTGAATGGGAATAACGATTAAATAGAGACAAGAAGGCAGGGGCAAAAATAGTTGATTAAACTCAGCTCCCTATCTTCAATCCCTATCAAAATTTACGGAGTGAAAATGGACTACGGCGATATTTTTAAACGCGGGTTTCTACATACTTGGAACAACAAATTTCTCTATATTTTAGGATTCTTAGCTGCCTTAGGTGGTAGTGCGGGTGGGAGCAATTTTAATTTCCAATCAACCGGTAATATTAACCCCGGCACTTTCGGTGGTGGTGGATTTAGCGGGAGTGGAGATATTGAAGATGCCCTTGCGGAAATGGGTCGCGAATTTGGCTTTGACCCGTCAAATCTTGAATCGATCATTCCTGGCATCATTGGTGCTGTCATCGCCGTAACGTGCGTGCTACTTATTGTTAGACTTGTATTGTGGTTTATCCGTTTGATTGCTGAGGCCGGCATGATTCAAGCCGTTTCTGATTTAGAAACCGGAGTAAAAACCAATTTTAGAAAAGCATTTGCAGACGGCCGGTCGTTTATGATGAAGTTTTTCTTAACCCAACTCATCCTATTCATTATTCCTTTTATCGTGATCATTCTCGCCTTGGTGGCTGGCGCACTCACAATCATTCCGATTATGAGAAGTGGTGGGGGCAACGCAGATGAGGTATTTGCGGCAATCGGTTTCATTGCAATTCCGTTTATCTGCTTAATATGCCTACTGGTTCCGTACAATGTAATTACGAGCCTGATCTACCCAATCGGCCAGAGAGGTATCGTCTTTAAAGGAATGGAACCGATGGAATCTCTCAAATATGGGTGGGAAATTCTTAAACGTCAACCGGCCGAAATTTTGCTTCTAGCTGTCATGTATGTTGTGATCGGTTTTATTATCGGGATTGTTTCAACCGTCGTGTTTGTTCCGATTTTGTTTGCCAGCGGTTGGCCCGTCATATCTGCACTTATCAATGGAAATACACCAGGAGTTGGTGCATTTAGTTTGTTGGGTGTGGGCGTCCTCGCAGCGATTGTCGTTGCGGCCGTTATCAACGCGATTTATGTTAGCTTTCGTTCCGCCTCATTTACGCTTGCGTATCTTCAACTTGAAGGAAAACAGGTCGAACAGTTTTAGTAGTCAAGGCTTAGTTAGGGAGCCTTGCACGGCTATTTTAGTCAATCAAACAGCAGAATGATACAATGAAGCGTTGCGCATCAAGCAGTGACCATTTAGGCCGTTGTTTACATGCCCGATTAGTCTGTAAAACGCAAATTTCGTTGAAGCTAAAACATGAAGCTAAAAAAACTCGTTCTGCAAGGATACAAAACCTTCGCCAGTAAAACAGAATTTTCTTTTGAGGGTGGCATCACGGCCGTCGTTGGACCAAACGGCAGTGGCAAGAGCAACGTCGCCGATGCCATTCGCTGGTGTTTGGGTGAGCAAAGCTACAGTACGCTGCGTGGTAAACGCACCACCGACATGATCTTCTCAGGGAGCAAATCACGCGCCCGGGCAGGATTGGCTCAAGCGGTGTTAACGCTCGACAATGAAACCGGCTGGCTCCCCATCGACTATGCTGAGGTTGAGATTTGCCGCCGCGCTTACCGCTCGGGCGAGAACGAGTATTTGCTCAACGGCCAAAAGGTGCGTCTCAAAGACATTTCGGAGCTACTGGCTGGAGCGGGGCTCTCAGAACAAACTTATACGATTATCGGCCAGGGGTTGATCGATCGGGCGTTATCTTTGAAAGCGGACGAACGACGTGCGCTGTTCGAAGAAGCGGCCGGGATTAGCCACTACAAAAGCCGACGTGCTTCTACGTTGCGCAAACTACAAGATACCCAGCGGAATTTGCAGCGGGTCCATGACATTTTAGGTGAGCTTGGGCCACGCATGAAGTCGCTCAAACGGCAAGCCGACCGAGCCGAAAACTATCATCTGGTCCAAACTGATCTAAAAGAGATGCTGCGTATTTGGTATGGCTTTCAGTGGGAAAAAGCGAAAGTCGGCTTACAGGTCAAACGGGAAGAAGCGGCCGGGGCTGAGAAAGCTTGGAACAAAGAACGGACCGCCATGATCAAAGAGCAGGAAGTCGCAGACGACGCCAAAGAAAAGCTCCACGAAGCGGAAACCGCCATCCAAGAAATTGATGTACGGCGTGAAGAAGTGCGCGAAGTGCTAGAGCGGGTTCGCCGCGAGGTCGCTATCCTAACAGAACGACGCGCCTCACTCGAACGGCAGCTGGCTGAAACGAAAGAAGATGTGCCGATGCTTGAAGAGCAGCAGAAAGCGGCCCAAATCGAACTCGATTCAGCAACAGGCGAGCTCAAAGAGGTCCAATCGGCTTGGGATAGCCAACGGGGCACGCTGCAAACGTTTGAAAAAAGCTTTAAGGGGCAGCAAGAAAAAATTAACGCGGCACGCAACCAAGTCAACAAACTTGAGCGAGAAGAGCGTGAAACAGGCAATCTGCTGGCTCAACGAGAAGGGCAGCTGGGGCAGCTTGAAGAACGTCTGGCTGACATTCAAAAACAGGCTCAAGGTGGAGATGGGGACAACAATCTTGTCACGCTCGCCAAAGATGGTGAAAAGTTCTTGAGTGCCGTTGGTAGTGCCAAATCAAAAACGGCCGAGCTAACAGAAAGTCGGCAGACGATTCGCGACAAAGAGCGTGAGCTAGAAAAAACGATCAAGGCCAAACGGCGTGAGTTAGATGGTTCACGTAAAAAGCTGAATCAGGCGAACCGTGAGATCGCGAGTTTGCAAGCCAAAGTCGAAATGCTTGATCGCATGCGCCAAAAAGAGGCGAGCTTTGGTGATGACATTGAGGTGATCGGCCGATTATCTGAATTCTTGACGATCCCGGCCGATGTGAGTTTGCCGATTGAATTGGCGTTGCAAAGCCGCTTGTCGGCCGTCATCGTGCCCGATGAAGAAAACCTGTGGCGCATCGTCAGCGGCCGGAAAACGAGCGAATCGCTAGATTTGGTTCTCCAAGCTGACAAATCGACTGTTGATCAGCCATCTTTGCCTAAAGGGGCAACAGGTTGGGCCAACGAGTTGGTCAAAGCGGCCAAAGGTAAAAAAGAGTTGGTCGGCCAAATGCTCAGCGGTATTTTGGTTGTTGAAACGGGGAAAGATGCGTATACGGCCGCACAAAGCCTGCCTAACGGCTTTACAGCGGTTAGCAAAGATGGGTTGATCGCCCATGCAACCGGTGGTGGTGGATGGGTTGAACTCCCTCGCCTGGATGTGCGTAACAGCGCCGTAGCACGTGAAAACGAGTTCCGTGAAGCGCAAGAGACGTTTGACAATAAACAAGATGCCTTTGGTGACTTGGACAACTTGGTAGCGACTCTTCAAAAAGAAGTGCGTGATCTCAACAAAGAGCTTGAGGGTGAGCAGAAAGAGCGGCGGCGTCTGGGCAATTTGGTGCAAGAGGCGGAGCAGCGGGTCAATCGTGCCCAGCGTGATCTTGACCGAGTTGAGCAGCAGAAAAAGTTTATCGAACGGCAGAATTCCGGCCGTCAGCAAGAAATTACGACGCTGACAGAACGCATCGAGAAGAACCGGGCTGACATTGCGGCCGCGCGCGAAAAGGTTGTCGTCGTGGAATCCAACCTAGGTAAAGCACGCGAAGCATTAGCCGCTCTACCTGTGGGTGAAGCGGAACAGCAGCGGGATCAGCTGAAGCAGCAGGTGCAGGCGTCTCGTTCGATTATGGACGGCCGTCGGGCCATCGTCGATTCACGCCGCGCAACATTGGGGCAGCTGGAGACTCAGCTTGAACGGCTCAAAAATCGGCGCAAAGAATGGTCGATGGCGTTGCTCAAAATGGAAATCCCGGCCGCGGCCAAAGACCTAGAAAAATTTGAAGCAGAGATGAAAGAGCTAAACGACAAGCTGGCTCCACTGCGTGAAACGCAAAAAACAAAAATGCGTGAGATTCGTCATCTTGAAGGGAATTTAGCCGTCATGCGCAAAGCGGTGCAGCAAATTGAAACCCGCTACACCAATGAAAAAATCGCGCTCACCTCGAGCGAAACGCGCATCGACAACTTAAAAGAGCGTATCCGCAATGACATCGGCATTGTGCAGTTGGCTTATGAAGCTGAAAAAGAGGGTGAAGCACAGGTCGGGCTTAATCCGTTGCCGATTGATGAATTGGTTGAGCAATTACCAG
>JBGCDP010000387.1:0-19596 GCA_045105475.1 Anaerolineae bacterium
TGTGCAAACGCCTCAATGACGTCAGCGCAATCTTGCTCAGTCATCGCAACACCTCGCTCACGGCCGGGCTTAATCAAACCTGAAGGGCTGTATCCCGGCACTGCGGGATCAGGCTCTTGCCCTTCATCTTTACGAATCGCACCCACATGCCACAGCTGCGGCATAATCTTTCCGCCAAACGCATGCACTGCGGCCGCTACCTGACGCCATCCTTCTAAAGCTTCTTCACCATAGAAAAACGGAACGTTTTCATAACCGTTAGCCCCTTTATGCCCCACACAGGTCCCCTCAGTCACAATCAGCCCCACACCGTGCTCGGCTCTACGTGCGTAATAAGCGATATTTAGCTCATTGGGCACATTGCCAGGGGAATATTGGCGCGTCATAGGCGCCATCACGATACGGTTCTGAAGTTCGAGCTTTTCAGTTTTAAAAGGGGAAAACAATGTTTTATTGGTCATATTTAATTTGGCGGTTTGAAAGGTTTGTTAACTAAATCTTGATGAGTTTAAAAATCTGAAAGCTGAGTTTGCCGAAGATTTGATAGATAACAATTAAAATCGATTCTTTATTACAAAAATAAAACCCAGACAAATTTTTAAAAACTTGTCTGGGTTCAGTTAATCGTTGACGGTGAAAGTTTTGGGCTACTTAAGCTCCGGAGTTTTGAATAAGCTCAGCCTCTTTTTTGAGATCGGCCGCATATTGCTCAAACGACTCATCGAATTCAGGAATATATTTAGCGTACAGTGGGAACATCAGCCCTCCGATTTTCTCAACCATTGAAAAAACGACGTTCCCTTCGCCGCTGGGCGTGATCGTATAAACCCGATTCCCCTGACGGTCGCCCCACACCAAACGTTTTGTAGGTTCAAATTCTTTTACTTTCAACTTAAACACCCGCTTGTCATCTAAAATTGATTTAAGCTGAACCGTTTCTCCCAACTTAATTATGCCTTCTAAAGAAGTCACGGTTGAGTTCCACCTCGGCATATCGGCCGCATTCGTCAACAAGTTCCAAACAATCGTTGGGTCCGCTTGAATTGAGACAGCGACTGACGTTTCGCGGCTAAATGTTTCTTTGACAGTAGTTGCTTTTCCATTTGGGTTTTTCGACATAATTTTTTCCTCTAGTCTCCAATTTGAGCTTTTTTAAATAAATTGGAGGGTTTTTAGCCCTCTACTTATTTAGACGATTGCCGTGTGAAAAATGATAGGGTATTGGACCAAATCAATCTAATCATCCTCAAGATGCTTCTCCATCACCTGTCGATTATGCTCCAAATGAGCCAGCTGCAGCTCGGCCGCGGCCGATTCAAACGGGTCCAACTCCTCAAGAATTTTCATGCGCAGATCAAACAGCTCTTCTTTGCTCTTGTCGGCCGCGTCACGCACCATCTTGATCTTGACCAACTCTTCTTCCTGATTCTGCTTCGGGTTAAAGATTCCGTTGAGCTCCGTACACTGATGGCAAATCCCCTCTTTATTAATCAGCGAACAGCGACGATCAAACACCTCAACCATTTTACTACGCCCTAAGCGCAAGTAATATTTCACCATCGCGTCTGACTGGCTCATAATCACAGCGATCTCTTTGACCTTAAAGCTGTAAACCTCTTTCAGAAATATCGTTAACTGCTGTTCCAACGGCAACGATTTTGAAACACAGGTAAAACAAAAAGCGATGTGCTCCTTAATTGCAAAATGCCCTTGGGGTGACGTTTGGCGAATCTGCATCGCCCCTTGAAAGAATTCAGGATTGCTTAATGCCGCTTCACGACAAATGTCTGTCACATTTTCCGGCCAACGCTTTTTAGCACGCAAATAATCTCGTGCCAAATTAGAAGCAATCGCAAAAACCCAAGTTTTCAGCGATGACTCGCCGCGAAATGTGTCGAGCTTGGCATACGCTTTAATAAAAGCCTCTTGGACAATGTCTTCACTGTCTTCCACGCTCGTCGTCATCCGCAGAATAAAGGACTTAAGCTGAGCTCGAAATCCTTCAAATTCATCGCCCAATTGTTCAGCAGTTATCTTTGTCATCAACTAACTCCTGTCTAAATTCAATCTACCCCATGTGATTAATTTTTTCAACTTCTGAAAGCAACCATGGCTCTAAAGTAGTAATTCCTTCAGCCAGCCTTGCCCCAGCGATAATCGGCAACCAACGCTTATACTCATCTTTCCCGGCTTCGCCTACCCCAGAAAAAGCAAAGTAGTGTGCCAAATATTGATCATGACATTCCGTCACCAGCTTCTCGAATGCAGGGTCTGGCACTTCGTTTCCTGTTATACCTCCCAAAAACAAGATTGATGAGCGGGCCACATCAGCAATAGGGTTTCCCATCGAGCAGTCATTCCAATCCACAATCGCTTCTCCATTGGCGGTTACAACGATATTTCCTGGATGGAAATCTCCATGACACACTTGGCTTTTTTTGGGCATTTGGTGAAGCAAACCAACTAATTTTTCTTTTTGCTCAGCCGAAAGTGGAGCGGCCCGCCTAATGTTATGTTCGAGTTTTCCGTGCTGCGTGGGCAAGTCTAACTGCTCATCTACTTGATGAAGATCAAGATGCAGTTTTGCTAAACGCTTTGCAAAATCGGGCAAACGTTCTGGAGTCTCTTTCAAATTCGCTAACATGTTTTGACCGTCTAAATGCTCGAAGATTAAGCCATTACGGCCGTTAACCTTGACCATCTCTCCTACCTTCGGAATTGGAAAATCAAGTTTCCCAACTTCACGAGAGCGCGTCGCTTCACCCTGAATCCATTCAAACTGGAACCAATCATGATAAAGCTTCACAACTGTTCCTTCTCCCCATTTATGAATATCGGCCGTACGGCCAATCGCCACCGGCTCCCCAAGGTCTCTATGTTCCATATGTTCCTTTTCAGATATTAGTTATTTTTGTATAAGTTAAAAAAGTTCTTCAGCGACACGCACAATAATCTGCTCAGCCACCTCAGCTTTTGATTGCAGCGGGAATTTTGCGACCAGCCCATCTGCATCAAGTAATGTGACCCGGTTGGTACTGACACCAAATCCCGCACCTGGCGCGGTCACATCATTGATCGCAATAAAGTCTAGCCCCTTGCGGATGAGTTTATCCCGGCCGTATTTGAAAGCATCCTGCGTCTCGGCCGCAAAGCCCAAAACCACTTTTGGGAATCCTGATGCTTCACGCCGTTCTTTTATCCCCTGCAAAATATCAAGCGTTCGTTCAAGCCCAATCGCCATCCCCCACTCTTCGGCCTGGGTCTTCTTTATTTTTTGGTCAGACGTGGTCGAAGGCGTAAAGTCAGAAACGGCGGCCGCCATCAGCAAAATATCAGCATCAACACAGGCCTTCACCGTCGCACCATGCATATCGAGGGTCGACGTCACATTGATGACGGTTGATTCTTCGGGCGGGGCAACGGCTACCGGCCCCAAAATCAAGGTCACATCGGCCCCAGCATCGATGGCGGCCTGCGCCAGCGCAACCCCCTGCTTACCGGTGGAGCGATTGGTGATAAAGCGGACCGGGTCGATCTTTTCCCGAGTCGGTCCGGCCGTGACAACCACTTTGCGCCCCGCCAGCATCCCATCCCGCCCCAAAATCGGCCGAAGTGCCGCCAGTATCGCCTGCGGCTCAACCATACGCCCTTTGCCCGTTAGCCCAGATGCCATGCGCCCTTCGGCCGGGCCAATAAAACGAACCCCACGGCCGTGCAATGTTTCAACATTTGCAACTGTCGCCGGATGCGCATACATGCCGCCATCCATGGCCGGAGCCACCACAAGCGGGCCACGCAGGCCGATAGCGGTAAGCGTGAGCAGATTATCAGCAATACCATGGGCCAGCTTAGCCAGCGTATTGGCCGTTGCCGGAGCCACCAACATTAGGTCAGCCGATTCGCCCAGATTGACATGCTGCACATGTTCTCTGTCGTCCCACATATCGGTATAAACCGGCCGGCCGGTGACCGATTGGAATGCCAAGGCCGACACAAACTTTGCGGCCGATTGGGTCAAAATCACATCAACTTCAGCCCCTTGTTGGGTCAGCTTTGACGCTAAATCGACAATCTTGTAACAGGCAATTGAGCCGGTTACCCCTAAAACAATGCGCTTTTTATTGAAAATCGTTGCCATTCGAGAAGTGTACATCCACCTTATTTTCATCGCCAGAATCTTCGATTTCTAAAGCTTAAAACAACTAAGTGTTGAAATCGTCAGCATTACGCGTTAACTATCGCCATATCTTTTTCAAAAGGATAAAGTTCTTTTATGGAAAAAGTCACCACACAAACACAGTATCGCTTAGCTGGAATCATCTTTCTGGCCCAAAGTTTATTTTCAGCTAGCTTCATCACCGCATTCGTGCTCACCCCCATCCTAGCCGTCTCTTTGAGCGGGAGTGACAGCCAAGCAGGTGTTCCCAACACGGTCGTTTTGGTTGCCCGAGCATTAGTCGCCTATCCATTTGGGCTGCTTATGGATCGTATGGGGCGACGGGTTGCTCTAGCAACCGGCTACCTTGGATTCGTGGCAGGCGGTGTCATCGCGATTGTGGCAATCGTAACGCAAAGCTATCTGCTGTTTCTACTTGCATCATTTATGATCGGTGTATCACGCACCGCTGGGGATCAGAGCCGCTTTATCGTTGCTGAGATCTTCCCACTCAACCGGCGTGCGACTGTCATCGGGGCGATTGTTTTTGCCGGAACGGTTGGCTCTGTCTTAGGCCCCAACCTTGTGTCTGTTTCGCGTGGCTGGGTTCAAGCGATAGGGTTACCGGCTGACTCTGGTCCATTCTTAGTGGCAGCCGTGATGATGGCTGTAGCCTCAATCATCACCTTCATCTTTTTACGCCCCGATCCTCGCGAAATCGGAGAACAGATTGCAGATGAAGAACGTGAAGAGAATCCTGACAGTATTGAGTCAAAGGGAGAAGCACGCTCGTGGCAAGAAATCTTTAGCCAACCGATGGTTCAGCTTTCAGTCCTCTCAATGACTTTAGGCTATTTTGTCATGACGCTCGTGATGGTTATTACGGCCGTTCACATGAAGTCGGGGCTAAACCTTCCCTTTAACGAAGACGAGATGGCATCTGCGGTTGCTCGGGTCATCATGTTCCACACACTGGGCATGTTTGGGATCTCAATTTTTTCTGGCTTTTTAATCGATAAAGTCGGCCGACTCAACATGATTTTGGCGGGCGCCGTCGTTTTAGCCCTCTCAACCGTTGTTTCTGCATTTGCGACCAACGTTGTTTTACTAGCACTAGGGCTGTTTTTGTTAGGCTTAGGCTGGAACTTTGCATTTGTGGCGGGCTCTTCCTTACTCTCCAATTCATTGGCCCAATCAGAACGTGGACAGATGCAAGGAATTGCCGAAACATTCGTCTCTGTGGCGGCCGGTACAGCGAGCCTTTCAGTCGGCTGGCTGTTTGCAATGGGTGGTTACAACTTAATCAACACGATTGGATTTATATTCTCGGCCATCTTGCTCTTGGCCGTTATCTATCTACCTCGCCAAGCAAAAAAACAGCAGCGGCAGGCTTCCAAATTAGCCCAGCAAAGCTAATTAACAACAGCCTCTAAACTAAATCTAAATCAGATCTAAATACCCGCTTGGGAAATTTGTACATAATTTGAAACATGTACTGGTTTCCCAAGCGGTCGATACAACTCCCTCTCCTCATTTTGCTAATCATCATGGTTAGTATGTTTATAACCGCCTGCATCGATTCTGCACCTCAGCAAACTGAGACCACAACTCAAAACCTTAATCAAGCCAGCGTCACACCGACTGTCTATGTTCCACCTGTAGGAAGTGGTTCAGTGCGCTATATTTTAGATTGGAACCTTGGCAAAGCGGTTTTTGCTGATGATGAATCCAGTTGGTCGGCCGAAACTGAAACAGGCTACCGGGTTACACTCACAGAAGGCTCGTTGACGTCAGCCACCGTCCAGCTGGTCGATTGTATAGAAAGCCAAACGACACAGGCCTTTAGCTTGGTCAATGTAGCCTCTGCCGGGCATGGTGACACCGTCGACCCAACCCTCATATCTGGCCCATTTATTGAATCATTAACTCAGCCAATATCAACAGAAACCTCAGCCATCAATGATCTAGGTGCCAGCTACTGCCAAGCTCACTATGTGGTATCGGGTCAAACTTCAACCGGGTTACCCTCGCTAACCATAGCAGGATCTTGGCAAAATACAGCAACGGGCGAAAGTGGATCGTTCGATATCGATACGGCTCTGGCATGGGGGCAAGTCCATCCGCTAGATGACGTAGTAAGTTTTGCGGATGGACAACAGATGACTACGGTTACGGTAACACGCGAATTAGGTGCCCTTTTTGACACGGCCGACTTTGTGACGATGACTGATTCGGAGTTAGCACGTGCCATATTGCGCCAACTCACTCAAACAACATCTTTTACTTTATCCACAGGCGATGAATGGTAAACTAATGCGTAGGAACGGAAATTAAAATAAATAACGATGTTGTCTCACCCTATTCCTATCCAACTGACGATTCAATCCTTTGTTTAACGAGGTTCCCTTTGAGGGGATATAATCGTCAGCCATTATTCAACATTCACAGCGATTTAATCCATGAAAACAATTCTTGTCGTCGACGATAAAGCCAATGTCCGCCAGCTCCTACGTGAATACCTTGAAGAGCAAGGGTATCAGATTTTCTTAGCCAACAACGGCCGGGAAGGACTGTTTGCTGCTCGACATGAAAAACCAGACCTTATTTTGCTTGATCTGATGATGCCTGAAATGGATGGCTTTCAATTCATGTCAACCTATCGACGAGAATCATCAACCCCGATTATTGTGCTCACAGCCAAAGAAGAAGAAACTGATACCGTTCTGGGCTTAGAATTAGGCGCAGACGACTATGTGGTTAAGCCTTTTCGAATGAAGGAATTACACGCTCGGATACGTGCCTTACTCCGCCGGACAGAAAATATCGTTTCGACAACGACTCCGATCTTACGTTCGGGTGAACTACAGCTTGATCCTGACCGGCGTGAAGTCACAATCGACAACTATCCTATCAGCCTAACTCCCACTGAATTCAATCTTCTCCACATATTTTTACGCACGCCAGAGCGTGTTTTCAATCGTGAAACCCTGCTAGATTTGTTAGCTGAAGATGGGTATACGGGCGAAGAAAAAACGATTAATGTTCATATTCGAAATCTACGCGCCAAGATCGAACCGGATGCAGCCAATCCTATCTATATCGAAACAGTATTTGGAGTGGGCTATCGTATGGCTCGCCATTAAGAACCGCCTCTAGCTCAAGGTCTCATGTTCATGAAGCTCCTAGACTAAAAACAAGGCCATAAAATTCCTCTATGATATCTTATATCAAGCGTTCAATTCGCCTCAAGCTTATTCTTTCCTATGCCGCCATCGCCCTACTCATCACCCTATCCTTAACAATTTTTACACGCTGGAATTTAACCAGCGATGTTAGAAATTTATTGCGATTACAGGCCGCGAATTCGTTGGAAGAAAAGGTAGTCGATTATTATGAAAAAAATGGTGAGTTCGCTGGATTTGAAAAGGCGTTCCTTGAAGATCTGGATAAGCAAAGAGAGCGACGAGAGCAAAATAATGCAAATAGGGGAAATGGCAGGGTTGAGCCTCCACCACCACCTCCCCGCGAGTCAGTGCTAGGGTTAGCGAGCGTCGATGGGGAGATTATTCTGCCAATGCCACCAGACTTTGAAAAAGGGGATACGGTTGCTCTTCCATTTCCGGAAGAGTTTCGGCCGGTTTTGGTCAATTCTGAAACAGTTGCGTATGTACTTTTAAGCACGAATCGCAACAGACGAACTCCGGCTGAAGCCAATTACATTTATCGCTCAAACATCGCTTTTGGGATCGGGTCAATTTTTGCCCTTTCGTTGGCAGGCTTGGTGGGCTTTTTTATCTCTAAAAACATTGTTGGTCCGCTTACCCGCTTAACTGAAGTCAGCAAGCTCATGGCGGCCGAAGATTTCGACCAGGTCATAGAAATCGAAACGGAAGATGAAGTGGGTGAATTAGCGCACGCTTTTAACCAGATGAGTGCAGATTTAGCTAAATCACGCCAGCAGCGGCGGCAAATGACGGCCGACATCGCGCATGATTTACGCTCACCATTGGCCGTTATCGCAGGGTATGTCGAATCGATGCGAGATGAAGTCTTGTCACCTACTCCAGCCCGCTTTGATACGATTTACTCAGAGATTGAACACCTACAACATTTGATTACCGATCTACGCACCCTGTCCCAAGCAGATGCAGGGGAACTGCCGCTTAATTTTCAACGGGTTGACCCACAAGGTCTCATCGACAGAACCATAGCGACATTTAAGCTGCAAGCAGAAAAGAAAAACATCCATATAGAAGCTAGTATTGATAATGAACTTCCCCCTATCGAGGGAGACGAAGAGCGATTAGCACAGGTTTTAGGCAACTTGGTCAACAACGCCTTACGCCATACGCCAGAGAAAGGGTCGATCCATCTCAAGAGCCGCAGAAATTCCAAAGGGATTCTACTAAGTGTTGAAGATAGCGGTGAAGGTATACCGGAAGATGTTTTACCCCGTGTATTTGATCGGTTGTATCGAGTTGATGAGTCACGCCAACAAAACAGTGGAGAATCGGGCTTGGGGCTAGCCATTGCAAAAACGCTAATTGAAGCGCATGGCGGCACAATTCAGGTCTTTTCAAAAGTTGGATTTGGGACCCGTTTTGACATTTTCTTACCAGCACTCGCTTAACTTAATTTCTAGACCGCATAAAAAACCAAGATTTATTAACAGTAGCTCGAACAACGTATCTATAGCCAGCGTAATTGGCCAATTCAGGGTATAATAGTGCTTCCCTTATCCCTTTTATTTAAAAATACAGGCCTACAAGACTGGCGATTAGCATGGTTATACTCGCTTGGATATCCAGTCTAATTAGCTAAACAAGGAAATATTCATGTCGAAAAAACTGGAAAAATTGGCGTCAAGAGGAACATCGATTTGGTACGATAATATCTCACGTGCATTACTCGACTCTGGAGAAATGGAAGCTCTAATCGCGAAAGGTGTACGTGGAGTCACCTCAAACCCTTCTATTTTTGAAAAAGCTATCGCCAAGACTTCAGACTATGACAAAGACATTTTAGCAGCACCAAAAGATGCCTCGGCTGAGGCGGTTTATGAATCGCTCGCATTTGCAGATATCGGCCGTACGGCCGACTTATTACGTCCAGTTTATGACGGCACATTGGGGAAAGATGGCTATGTTTCACTTGAGGTTAGCCCAAGCCTAGCCCATGATACCGATGCAACCATAGAAGCAGCCCGCCGCTTTTGGCAGATCCTTGATCGGCCGAACGTGATGATCAAAGTTCCGGCAACACCTGATGGCATCGCAGCGATCCGTCAGCTAGTAGCGGAAGGCATCAACATCAACGTGACCCTGCTTTTCTCAACAACTGCGTATGAAATCGTTGCTGAAGCCTATATTGAAGGGTTAGAAGCGCGCCTAGAAGCGGGCTATGATATTAGCGATGTTCATTCGGTCGCTTCCTTCTTTGTGAGCCGGGTTGACTCAGTTATCGACAAACAGCTAACTGATATGGACAAACCAGGGCTAGTCGGCAAAGCGGGTATCGCAAATGCTAAAATGGCTTATGGGAAATTCCAGCAAATATTCAACAGCCCTCGTTGGGAAAAACTAATGCGCGCAGGTGCAAATGCCCAACGGCCGCTTTGGGCCAGCACCGGCACCAAAGATCCAAGCTACCCAGATACGATGTATATCGACAATCTTATTGGTCCAGATACCGTCAACACGGCTCCTCCGCATACGTTTGAAGCGTTTCTTGATCACGGGAAAGTCGATACCACAGTTGTGGCTGTGCAACGCGCCAGCATTGAAATGGGGATTTTGAAAGCGGCCGGAATTAATATCGAAGATGTTACCGACAAACTTTTAAATGAAGGTGTTTCAAAATTTGCCCAAGCATTTACCGGTCTGTTAGAGAGTGTCGAAGAGAAAAGAAATATCTTGGCAGCGGCTGACTAGATCAGATCAGAAGCTTGGATAAAACAGTTAAAAGACCCGCAAAGTTATAAATTTTGTGGGTCTTTTCTTTTTAAAACCCAATTAAAAAAGATTATGAAAATTAAAGCGATTATTTTTGATATGGATGGGCTTCTGATCGATTCAGAGCCGGTATGGAATGAAGCTCGCATCAAAATGGCAAACGAGCAAGGCATTGCGTGGACAACTGCTGACCACCATCATGTGATGGGAACCAGCACCGAAGAATGGACAACGTATATGATCGAGCGGTTGAACCTCACGATTTCATCCGATGAAGTTGTAGAGCGGGTTTTAAGCGCTATGGAAGAGCTTTATGCGGAACAGATTCCATTCTTTAAAGGTGCGTTAGAGCTGATTCAATGGGCTAATGAAAACTTCCCCACCGCGATTGCTTCTGGTTCTCCACGGCGCTTGATCGATGTGGTCGCGGCCGATCCAGCTTTAAGCGGTATGTTTGAGTTCACACTGGCGGCTGATGAAGTTGGCAAAGGCAAGCCTGACCCTGCCATTTACATCGAAACGGCTAAAAGATTAGGGGTTGCACCTGAAAATTGCGTGGTCTTAGAAGATTCTGGCAATGGTGTCTTAGCGGGTGTATCCGCAGGTATGTTTACGATTAACGTCCCTGACTCTCGTTTTCCCCCTTCTCCAGAAAAAGCACAACAAGCCAATCAAATATGCACCGACTTGGATGAGACGCTGAGCTTTTTAAAAACACTGGCTCAAAAATAGCAACAGCAAGTGGGTGCGATCATCCATATATTATCCCAACCCCAACCCAATTGGTTGATCTAATCTCGCTAAGTTTTAAAATAGCTTTTCACTGTTTGAATCGGTTCTTAACATATCTTCCCATTAGCCTTTCAGGTATAATTGGAACTTATGATCTGGTCGCGCGCAATTGTTCATTTAGATATGGACGCCTTTTTTGTCAACGTACATCTTCTTGAAAACCCAGAAGATCGTGGCAAGCCAATTGCGGTAGGTGGCAATCCATCTGGCCGAGGGGTTGTCGCAAGCGCCAGTTATGAAGCACGCCAGTTTGGAGTCCATTCTGCTATGCCCAGCAGCCGAGCCTTGAGACTTTGCCCAAACATCAAATTTGTACGTCACAATTGGAACCTCATCAAAGAAACATCTGCGGCCGTCATGGACGTGCTCGATGAGTACGGACCTGTCGAAAAAATGAGCGTTGATGAAGCTTACATCGATGTATCGGATCACCCTGATCCTGAAACCGTGGCCCTGATCATGCGTGAAAAGGTAAAGTTCTTAACCAAGTGCCCCGCATCTGTTGGCCTAGCGACCAGCAAGCTCGTGGCTAAAATCGCCTCTGACTATGACAAGCCAGAAGGATGTACGATTATCTTACCTGGAGATGAAGAGACGTTTATGGCGCCGTTGCCGGTACGGGCGATTTCAGGCATTGGGCCGGTGACGGCCTCGAAGCTAGCCGCATTCAATATCGAAACATGTGGGCAGTTGGCCGATTACGATTTCAATTCGTTACAGCTTAGCTTTAAAAATCAGGCGGAGTCACTCCAACGTCGAGCCAAGGGGATAGACAATCGAAAGGTTGAGTCTGAATCAGGGCAATCGAAAAGTATCAGCCAAGAAAATACGTTTAACAATGATGTCGATGATCGTGATTACTTGTGTGATCAAATGCGCATAATGTCAGAATCGATCTCGAAATCGTTAAAACGGAAAAACTTAATCGCCCATACGGTGCAGCTCAAATTCCGCTGGCTTGACTTTACAACGTTTACACGGCAGCGAAGCGTTGAAAACGGCATCGATTCAGCTCGTGAAATTGAACGTTTGGCAACGGCGATTTTTGATAGTTTTTGGGAAGGAGAGAAACTTAGGCTAATCGGTGTGGGCGTCAGCAATATTATCGAACCAACCGGCCGACAGTTAGAGCTTTTTCCAGATCTGGATTTAACCGTTTATCAGTAGCAAAGGCATATGCAGGCCCCACTTAATTTATTCAAATTTAAAGCCTAAGCGCTCAAGTTCCGGCCGTAAATTAGTCCGGCGCGCTTTACTCAATCGATTGGCAATGGGCCCGGTCCAAGCCGACTCATGCTTATTGCCATAAACATCATAATGGTCAGCTAAAGTTTTGTCGTATTCAGCCAGCTTTTCGGCCGGATCTTCTTGGCTATATGTTTCATAATGAACAACTAATTCATCAGCTAGGCGGGCTTTCTGAGCAGGCCGTGTTTCTTCATTTGGCCAGCCCAAGCACATCCCAAACACAACGTAAGCGCCACTAGGCAACCCAAGCAGCTTAGCAACATCTTCTGGATGATTGCGCATGCCGCCAATCATGACAGCCCCTAATCCGAATGATTCAGCCGCCGTATTGGCCGACATACCGACCAAAGCCGCATCAACCGATGACACCAGCATCGTCTCGGTTCCTTGAACCAGTTCTGTCCCATGCATTTTACAGGCGGCCGCCAGCCGACTGGTGTCGGCACAAAAAGCGAAAAAGACAGGGCATGTCGCAACATGTGCTTGATTCCCCGCCAGTTCAGCAAGCTTGGCTTTTGTCTCTGGATTACGCACTACAACAACGCTATATGTTTGCGCATTACTGCTGGTGGGTGCTCTGCGAGCAGCTTTTAGAATAGCAGTAACCATCTCTTCAGAAACATCTTTATCCAAAAAGTCACGAATGGTGACATGTTTATGCTGGGTTTCGGTCACAGAATTTGAAAGTGTCATAAGAAAATTTTAGTTTAGTCCAATTGGGTTGAAAAATTTTGTAGCTCACACATAGGCAAAAATTTTAGCAAAGGCTGACCAACTGGCAATCAATTAAACAAAAAATATACTACACCAGCTAGCTTTCGGCCGCAGCCTCATTTTCTTCACGAATGGTCATAGCTGTTGTCTTTTCAGGATGTTTGCCCTGCATGCCCGCATAGAATTCACGAATCTGATCCATATCAGCTTTAATATCGCCCGATAAGAGAATCGGTGAATCGCTAAGCCCCAATGTGCGTGTCCCAAAATCTAAGAAAGCTAGATAGATCGGTAGCTCGGTTCCCTTGGCGATATGGTAGAAGCCACTTCGCCAGCTATCCCGTTTGCTGCGCGTTCCGGCCGGTGCTAAAAGTAAACGGACTTCGTCTTGTTTATTGACCATATTGACAACTTCAGCAACTTTGTTGGCACCTGCTCCTGCCAAAACGGGGATACCCCCTGCCCACAATACCCATCGGCCGAAGATTCCTTCAGCATAGACAGATTTCACGAGAAAGTCCGGCCGAAAGCCTAAGCTAAAGGCCGCAATCACCATCCATAGCCCGTCCCATAAAGAGGTATGGGGTGCGGCTAAGCACATAAATTTTTTCTCTAATGGAGGTTTACCAACTAAGGTCCAGCCAAAAGTTTTGAGGATTATTCGGGAAGCTTTGGTCAAAAATGGAGACATGTCAGTAAGAATACAATGTTCTCCATAAATTTTGCGAGAATAGTGGCACCTTCTTACGGTTGAAAACCAGTGGTCATGGTTAATTTGACCTAATTTTCACGACCAACCCCAAATAAGGGGATGACATTAGAATTACATTGGGATATTCTTATCTTACGGTCCGAAAGGTTGAGATTTTATTCAAACTCATTAATCTATTAGATTATTTTTCGGCCGTTCACATGACACAGCCATTTTCAAGAGTCATATTTAAAAAATCATTTTTTTGGGATAGCTAAACATAAGGATACAAACATATGCAACACGATGCTAATTCCGGAATCCAAAGGATTCTCGCAGTAGATGACAATGAACAAACCCTGCAAATCGTCAAGCTTACTCTTGAGCGTGATGGTTATCAGGTCATGACAGCTACATCTGGGCAAGAAGCTTTAACCGTTATTCGCCGGATGGGACTCCCCCACTTGGCTTTGGTTGACTTGAATATGCCGATGATGAATGGGTTTGAATTCTGCAAAGCTCTACATGAGTTCAGCGATGTGCCAGTGATCATGCTCACCGCCATCAATGAAGAAGACACGATTGTAAAAG
The DNA here is from genome assembly GCA_045105475.1 of Anaerolineae bacterium. Classification (GTDB taxonomy): domain Bacteria; phylum Chloroflexota; class Anaerolineae; order Promineifilales; family Promineifilaceae; genus WTJY01. The sequence continues at coordinate 14,144 of JBGCDP010000387.1, forward strand.
GGATCGAGATGTATGCGGAAGATTATGTCGTAAAGCCATTCCGGCCGAACGAACTTCTAGCCCGTATCCGTCGCGTATTGCTTCGCATGGGTGACTTCGCTTATACATTGGACCCCGAAGTGAAAATCGACGACTTTTTGACCGTTGATTTCTCCAGTCGCAAAGTCATTGTAGAAGGCAAAGACGTTTCGATGACACCTACCGAAACCAAAATCCTCTATATCCTCATCCGTAATGCGGGTAAAACGGTAACAACTGACTTCTTGCTACGCCGGATTTGGCCACTTGAAACAGCGTTCGAAGACCGTTTGCACGTGCATGTCCATCGTCTCCGCCGCAAGATCGAACGGGATCACTCAAAACCATATTATGTGGTTTCACGTCGTGGTACTGGATATATTTTCCCTAAATCATAAATCACCCATTTATTATTTAATAAAAACAAAACAGGCCGCTCATTTAAAATGGGCGGCCTGTTTTGTTTTTAGACCAGATCAGTGGACAATTGCCGAATGTCTATCACTCGCGAACAACTGAAGCACGCCTTAAACTTGCCTGACTTTGACCCGATTCCTGTACGGCTACCGATGGTCCCCTCTGACCGGGCGCTAGCACCACCCCCGGCCGAACATCGCTTAGGAGCTGTGCTTGCAATCTTTTACCCGGCCGATGATGATCTCAATGTCATCTTACTCAAACGGCCAACCAATATGCGCAATCACCCTGGCCAAATCGCCTTCCCCGGCGGCCGCATGGATGAGGGTGAGACGTTTGAACAGACGGCGATACGTGAAACTTGGGAAGAGATCGGGGTTGCCGCTGACAAATTTTCTATCGTCGGCCGCATCGATCCACTTTACATTCCCCCCTCTCGCTTTTATGTTCACTGCTTTGCCGCGTGGGCAGACACACGACCGGAGTATGTCCCGAGTCCGGCCGAAGTTGAAACCATCCTCGAAATTCCACACACCCACTTTTTAGACGAAGCCAATCGTGACAAGTCTGAGCAAGACTTTGGATTTGGCAAAATCATCGTCCCCTACTTTACGTTTAATGAGCATAAAATCTGGGGAGCCACCAGTGTTATGCTCTTTGAGTTAGCCAATCGAATTGAGCTTGTAAGTTAAGAGCATTAACTGTCAGCGTTGAGTTATTAGCCATTCAGAGCCGATAGCTGGCAGCCAAAAGCCCTTTTACCACTTATCCCCGCAAAATAACCGCATAGCCTATTTCCATATCTAAAAATTCCCGTTTTTTATATCTTTTGTCTATCAATTTATTCCGGCCGAACAGCAATCGCTAATCGGCCAACTATTTATTTTATTTAAGGACAAAATGAACAAGAAAATAGGACTCATACCATTATTGGCAATCCTCGCGGCCTTTTTGACGGCCGCAATCGTATCTGCAGACGGTGCAGGTGCGACCTCCAACCTAACCTCTATCTCAAACACGATCACCCGTGATTTTCGTCAAGATGATGACTATGGTGACTTCGACGAAGACTCATTTGTCGATGAAGACGGCATCACCTGGTACTTACATGAAGACGGCTGGTATTACGATGTCCCGCCGGGTGAATTCACCGGCTGGGAAGATGATTCTGAGTTCGGCGATGATTACTGGGATTCAGGCGATTTTGATGATGACTTCTGGGAAGATGATTCTGAGTTCCAAGATGACTATAGCGACTTCGATGATTTTGAGGATTACGAAGACGACGAAGATTACGACCCATTCGAGGATATGAGTGAGGAAGAAATCGCTGAACGTGAAGCCTCAACAACGGGGAAAGTTCCGGCCGACGCTGGCGAACACCCTTCAACGGTGGCCCTTGTTGATAGCAGTGAATCAAATGCATATAACGGGCAATTTTGTGGCGGTTCGCTCATTGCACCAGAGTGGATTTTAACGGCCGCCCATTGTGTCGAAGCGACAAACGCCAGCGAAGTTGACATCGTCATCGGCCGGGACGTACTTAGCAGCGATGCAGGTGAACGAATCCCTGCTTCTCAAATCATCACCCATGATGCCTACACCAGCGGTCGAGACGAAAACGCTGACATCGCCCTGATCAAGCTTAGCCGTCCGGCTACAAAAGGTCAGATCGTGGCCTTAGCAAACAACACGACAACAGGGCATCTTGATGATGCAGGTATAGACGTTACCGTGTCGGGCTGGGGCATTCTACAGGAATTTTCAGAGTCAAGCCCTGACAAAATGCATGATGTCACCACTGAAATCGTCTCAAATGAGACTTGCAAAATCGGCTATGGAGATGACATCAATAACAGCGTGCTATGTGCTGGTGAAAAAGAAGGTGGCAAAGACTCATGCAGTGGAGACAGCGGTGGGCCGCTTGTTACTCAAGAAGACGGCACCCCTGTACAAGTTGGTGTCGTTAGCTGGGGTGACGGTTGTGGATTAGCTGGCAGCTATGGTGTTTACACCCGTGTCGCTACATTCCAAGACTGGCTCGCCGACAACATGAATTCGTAATTTCAAGAGAGATCAGACCCCAGATGTTGTCAACCATCTGGGGTTTAAACGCACACGAGGTACTCATGCAATCAACCAGACGCTCATTTTTTCAACAACTAGCTCAGACGAATAGTTCCCCAACGGTAATGGTTCAAGCTGCAGCTCAGACTCAAAGGTTGACCGATGTTGATCCGACACAGCTATTGCTTCAACGGGCAACGTGGGGAATTACCCCAGACATGTTGACTTATGCACAGAGCATCGGCCGGGAAGCATGGCTAGACGAACAGCTTAACCCTGACCAAATAGACAACAGCACGCTTGATCAGGCGATGCGGCTTCAGCCAGTTTGGAGTATGACCCGACGAGAGCTGTATGATGCATTTAGCGGCAACGACTATGAGATTGCGATGCGCATCCGGCAAGGGGTTTTTACCCAAGCGGTCTATAGCGACCAGCAGCTATTGGAGCGAGTTATCGACTTCTGGAGGGATCACTTCAATATTTCAGATGAAACTGACTACAACGCTGAACTACTACTTTTTGAACGCAATGTGTTGCGTAAACACGCTCTTGGCAAGTTTAAAGACATCCTGATCGCCTCAGCCCGCCATCCCGCGATGCTGGTTTACCTCGACAATGCGGTCAGCGAAAAAGAAGCCCCTAACGAAAATTACGCTCGGGAATTGCTCGAGCTTCATACGCTTGGGGTAGATGGGGCTTATACGGAAGAAGATATTCGGGAGGTTGCCAGAGCTTTAACCGGTTGGACAACCCATCCTGGCACCAAGGATGGCTTTTACTTTGATTTAGATCGGCATGATACAGACAGCAAGTTTATTTTAGGCAAAAGCTTTCCGGCCGGGCGTGGTATCGAAGACGGACTGCATGTTCTGAGCCTCGTTGCCCGTCATCCGAATACGGCTCGATTTGTCACCACAAAACTATGCCGACGGTTTGTTTCTGATCAGCCACCTGTGTCACTGATCAATAGCGCCACCCAAGTTTGGCAAAGCACCGGAGGAGATATCAAAGAGGTGTTGCGTCATATTCTACTGTCGGCCGAATTTCAACAGTCGGCCGGAGAAAAATATATGCGGCCGTTTGAATACGCTGTCGCTATCTTTCGAGCCACCCAGAACGATGTGACCAACTGGTATTCGATTGAAGAAATGTTGGCTCAGCTGGGCCACTATCCACACGGATGGCATCCGCCCAATGGATACCCTGATGTGGCTGGGGCCTGGATCAACACAGGCGGATTGCTCAATCGCTGGAATTCAGCCATGCATATAACCCATGTGGCTCATGAAAATGTGAACGACAGCTGGGGAATTATAAGCCGCATCCATCAACATATCGGTGAGCCACAAACGGCCGGCGAGCTGGTTGACCAGATTGCGACGCGCTTATGGGGTGCGCCAGTTTCAGGCCCAGCCCGTGATCAGTTTATTGATTACGTAGCAGATGGAAATGACGCAGACACGCCGATGACAGCAAATCTTTTATCCCGAAAAATGGCATCGACGTTTGGGTTGATGTTCGCATCACCTTATTACCAATGGCGGTAGGCTCAAGACCCGACTGGATTCAAAAACCAGCCGGGTCTATTGGAGACAACTCTCATGACAACCAATTTAAACAGACGACAATTTCTACAATCGGCCGGAGCTACTGGGGTTCTGGGCATGAGCCAAGCAGCGCTCCCAAGCTGGATGCCGCGCATGGCATTCCGCGATCAGCTCAACGTATCTGGCAATCATGACACGTTAGTGTGCATCTTTTTACGCGGTGGCATGGATGGGTTGAGTGCCGTCGTCCCCTATTCTGAGGGGGGACATTATTACGACAATCGGCTGACAACGGCCGTGGCTGAACCGGGTAGCGGCGAAGGCAGCGCTATCGACATCGACGGGCAGTTTGGCTTTCACCCGGAGCTGGCCCCACTTAAAGACATCATGGACGAAGGGGATTTGGCCGTGGTGCATGCAACCGGTCTAACCGATGGGACACGGTCCCATTTTGATGCGATGCAGTTTATGGAATATGGTGTGCCGGGCAATAAAACGATTGGTACCGGTTGGATCGGCCGACATTTACAAACAACGGCCGAGCGCAACGATTCACCCTTTCGAGCTATCGGCATAGGACTCATGGCACCCACTTCATTGCGTGGCCCCATCTCACCGCTAGCGATTCGCTCGATTGCAGATTTTCACTTTAAAGGGCGGAACGATGAGCTTAAACGGCTACAACGTTCGCTACAAATGTTATATACGACAGATGCTCCTGCTGATCCGCAAAATCTACTCGGAAGTCAAGCTAAACTTGTTTTTGACACACTCGAAACGGTGAAAGGGCTGAATCCAAACAGCTATACGGCCGCTAACGGGGCCAACTATTACGAAGATGAGTTCCATATGGGGCTTAAGCAAATTGCTCAGATTATTCGTGCAGACGTAGGGCTTGAAGTCGCCTGTCTTGATTTAGGCGGATGGGACACGCACGAAGCGCAAGGCACAGTTGGCGGCGAGTTTGGCACACTGATGAGTATTTTAGGGCGTGGCCTGCAGGCGTTTTACACCGACCTGCAAGACCGCATGGGGAATGTGACCGTCGTGGTCATGAGCGAATTCGGCCGGACGCTGGTCGAAAACGGCAGCGGCGGCACCGATCACGGACACGGCAATGTCATGTTCTTGATGGGCGGCCGCGTTCGCGGCGGGCAGGTATACGCTAAGTGGCCCGGCCTCGAACCAGAAGGGCTGGATGCTGAAGGTGATCTTGCTATCACAATTGATTATCGAGATGTGCTAACAGAGGTCTTAACTGGCCGGATGGATAGCCACGCGATTGATAAAATTTTCCCCGGCCATGTTGCCACCCAATTGGGATTAGTTAATTCGATATAAATAGTGAGGAGCGAGGAGCAGGGAGCTACACCAATCCCAAATTGCTTTTGTTTAGAGTTA
>JBGCDP010000388.1:0-7566 GCA_045105475.1 Anaerolineae bacterium
ATGGCTTGCTCAAAGGCCAACTGTGTTTGGGTCAACTCATTAGTCGGCTGGCTTAAAACATATGCCAAAGTCTGCACATTGTCTTGATAGTGAGGGGCCACAAACGCGGTTCCGCCAGACCGTTCAACCCACTCACTGATCGCATGATAATTAACCATCATCGAGAAACTGCCGTGCAAATTCGGTAGTGGGTCGTCTTGCCCGATTAGCGCTTCAGCCTGTGAATAACCACGGTCGGCCGTCAACAGCAGCACATCACCAAATTGTTTCCAAAAACTTAAACAATCGAGACCAACATTCGGAAACGTCAGTGCTGTGTCTGGAAATTGGGCTTCGTAATCAGCCAAGATTTCGTTATACAAATCGGCCGGATACGGTTCCTCATCTGTCGGGATCGCTTCATACGCCAACTGCATACGCTCCCACAAGCTGGGATCAGCCAAATTAGATTCTGGTTGGGTTGAGTAAAGGGTCAACAAATTCGCCGCCAACTCCCCATCTTCAATCACAAAGCTATCTTGCGGGATCGAGTCGAAAAAGTAGTTAGCGAGCAAGATCAGCGGGTTTTTGACACGCTCTACGGATAACGTTTCACCTGAGTTAATGAGTTCCAACGGCCGCGTGTCTGTCACATCAAATAGGGCAAAATCAAGTACCCCTTCTTCAACCAAAGGTTTTAAGGTAGGATGGCTTTGCCAAAACTTCACAATCTTCGGAACAAAGTCAGTGAGCACAAATTTGAATTTCAAGTCTGCCATCTGACCCGTTTCGAGCAATGGCAAAAGCTGGTTCAAGAAATGAAACAACAATCGGCCGGAGCCAGCACCCAGCTCAACCAGATAAATCGGTTCATTCTTATCTAACTTGTCGGCATAATCCTGCAAATAGCCTAATGCAACTTGAGCATAGGCTCGAGCCATAAACGGGTTACAGCTAATCTGATGCGGCACAACATCATCTTGCCAAGCTTGCATTCCAGCGTTTAAAAAGTAAGCTCGCTGAATGTCCCACAGTTTTGATTTAGAGAGTGGTTTATCTGCGTCAAAAATCTGCATAGCAACTATTGGGTGTAAATTTCACAGGCTGGATAAGTAAATGCAAAGCCGTACCAGCGTGAAAGAAGCTGCATCGGTTTATCATCAGGGTCGGCCGCATCTGCCCAATGTGCTTTCGGAGCCCCGTCAATTGGGCCGCGCTCAACAATGAGCCTGCGTCCCATCCATTCATCTTCAATTGATCCCCCTTTGGGAATCACACTCAGCGGATAATATTTAGCCCGATACGTATCGTCCATTACCCCTAAACCGTTTTCACCCTCTGGCAAACGTGAATCGATTTCAGCATTCATCGTTTTGCGAAAACCAGGAGGAAACATTATCTTGCCTTTCTCTTTATTAATGAACTTCGTACCGGTTATCGTATTCATGGCAGTAGACATCAAAAATGGGGTTCCCGGAGATTGAAGCATAATCACATCTGGATGGCTAAGCAGTTCAGCCTCAACCGTTGTCATATCTATCCCCCAAAAATCCATCTTTTGATCTTTTAGCGGACCTTCAAAACATTCTCCTGTAATGTGATCCCACAAACTGTTACTTTCTACATCACGCATAACGGCCAATCCATTCACAAGCCCTGCCACACCAAACCAGTGAATTTCCCCATCAATGACCGGCGTCAGACCGACGCCACTATTGCAAGGGCCTCAGAATGTGACGAGATAAGGCTCTCCAGCCAATGTCCCTTGCGCTACATGATGATAGTGCATGTCTTTAGCGAGAAGCGTCCGCCGCTCGCCGTTGCGTTCAAAAGATATAAGCTCAACGTCTGGTTTTAAGCTTGCAGCCTTAAGGGGCATTTCATCGCCTGCACTCGGCCGAAACGGAGTAAATTGAAATCCTTCCTCTTGCACATTAATTTTACTACGGTCAATTCTAGACAAACTTAAACCTCTTAATGCTATCTTTACTTTATTTATCAATTAGCGCGGTGATTTTAGAGCAATCTACAGAATGCTTATCGATTCTTTTTATCTCCTTGTTTTTAGCAAAATTAATAATTCTCGCTATATGAAAACTATTATTGAAAATTACTTGAAAATACCGCCAGACTGTGGACAATCTCTTCAGCAAATTTAATTTTCAAAAAGCGAATAAAATCATGAAATTAACTGGAAGTCGGTCATCAGATAATGAGGATTTTTTTAGCGATTGGGATTTTGTTATCGATACGGCCGGAGATTTTGGCCAAATCTATAAACTTCTTGATCGTGCGCTCGTTTGGCGGCTGCATAGCCGGGGTGAGCAAAGTGTATTAACAGCGGTGGGGCCTAAAGGGGAAATTTTTAAATTTAGTGGCAGCAGGTCAAAGTTTATAGATCAGTGGGGAAAGATTGAGTCAAAAATAGCCGATGCAGAACTCCATTATTATTGGATTTTAGCATTTCAATACCTCAAAACGTTGCACCGCAACTATGATTTGTTGGCGGAAGTCGGCATCGAGCGCTTAACCGGGCTGCTGCGGGACATTTATCTGCAACGCTCAGTTGATGTGGTTGAATATAAAAGCACTTATAGCTATAAAGCCGTACGCGTGCGTTTGGCCGAAAGTGCGAATCAATTATCAGTGGTCACAGGGCTGCCTTACCGCTCAACGGCCGAACGGCTGAAAAAACTAAGACAGATGAACCACCTCATCGACTCAGTTTCACCTAAGGGTTTCCAAGCCGCCTCGAAAGCGTTTGAGGGGAAGCTCCAGTGGCTTGAAGAACCAGAACCGGCCATGTAGGGCGATGCATTTTAGAGAATAATCAAGCCGTTAAAATAAAATATTATCGCAGGAGAATGGCAAGCACATAGCTATAATCGGCCGTTATGTCAGCTTTTTCCACCTATACCCACGCTCTAAAACAGCTCCAGCGTGACGTCCGTATCTACTTATTGACGGCCGTTTTAGCCGGGTTTGCCACCAGTGGTGTCTACTCAGTTCTGCTCAACATCTTTCTACTGCGCCTCGGCTACGCCTCTGAATTTATCGGATGGGTAAACGCGGCCGGGCAGTTCGCCTTTATCACCATCAGCTTCTTGGCCGGATGGCTCAGCCTGCGCCTAGGTACTCGTCGCCTAATATTAACCGGGCTCGCCTGCTACGGCTTAGGGTATTTTCTACTGCCACTTGCAGAGTTTTTCCCAGCACCATGGCAGTCAGTTTGGCTTATCGGAGCCGCCATGCTCGCCTCATTTGGCGGGCCGTTGTATTGGGTCAACGGGAACCTGTTTATGATGGACAAAACCACCGAAGTTGAGCGGACCCATGCCTATTCACTACGCACCGGTTTTTTTCCACTCTCAGGTTTTTTCGGCAGCTTGGCAGGCGGCTGGCTCCCCCCATTTTTTGCCAACAACTTCGGCTATTCGCTCGATGAAGCGGCCCCTTATCGCATCGCTTTGATGTTAGGTGCGGTGCTGTTTATCCCAGCGTTTTACCTGATGCTCCAAACCAGCGACTCGCGCATCGCATCCAAAAAGGAGCTCGATGCACATCAAGAACCGATCCCATGGGGACTATTTATTCCGCTCGCCCTGATCATGCTGGTTCGGGCGGCTGGAGAAATGGCTGCACGCAGCTTTTACAACGTCTATCTCGACACTGTATTTGGAGTCCCGGTCAGCTCCATCGGGTTAATCGCTTCTATCGGTCTGTTTTTAGCTATCCCAACCGCGCTACTCACACCGACCCTGACAGACCGCTGGGGTAATGCAAATGTGTTTTTCGTCTCTATCTTAGGCATGGGCGGGGCATTAGCCCTAATGGGACTTGCGACTCAATGGTGGTTAGTCGGACTGTTTTACATTGTGCTTATGGTATTTGCGGCCGCCTCAAAACCGACAATCTATGTGTACAGGCTAGCGATCTTGCAGCCGGTTTGGTGGGGAGCAATGTCTGGCTTAGGTGGCACAACCCACGGCATCGGTATGGCATCTGGTGCGATTGGTGGAGGGTACCTAATCGCATCAATCGGATATCAGACTTTCTTTTTAACCTCAGCCGCAATCCTGATTTTAGGCGGGGTCGGCTTTTGGTTTTATAGTTTACGCTTTCCAGAAAACAACTAGTCTTTAAAGAAAATATTGATTCGTGATTCAGGGTTGTATTTTAGTCGGCCGGTGTTTATAATTCTGATCCGCAATTCGGGTAACCCAATTGCACAAATAACAAGGGTGATTAGCTCAGTTGGTTAGAGTGCATCGTTGACATCGATGAGGTCACAAGTTCGAGTCTTGTATCGCCCACCAGAAACTAAAAGTCGCTTCGGCGGCTTTTTTTTTGCCTATTTTCCGTTTTCCTCTAAGACAAACTCCATCGCCTCTTGAATGCGTTCAATCGCAATATCTTGCTCACTACCAGTGTAAAAGCGTTGCGCCAGCAAAGGCGACATCGTCTCTCGAGCCAATAGAAAAGCCTCATCGGCCGACAGGCCCCCTTGCCCCAACTCCTCTAACTGGTGCGTCAGCATCATTACAATCTGATGTGCAATCGCCCGTGATTCAGGCGGCCAGCGATTGCCCGCTAGCTGCCATGCGCGTATCCAAGTGCCTAAAGCACGTTTGTCGGTTGAAAGATCGTTTAAGTCGCTCATTTTTTACTGTTTAGTGACCAGTGAAATATAACTGATCACTGGTCACTTCGTCGAAGACGACTGTCTACTGGCTACTTCTTCTCATATTCGGCCCAACGCGTATCGGTCTCATACCCATCGGCCCGTAGATCAAGCCCCATCTCATCTTCCAGCAAACGGCCGATGCCGGTTGACCATGCTTTTTCGCCATATTTAGCCACACCCCGTTGCAAGACCTGGGTCGCGAGGCCCCCCATCAATAAGGGAACATTATTTTCGGCCGCGAGCTTTTCAGTTAGCTTCATATCCTTCATGGCGAGTTCCATCGTAAAGCCATAGTCAAAGCTGCCGGTCATAATCGGCACCCCTTCTGTCTCCGCCACAAAGCTGTTGCCGCATGAATTCTTGATCGCCTCATAGGCGGCACCGGTGTCGATACCGGCCGCCGTTGCAAACATTAACCCTTCGTTAAGCGCCCACAAATGGATAAACGCCAACATGTTGGTCATCACTTTAACCACTGAGGCACTGCCGACTGGCCCCATATGCAAGACCGGTTCACCCGTAATATCAAGCAGATGTTTGTATTTGGCAAACGCTTCTGGCGTAGTACCAGCCAAAACGGTGATACTCCCTTCATGCGCCAATGGGATTCCACCGGTTACCGGAGCCTCAATCACATCAACCCCTTTCGCGGCCGCTATTTCATTCAGTTTGATCAGCAGTTCGCCTCCCGTTGTACCGTGATCGATCCAGACGCTGCCGGGCTGCATCGCTTCGAGCACGCCTCCACTACCAACCATCACATCTTCTACAACAGGCGGAGTGGGTAGTGCAGTGAGCACGACCTCAACTTGCTGGGCAAGTTCCCTCGCTGAGCTCGCCTCAGCCGCGCCACGTTTGACACAATCTGCCACAATTTCCGGCCGTGTGTCATAAACCATTAGCTCATGCCCAGCTTTGAGCATGTTTTTGGCCACTGCTATACCAAGTTCTCCGATACCAATTAATCCTAATTTCATGGGGTTTTCCTTTCCAATTCTGTATGAATTTGGAAGTAACATTTAACTGCTTGCCAAGGCGTAAAACAGGCTCTCTTATCCAAGTCCAACAAGCCAAATCTCCCTTAGGATTTTCTGACTAAACTGCAAGATGGAGCAAGAATTAACACCTCTGCTGAAATAAATTTTGCGGATTTTAACGATGGAAATATTTTCGTCAACAAAAATCACCGGCCCATTTTCAAACTGATCCTGAACAAATAACGGGCCAAATGTAATTAGGATTATTGAAATAGAGCTTATCGGTTTACACAGGCGCAACTCAGAAAAGTTAGCTCCGTAGAAACGACTAAGTCCAAAAGAAGGCCGTTGCGCAAAAGCCAAAAACAGTTAAGTCAGCTATAATCGCCCTTGGTGCAGGGGTAAGGCTAACTCCAAGAAATAATAATCTGTTGAAAAAGTTCGCAGATCGGCTGGAAAATAGTTCTAGAAAGTTATTCTCTCAAGTTGCCTGAGTAAAGTGCAAGAAAAGGAAAGAAGAAAAAAATGGCTCGGGAATCCGCCAGCGTCGCGAAACGATTTCAAAACGCTAAAACATTCACAGAACATCTCAAACTGGCCCTAGAGTTTCACAAAGAGCCCCAAGTTTTACAAAATTACTCACCTCTGGCTGAACCATGGTTTTTGCATCAAAATGATGCGGCCGAAAATGATCAGCCAGAAGTGGAGCGCACCCCCGATTGGGGCGCTGTTTTAAGCGAGCAAATTTGGCAGGCGGCCGGGCATTTATGGGGAGAAACAGTTCCGCAACGCCACGAAGATTTGGTTGACCAAGTCGAAGATGAAATGGATCAGGGGCGTGGGGGGAAATATGACTTCTTCCTGCTGGAGCTAAACTACTTCAAACGGATTTATCGGCCGCATCCGAAAAATCAGTCCACCATCTACAACGACATCCTATATATTTCACGAGCCACACATGACCGCCATTTGCGAGATGCCCTTGAGCGTTTGAGCACGATTTTGCTTAAAAAGCTCCGGCCGTCGATCCGGCTCGAATCCCCCCGCTTGCCGCAAGTTATTGTCGGCCGGGAACGGTTGCGTGAGCAGTGTCGGGCCAGCCTGTTGCAAAAGCAAACGGTTAATCTAGTTGGTTCCGGTGGTATCGGAAAAACAACGCTAGGGGCGATGATTCGGGATAGATGGGGAGCGCAAAACACCTTTTGGTACACGATTCAACCCGGCTTTAACGACAGCGTCAACAGCTTGCTCTTCGCCCTCGCAAACTTTTTAAACAAACATGGCTCGTCCGCCCTGTGGCAGCAGCTTGTTGCTGACGATGGCAAGATCGAAGATTTGTCACTGGCCCAAGGCTTACTCCGGGCCGACCTTGAAGATCTGCCTGAAATGCCGCTCATCTGCTTTGATGAGATCGGTATGCTCCATCAAGGGTATCCGGAGCAGGCGAATCTAGGCCACCAACAGATTTTGACATTGCTCAACGACCTACCCGGCCGGGTTCCCCTTTTGCTCATTGGCCATCGGGTCATGATCGAAGGAAATGTCACCCATACGCCCGAGCTACTTTCACACGCAGAGATGGGAGACTGGCTAACGCAAATTCAGTGTCCATACGGCCCTGATGACCTCGATATGCTGGCGAAATACACGGCCGGAAATCCGCGCCTAATGAATTTGTGTGTCGCACTCTTCATGACGAGCGATCCGGTTGTGACAGCCAGCTTAGGCATGGCGATCGCCTCTTTGCCGACTGCACCGGGGCTAGCCCCAGTGTGGGATAGATTACGCGGCCGACTGTCAAAAATCGAGAATCAATTGTTGCATGCGGTCGCCGTTTTCCGCACCCCGGCCCCGAAGGATGCCTGGATTCGTTATGAAGATGATGATCCAGACGCTCCTGACATTGGCGCAGTTTTAGAAAAAATG
>JBGCDP010000389.1:0-24243 GCA_045105475.1 Anaerolineae bacterium
CATCGTGACGAATACCATCAAAACTGGCAAAATGATGCCACTCTTGGCGTCTCGTTTTCCTTTGGTTAATTTGAGCAATAGACCAATCACGCCGATGACAACTAAAAGATTGCATACGGTATAAAACCACTGTGGCGCAAAAACGTTCACCCCGCCAAACAGCCCCCAGAACGAGCGGAAAAACGTACCGAATTCAGCGATCCAGTCAACGCCCCAGATGGTTGGATTATCACGGGTTCCCTGAACCTCGATAAAGGCGCTTAATCCGGTTAGATCTCCGTATAAGCGCAGGTTGCGTAAAAGCCATGGACCCACGAATGCGAGTGTAATCGCTAATGTGAGTAGACCTTGGGCCGCCGGTTGCAAAAGTTCTTTTAACTGATTGTTTTTGCGCCAAGCTAAAAGCATTCCTCGAGCTGTGACGAACCCTGCCAGAAGTAAGACTGTTGCGAGGCTTAGCTTGGTCAACATCGCTAGCCCACAGATGATGCCCAGCACGGTGTAGTCAACCCACCAAGGCCTGTTTCCGGCCGACTGGCGCTGCCAAATCTTGATGAGCAAATATAGCCCGGCCGACCCCAACATGATAGACAGGGAGTCGTTGTTGACAGCCGCGCTGACAAACAGAAACATTGGATTAAACGCCGTCAGTGCGACGACGAGCAATGCCCCTTTCTCGTCGAGCAATAAGCGGCCGGTCAGCCAGCCAAACCAAAGCGTCCCGACGCCCAAGCCAATCGACAAAACCCGAATCACATAGACGGCCAAAATCGAGCCGGACCATGGGAATCGTTCAGCTTCCGGGTCGTGAAACAGTAGGTTCTTGTTTTTGATCTGGGCCGCATTGCCGATGAACGCATGGCGGTTTTCGATATGAACCTGATCGAGGTCGCCGGTGTCAACCCAGCTCGTGGCGGCCGCCATCAGCCAATAATAGAGCGGCGGCTGTGCTCCTTCCTGTTTCCACTTGCCTTCATTTTCAGGGTCCAGAACGACTAACTCGCCCGTTTGCTGAATATGCTGTATGACGGGGAAATGCTTGTACTCATCGGACGATTCGAAGGGTGGCGTGGCCCATGAATAGATAAGACCCAGCAGCACAAAAGCAGTGGCAATAAGCCAGAATGTTTTTGTGGGTTGTTTCTCTATTGAATCAAGCATAAATCTTTGCTACTGGGCAACGGTGATTTCACCGATGATAATCGCATTATCAGGCGTTATATTTTCGGCCGTACCATTAACTGGCAGGCGTGGAAACTCAGAATCAGACCGTTGGTAATAAAGACCGATGAGAACCTGATACTTGCCCGGCGGCAAATCGGCCGGAACTTCGAGCATACGCTGATCATCAATGGTGTCGTTTGGTCGCCACAAGCTCGTGGGGAAATTAACGTCAGCGGGAGCATCAAAGGTTGCTATCGGTCTATTTTCTCCTGGATTGACCCAGTGAATCAACACCACATAATCATCAGCTACAGGTGCGGCCGACTGCCAGACAAAGTCAAGATTGAGCGTTTCTCCGAGTTGAACTGACTCAGCTAGCTGGCTTAATTCAATTAAATTGATCGCATCACCAAATGTATACAGGGGTGTTTTTAGGGCTTGTTCTGTCAGTGGTGCTAAGCGAACTGATCCCAACGAGACGGTTGTTTCTCCATTGGCTAACGGAACAGCCTGCCCAATCTCATCTTTTAAGCCGATGTTGAGCCGTAATCCGGCCGGGCCTAAATCGATCTCCTCCGGCAAATATAGGGTTACTTTATCTGCAATAATCTCGTTTGGTTGCCAATTGCTGGTCGGATAGCGACCTAAACCGTGAAACGTATCTCGTCCAGCGATGCGCTCCCCATCGGCTGAAACCAGCTGCACAAACTCGCTAAAGTTTTCGTTGGTGCCTCCGTTCGCCTCTTGCCAAAAAAGCGTGACAGTAAACGGTTGGCCTGGCACGGCCGACATTGAGTCCAGCGAATACCCAAGCAGCTTGGCGGCACCGGGGAATTCAATTTCAATTGGGATTTGAGGCGAAACTTGATCGGCTGTGGCATAAACGGGTGGAGGTGAAAACACCGGCCGGACGACGCCGAAAATCGCAAATAGATTTAACCCGATCAGTCCAAATGAAAGCAAAAGCGCAAACGGCCGATCTAAGCTGTTTTTTCCGCCAGAGATTAAGCCGACGAGCGAGTACAGCCCCAGCGAGATTAAAATCGCTAAGACCCCATAGCTGGTGAACAAATAGCGGCCGAAGTTGGCGGTGCCGCTGACCGCCATACGACTAAACGTGGCGGCGAAAGCGGTCAGCGGTGCCACCAGCAGAAGTGCCAACAGCCATCGTTGGGATTTTTCTTTAAAAGCAACCTTGCCCCAGCCCAAAAGCCAAACGACCAGTCCCACGACCGTTGCCACAACAAAGCTGTTCATCATCGTATATGTCCAGCGTGGGAAAACAATTTGGCCAAAGCCAAATGCGCCCCAGAATGAATCACGCAGATAGCTTAGCTCACGCACGGCCGCATCCCAATCTGGCGCGTTCGGCCGGGGTTGCCAGATCGACGCCTGCAGCTCCATGCTGGTCGGTTCGCCGTACAAAATTTGATTACGCACAAACCACCATCCCGCCAGCGCCACCACGATGATGCCTGCGACCAAAAGGTTTTTAACAAAACCGGCCCAGTCTCGATTTCCACGCCCTTCAGGATGGATAAAGTGTCGGCCGAGCATGACGATCAAAACAACCGGACCTAAAAACAAAAAGGTGATTTTGGTTAGAATGCCTAAAGCCGCAATCGTTCCGACAATGGCTGCTTGTTTAATAGATGGCTTTTGCCAATAAACGACGAGGCTCAAAATCGTGCAGGCTGCCAGCATGTTGGTTAGGGCATCGTTGTGGACAGAGCTTTGGATGTATACGTACATCGGGTTGAATGCCACAACAGCAGCGGCAACTAGAGCAGGTGCATGATCTGAAAATAGGGCGCGGCCGATTTTATAGACGGCTAAAATGCCGCCAACACCCATTAGAATCGAAACAAAGCGCAAAATGTAGAGAGCCAACGCGGCATCATGCCAAGGCCAAGCTTCGGCCGCTGTGCCGTGTAAATACTGGCTCTTATTATCTACCCCGAAATCATAGGTGCGAAAGCCGAAAAACTTGTTAATGTTCTCGCCCATCGCATCGAGATT
Source organism: Anaerolineae bacterium (assembly GCA_045105475.1). GTDB lineage: Bacteria > Chloroflexota > Anaerolineae > Promineifilales > Promineifilaceae > WTJY01. The sequence continues at coordinate 3,184 of JBGCDP010000389.1, forward strand.
TTCAGCCGGAATCGGGCTGGTGATCACTGCTCCCAGCAGATAATAAAGCGGTGGATGATGCGCCTTCGACATCTCACCCGGTTGAAGTACCGGTAGTTCTTTATGCTTGATGATGTAGCGCATATTCTCATAGTTGAGCAACTCATCGGGGCTTTCGAGCAGCGGATTGCTAAGCAGCATCCCGACGCTTAAAGCAAAATAGACGGCAAGCAGCAGCCAAACGGCCGATGTTTCAAAGCGATCTCGGCTCATGGGTTGGGAACCTCATCAATCACAAGAATGTTGTCTGCTTTAGGGTCGTCATTTACGGTTAAGCCTGCACGTATCGATGGGTCGCTGGCTAAATACAGTCCAACCATGATTTTCGACTGTTCAGCCGTTAAGTCGGCTGGCAGGATGACGGTGTGGGGGTCTTTGATAACCTCGCCCAGCCGCCACCCTTCAGTCGGCCGCGTGCCGTTGTCCGGCCGATTGACCGTCTGCGTCACTGGTGGTGTTCCCGGCTCACCGACGTGGATAAACACAACCCAATCGTCTGCCGGTTTGTCATCAGCCTGCCAAAAAAGCGTCACCGTTAGCTGATTATCATGTCTTTCAAGCTGGTAGCCATCGATAGAAAACTCTTCAGCAAATTGATGATCAGCGTTTGGCCAGAGCACATTCTCAGGTGATTGAGACGCAAACGGCCATTGGGTCACATCGATTTGTGACACGGTTTTCCAACGGCCGGAATTTGTCTGTAGCTGGAGTCGGTAGGTGCCGGTGGCATCGGGTGGCAGTTGGAACCGCAACGGTTGGCCTGTCGCAAAAGCTGACACGTCGACCGATTCAACTGTATCGATGACGTTTTGCTGGCGTCGGTCGGTCAGTCGCCAAGCGGTTTCTAGCGGCTGACTCGCATCGTTAGGACTAGCCAATTGCCAGATGGCGTTGAGTGTGACCCAGCCGCCTGGGAAAAAGTCGGTGCCGATTGGCTGGGGTTTAAACAGTAGAAAATCACCCTGCTGATAAACCGCATCTTCGGCCGCAAGCTGGGCTGGGGCAACCGTAATCGGAATCGGCCGGGATAGCTTGCCAGAGCCGCGAATGCGCAGCTGGTAAGTCTCATCTTGTAGCCCGGGTGGCAAATTAAGACCAAATCCGATTGTGTTCGTCATATCGGGGCGAGTTTCCGGTTGATGGCAATCTTCGTCAATATATTCGTTTGATTGGGTTTCAACGACCAAGCAGACAACGTCATCTGCGGCCGTACTCGACCACTCAGCGTTTACCCAATAATGTCGGTTGCTCACCGGCTGATTGATTTCGATCAATCGATCAAGCGTAAACGCACCGCTTTCAAGCGGTTCATCGATTAGACTGTTTTCAGTTGTGCCTAATTTTGACTCTGGTGGCAAATAGAGCGTGACTGAGAGGTTTTTCCAGCTTCCATCAAAGTTTACCCCTTTTTGCGCCTGCCAATTTTCTGTCAGCCAATCCTTGATATTGCTTTCACGGCCGAAAGTATCGACAAACCAAATCCGATCAGACACTTCTGCCTCACGCAGAAAAAATTCAAGCTCCAGCTCAGAATACGGCAAAGCGGCCCAACGCGGATATCCGATGGTGTTGATATTTTCGACCTCATAATATTCCCACGGCGTCATCAAAGCTGGTTGATGAAACAAAAGCGTGTCGCCAGGTAGAACCCGGTCATCTAAAAATACGTTCATTTCGCGCAGCTGGTCTTTGATAATTGGGGGCTGTGTTATGTGCGAACCAATCGTTCCACCACCAATCAGCACCACGCCTAAGCCCAACAATATGCCCACAACTGTCAAGCGTTTATAAACAGCCAGCATCCCAGTGGAGATGGTTAAAAACCACGGGATGGCCAATATAGTTAGGTGGCGGGGGTTTGAATAGCCAGGGCGGATAAAGGATGCGATGTAAAAGAGAAGTAGTGGAATAAGCAACGCAAAAACTGTAGGTAGCAGCAGGTCTAAACTTTTTTCGGCAGTAGCTGTCCCATTTGTGACAATAGGTAGCACGATACCAAGGGTCGCTAAAAGAATGAAGAAAGCAAATAGGGGCCTAACGGTATCAGGTGGGATTGCCCCGCCTAAGCTAAAGGTGGTGGTTGTCTCTGCTAAAAGTTTGCCAAATGGACGGGGAGAAAAAAAATCAAACTGGGTTGACAGCATGCTGATGCCCCACTCTGTTAGGCTTAAGGCGCCAAACCCAACTCCGATGGCGACTAAAATAGCCAGAGGGATTTGCAACTGGCGGCTGGGAATGCGTAAGAATAGAACCAAGATGGCAAATGCGATCACAAAAACTGCTGAGATGTGGGTCGCCAGCAATAATAATCCTGCCAAAATGAGAGGTAGCCAGTCGGCCGTGAATCGCACCTCGCCTGACTTTTGTTTTCTCACCAAAAGCATCAGCCGCCAATAGAAAAGAGCCACACCCAGCATGAGCAAACTGTACATGCGCGTCTCGCGAGCGTACCAATAAACAAATGGGGATGAAACTACGACGAGCATGGAGAGCGGGCTGGCAAACGCTTTGCGGGTGATGAGATCATGGGCCAAGCGGCCGACTGTTGCCACTGCCAGCACGGCCGCAAATACAGACGGCAGGCGAAGTACAAACTCACTCTTGCCTGCTAAAGCGATGACGGCTTTTAGCATCAAGAAGTAGCCAGGTGGGTGTAGGTCTGGTGTAATGTTCCCCTGAACGATATTTTGCCCTTTAAATATTTGGAGCACCGGTTGCATGGCCCGTGTGTAAGACAGCCCCTCGTCACGCCAGAGACCTTCGGCCGTTAAGTTGTGAGTATACAAAAAAAATGCTGCCAATAAAATAAAAATTGCCAGCAGCTTTTCCCAGCTAAACGACCTTGAAGATTTTCCCCACACATTCTCTGCCATCCGGTTATTTTATCACTTATGGAAAACAATTTGCTTGACCAACCACCGATCACTAACCTACTGCTCTATTGCGTGATTAGTCATCGGCTTCTGGTTCTGGCATAAACTCTTCTGGGATCGGTTCTCCCCGATCTTTTAGAAATTGACGTACCAGTGCATCCCCTTTAGTCGCAGATTTAATCAGCCAATCGAGCCGAACTTCGGCCGCTTCTGCTTGCGATAGCTGCCAATCGTGGGTGTCTTGGCGTAATTTGTGTGTCAAATGTTGCAAAGATAGGGCTGCACTAACTGAGATGTTAAAACTTTGGGTAAAGCCAAACATCGGGATCGTCATGTAGACATCGGCCAACTCATGGGCCGCATCACTGAGTCCGGTCTCTTCTGTACCGAAGCATAGCGCCAGCGGCTTGTCGATGGGGAGGTCGTACAGGGAAACCGCCCCTGGCCGGAGAGACGTGGCAACAACCGTGTACCCATTTCGCTTGAGTTGATTGATACAGTCTGGCGTGCTGGTGGCTAAAGCTTTGCGCGCTTCGGCCGCCTCACGCATGCCGCGCGTCCCTTTTGCCGGCAATGGCTCGGGCTGACCATAGCGGTGCAGCGTGAGCCACCGAGATGCCCCCATTGCGACCTCAGGATTCACTGTATACTCGTAAGCATCTTCGATAATATGCACATCTTGAATACCGAAAATATCGCAAGAGCGCAAAACTGCGCTGGCATTGTGCGGTTGAAAGATGTTTTCAAGTACAGTCGTAATGCGTCGCGTGCGCATCGCTAAGATTTTGTTAATTAAGCTATATCGTTCTGGGGTTACGAACTGGGGAAGCCAGTTGGCAAGCTCTAATTTTGTTTCAGATTTCATCTAATAAAGATTGTAGCGGAATTGTTTCTGGGGGCGAAAAGCTTTAAATAGACATTGGATGTTGGTGATTAGTTGTTAAAAACTGACCAATATCTAACATCTAGTATCTAGCATCTAAAATATGATCATAAATCGTTCACCATCACCTTATCCACGTCGGGGTGGCCCGAGTTGCCTAACCCTTATCTTGGTCTTTTTTGCCGGTGTAGGCGCCATGTTTCTCTTTTCAAATGTAGAGCAGGTTGTTGATGTCATTGTTCCAACTGTGACCCCTGAGCCGACTCGTTCGGCCGAGTCTTTTGCTTTTAGTGCCGCTTTATATAACCGAGACGGTGACTCTGAAAAGGCGATTCAAGCATATCGCACAGCGATTCAGCTTGATTCAGACAACCCCAATTACTATATTGATTTGATTGATCTTTTGACAATTGAAGGGGATGCTGAAGAGGCGTTAGACGTCGCTGAACAAGTCAGTATTATCGCCCCTGATGACGCAAATGTGCTTGTGGCTGTGGCTTCAGCTTATTTACAAAACGGCGAACGTTTGGCTGAGATTGGTGAACGTGATTTAGCTTTAAATCAGTATGAACGGGCGATTCAGTCGGCCGAACGTGCCATTGGCAAAGATGGCAATCTGGCCGTAGCGTACGCACTTCAGGCTGGAGCCTTGATCCAGCAAGATCGTGATAACTATCAGCGGGCCAACGACTTAATCGACTTGGCTATCGCTCTCGATACTGAAAGTGAAGTGGTGCACTATTACAGAGGCGTTGTTTTAGAAACGCAGGGGTATTACGATCGTGCGATTGAAAGTTATGAAGTGGCTCGCCAGATTAACCCAGCTTATTTAGATGCATCGCTCGCGGTTGCGTATAGTTATTTCTATACTGACAATCGCCAGCGTGCGATTGTGACGTTGCGTGACCAAATCGATGCAACACCAAATAATGCAGCGCTGTATGATGCTTTAGGTTGGATGTACTTTTTGGCTGGGCAATATGCTGAGTCAGAAGCCACGCTTGAAAAAGCGGTTAATTTAGATACAAATTTGGTGCGGGCGAAAGCCCATTTAGGCGCTGCTTATTTCAAGAACTTTAACTATGACAATGCGATTCCGCGCTTAGAAGAAGCTGTAATCGCTTATGATCAGGGGCGGAACGAAGGTATTCCACTCACAGAATCAACCTCGATCTACTATAACTATTTGGCATTTGCTTACTATCGTACCAACCCCGACTTCTGTTTTACCCCGATGTCAGATGAGAGTGGCTATACGGCAGAGTCTCTATTTAACACGGTCATTGAAGAAATGGGGACAGATGGCACACGAGGACAAAATGCGCAGATTGGTTTAGAGGATTGTCGTAAGGCTCGTATTGATGCAGGCGGTTAAAACGCAAGGGTGACCAGTATGCTTCACAGAGGCGACCAGTAGAAAAAGTTACTGATCACTGGCGCGAAGCGCACTGGTCACTTGGTCACAGGCCGCTATTCATGTTCAGCCAGCCAACGTTCGGCTGACATAGCTGCGGCGGTGCCTTGGCCTACAGAGGTGGCTACTTGGCGATAGATTGAGTCTTGGATTTCACCGGCCGCAAACACACCCTCAACATTGGTGCGCATCAGCTCATCGGTAATGAAATACCCTTCTTCGTCCATTTCAATTTGCCCTTCAAATATTTGGCCGTTGGGGATATGGCCGATGAATAGGAAAAAGCCATCGGTCGCCATTTCAGATACTTCATCTGTTTTTATGTTTTTCAGGCGCACACCGGTTACTTCTTCATCACCTAAAACCTCTTCCGCAACGGTGTCCCATACAAATGAGATTTTTTCGTTTGCTCGTGCCCGCTTTTGCAAAACAGGGCCTGCACGCAATTCATCACGTCGATGGATGATTTTGACCGTGCTGGCAAATTTAGTTAGGAACAGCCCTTCTTCTAAAGCGCTGTCGCCGCCACCAATAACCACAACTGGCCGGTCGCGATAGAAAAAGCCGTCGCAGGTGCCACAGGTGCTGACACCACGTCCCCAGAACTTTTCTTCACCGGGAATGCCTAGCTTGCGTGGAGATGCCCCTACGGTAATGATCAGCGCGTCAACTTCATACTCTTCTTTGTACGTTTTGACGTAAAAGGGAGAGCCTTTAGATGTATCAACTTCAACGACATGATCATAGACCAGTTTAGCCCCAAATTTCTCAGCCTGTTTCACCATATGATCGATGAGTGCCTGACCTGAAATAACCTCGTCGAAACCTGGATAGTTTTCTACTTCGCTTGAAAGAGCGATTTGACCACCTAACTGGTCTCCAACGATTACAACTGGCTCAAGCATTGCGCGGCCGGTGTACATGGCGGCCGTTAATCCGGCCGGTCCTGATCCGATAATAAGTACTTTTTCTTTTTTCATTTTTATATTAAGTAGGCCTAGCGCCTAAATTATGTTCACTTTTATCTTAATCATAGCTACCCGGTCGGCCGACTACAATAAGAAAGTGAATAGTCTGAATTTAATTGTTTTAGACAACCGTTTCTGAACCGATTGTGTTTATTTCTACAATAGGAAAGATGCAGTGAAACGCAGACCCCTTACCTAATTGACTCTCAACTTCTATGCGGCCATCATGGGCTTCAACCAACTTCTTAGCGATAGAAAGGCCCAAGCCCGTCCCTTCAGTAACTTCGCTTCCATGTGCCACACGATAAAAACGCTCAAATAGCTGATCTATGTCAATCGGATCAATTCCTCGGCCTGAATCAATTACAGAGATCCAAACTTTATTGTCTTTATCAATGACCCGCACCGCCACTTTGCCATTCGGCCGATTGAACTTAATCGCATTGCTGATTAGGTTAATGAGCACCTGCTGCAAGCGACTAACATCGCCCAGAATATAAGACGCTTTATTATCGGCCGTAACCAGGCTCATTTTGATCCCTTTGTTTTCAGCTTGGGCTTCGAGCGTGTCCATTGTTGCCTGTGCCAATTCAATCGGATTAATTTCCGTTAGATCTAATGGAAAGCGGCCGGAGTCGAGCCGCGACAATGTTAAAAAGTCTTGCGTCATGAGGGTCAGGCGACGGGTTTCACGTTTAAGTGTTTTGAGTACGTGTGCTCGCTGTTCGTCTGAAAGGCTGTCCATTTCTAGCATTTCAGTAGCGGCCGTCATCGCCATCAGCGGTGTTTTAAGCTCATGCATCGTCTCCGCAATGGCATCAGACTGCGAAAAGAGTCGAGCATTGACGATAGAAACGGCCGCTTGTGAGGCCAACGCCTGGGCAACCGCTTGGTCATATTTTGTGTACTTGTTGTCACCTTGTTTGTTAAACGCCTCTAGAACCCCAATGACTTGCCCTCTATCGCGTAGCGGCACCACCATTAAATCTTTTATCTCAACGCCTGCGACTTGGCTCGATTGTTTGTGGTGGCGGCTGTCATTTTGAGCATCATCGATGATAATCGATTCATTGCGCTCCACAACCCAACCGGCCAAGCTTTCATGCATTGGTACCAGCAACTTTTCTAAAGCGGTGCTGTTGGTGCTTGATGCCACAAACCGTAATTCTGAGCCATTAGGTTCCACGAGCATAATTGAAGTTCCAGCCGATCCTGTGAGTTCAGTAGCGGCGGCTAAAACCATCTTTAAAATTTCAGCAAGATCTAGGGTTGAGCCAAGCGAACGGCTTACCATTAATAATCTTTGCAGGTGGAGGGGACGGAGGCCGGGCAATATCTCCATCGTATCTAAAATTGAACGTGACTTATTCTCTGAGGTTGTCATAGGATAGATGTTTGAGCAAAGTCGGCAACGATGGCCGGGAGGACACGAGCGACATCATCACGAATAATAATGTCAGCTAAATGGTCAACAGGTGTAGCCTGATAATTGATAATGATCAAGCGTGCCTGGTTTTGATGTGCCAGCCATGGTAGTTCGCTGACAGGTGCGACTTCAAGCGATGATCCAGCAACGATCATGAGGTCGGCTTTTCTAACTGACTCTTGAGCTGCATGCATAATATCAAAGGGTAGCTGCTCGCCGAACAAAATCACCTTAGGTTTTAATACATGATTACATTTCGGGCAGGTGGGGATCGTTGCATCTGCTGCCAACCTGTCTAAATGTGGTGCTGAACCTTCAACATATTTGCAAGTTAAGCATTCTACTTCACGAACATGCCCATGCACTTCAGACACTTTTTCAGACCCGGCCGCCGTGTGTAGCCCGTCGATATTTTGGGTCACAACCGCTTGCAGTGATCCTAGCTTTTCAAGCGTAGCCAAAGCCATATGGGCTGGATTGGGTTGAGCATTTTGTGTGATTTTAATCAGCGGCCGTATCCAGTCATAGAAATCCTCCGGTTTACGCCGAAATGCAGAAATGCTGGCGACAACGGTCGGATCATATTTTTCCCACAAACCAGATGCAGCTGAACGAAAATCGGGGATACCAGATGGGGTACTGATGCCAGCACCGGTTAAAGCGACCGAGTGCTGGCTGTGCATAAGCAACTGAGCCGCTTGCTGAATCTCAGTTTTATAGCGATGTAGAGATTCAGACATGCAATTAAAGCGTGGCGACTTTTTCTGCCAGCTGTCGAAACTGTGCCGTTAGCGGGTCATCAGGGTATGCAATAACAATGGGTCGCCCATTGTTGATAGCTGATGCCAATTTCGCAGGAGAAATAGTAATTGAATCGGCTACGGCCGTAGCTAAATATTTTTCAACTTTTTCTTGGGGAAGCTTAGAGCCTCCTCCGATTGAAATAAGCAGAACGTGGAGCTGGCAGGTCGGTAAAACCAGCTCGTTTAATGATTTGATCAATTGGCGTGCATTGGCGAGTGAAACACGGTCTGGATTGGTGCAAATGACAATCTGGTCTGCCCGCTCAATGACAGATGCATTGCCGCCATGAATTCCACGGCCGCCATCGACAATCACAGAGCTACCGGAAGATTGCATCGCCTCAACCAAACTAGGCAAATGGTTGCTCTCTAACATGGGTAATTCACCATCGATATTTGGCTTTGCTGGCAAAATTGTAAGCTGTGGCGAAACGGTTACCCAATTGTTTGCTACTTGGCCAGCTAGGCTAAGCGGACTTCCGGCCGCCAGTTCATTTAACCCGGCCGACACTTTTTGGTTGAGATATAGACCCACGTGACCCTGCATCATGTCTAAATCTACCAATAACGTTTTGGCAGAGATTGAATGTGCAAAAGCGGTGTTGAGTGCGGCCGTTGTTGTGCCACAACCACCCCGAGCGCCTAAAAAGACAGTAACTTGGCTGCGTGAGAGTGGCGAATTTACAGCACCAGATGTCGTTTCTGGGTCTAAACTAGCCGAGTCTTTTTGTGAATTATGATTAACAAGGATTGTTTTAACTCGACGATGTAGTTCCTCAGCATTGGTAGGCTTGATCAAATAATCTGTTGCGCCTGCTTCAAACCCTTCCCATTTTTCATCAGCTTGCGATTTGGCTGTAAGCAAAATAACCGGAGTATCACGTAAGCCTTCGGTTGCTCGTATTTTGCGACAGACCGTAAACCCGTCCATATCTGGCATCATCACATCTAGCAAGACTAAATCTGGTAGCTCTTGGCTAGCAAGATCAAGACCTTGCTGACCAGAATGCGCAATTGATACCCGATACCCCTGCTTTTGTAAAACAAGAGAAACAAGATCTAGAGTTTCCTTATGATCATCTATGACAAGAATTTTTGGAGACATAGAATTATTTATCCGGCATGCTTGGCCAGATAATATTAAGTTTGATTTTCCTGATTTATAAAATCAAAATAGTTGAAGTCAATGCAATTATTTTGATTGTACCATTCATTGTAAAAGCTCCCCAAATTGTAGCTACTGACGGCGAGATTGCCTTCTCAATTTCTTGAAATTTTTATCTAGGTCGCCTGCGAGTAACTTTGATACATTCATATATAAGGAAACTGCTCTGATATCTATACTAAACTTAATGATTAGTATAGATTTTCCCATACAAACGAGTATTTGAAGAAACCCTTCCTTTCCTGCGGGGTTTTGAATTTTAAGGTAGATCAGTCTTATTTGCGTAAAGCTTAACTAACGTAACTGGGTTGACTATTGCAACTATTAAAAACGAGTGTTTTGGTTTTTTAAACAACAATAGTTACATGTATTTCTAGGCGATTATGTACTGTAACCTTGCGCATTTAAGCCGCAAGAGTTGATCACCCATAGTCAGAAAAACGTAACATTACAAAGCAAAGCATTTAGGACCTTGGAGATAATTTTGGATACAAACAATCGTGACCTTATTGGTGAAATAGATGCGCTCCGTTCACCAACCGCACCTGGCTTATTAAGTAACGAAGAAAAAGACCGTCTTATTGAACGTGCTTTTCTGGGCCTTTATCGCTGGTATGTTTCTCGCTCACAAGCGACCCGCAATTGGAATCCCAATACATCAATTGATTGGCGCAACCTGCGTACAGATCATTCAGAAAAGCTTAACACGATTATTGAAGGTTTCTTTGCTGTTGAGCAATATGTGCCCGATTATGTATTGACGCTTCTGCGTGTTGTACGTAAAAGTTACGGCCGCTCGCACTTTCATATCCGCTGGGGGTCTGAAGAAGAGAAACATTCTGATCTTTGGGAAAATGCGCTTCTGTTTTCTCAGTTTAGATCTCCACAATGGATCGAAGATTATAAAGAGACCCTGCGTAGCCAATCTTGGGAACTCCCGTGGGATAGCCCGATTCACATGATTATGTATACCGTCATTCAAGAGCGTGCGACCCAGGTTAACTATTTGAATGCCGGTTTGATTGCTAAAGGCAAATCAAAAGAAAAAGGGTTTGAAAACGATGAAGACCCTGTTTTGGCTCATGCATCTCAGATTATTGCGATTGATGAAGCGGCTCACTACAACTTTTTTATGGAAGGGGCACGGCTGTATCTTTATTATTATCCGGCACAGGCTTTAGAAGCGATGCAGGATGTGATTCAGTTTTTCGCGATGCCGGCCGGTAATTTGATTCCAGATTACGATAAGTTTGCAGAAGTCGTTGCGGCCGCTAGCGTTTATGGACCACGTGAACATTTACGTGACGTAGTCGATATCGCCTTAAAGACCTTAGGTATCGAAGGACGTAAGAAACTGCGTAGAGGCATCGAAAAATATCGTCAAGTTCCTGACTTGAGCGGCAACTTACGTGGTACAGCTATATTTGATTTGCTTGATTACGATGGTGTAGAGCAAAAGGTGCAGAGGCTATTCGGCCGTATCGAAAAATATGAGGAAGATATCGGGCTTGATAAAATCTTCCCAACTGTATTTGTTCCTAGTGGGTACTCTATAAAATAAAGAAGCAGCCTACTGAATTTTCTAAGGCCATTGATTGGAACTCGTTTTCAATTAATGGCCTTTTTTATTAGCGCAGGCCGATGATCCGGCCGATGCCGCGGCCGACCCAAACTTCCTCTTTGAACACCGGATTGCTGGCCGACGCGACAAAGAAAGTCACCCCTTCAATCATCGGCCGATCTTGGAGCTTATTCCAAAACTGAAGATACTGCTTCGCTTTTTCGCCTGAACTTGCCCCATCTTTGTTGTGGCTCGCTTCGCTGATCCAAATAAGCCGGTTGCGAAACCGACTGTGATAATCATCCAGCACGTCTAGCGCTTTGCTCATCGGGTAAACGTTTGACCAATAGACATGTACGGCCAAGCCATCGGCCGCTTCAACCGCATCGCGACTCGCTTCGATAAACTGGATATGGTCCGCTTTGATGCCCGTAACCGCATGCCCTGGCGATAAACCTGGGTAGATGAATTTTGCTGTGGGCAACTCACGCCGATACATCTCAAGCAGTTCAATCCACCACTTGCTAAATTCAGTCCCGTTGCGCCAGCTACGCCCCAACCCTTCGGCCGTCAGGTTCGGTTCGTTATGCAATTCAACGACATATTCCCGGCCGCGTAGCTGCGTTAGGGCACGTCGAACGTCTGGGAGCGTGTCGTTTAAGAATTGCTGTGGGGTAATGCGCCGATCGCCAAAGTCGAGAAAGGCCCGCACAATAAACGTCGCTTTGGGGTGCTCACGTGCGAGCCGCGCGATGTCAGCGGCTGAATGAAACGAAAGCACTTTAATAATGCCCGGCCGCATCTGCTTAAACTCACGGTGCTCTTCTTCCGTGATATGGGGGTCTGCCGAGGCATGTAGTCCGATTCTGGCTCGGCTGACAACTGGAGGATCGGGGCTAATCATCTCGACTTCGCCCAGATTTTGGATTGGCGGTTGCATCAGCATCGCTTCGATCCGTATCGGTGAAAATTCCCCTTGAGCCTTGTCAGTGACCAGCATGGGGGTCTTGGGGGGTATGAAACCGATAATTTCCCCATTGCGGCGTGGGTCGGTGCGTAAGTTCAGTCCATTGTGATCAGCGACCGCCATATTTCCGTTGATCTTGATCTCCCCTGTTAACACCCAGCCGGAACGCGACTGATCAAACGGCCGATCTAAAATCGTGCCGCTGTCATTTTCTTCAATGTTTTCTTTGATCTCATCGGCCGAAAATGGGATCGGCTGTTTGGCAATTGGGGCTGGGTCGGCCCGTCTAAGAAAAGATTCTTGATTGACTAAAACCGGCGTAAAGCCAGCGTCTTCTTGGCCGGCTAAAGCGACAGTTGCATCCCCGCGAACTGTGCCAATGTATTTGCCAGCTGGACCAGGCGAGCTGCGTAATGAGACGCTGCGGTGAGGCAATCGGGCATGTGAGCCGCTTTTGCGCAGAAACTGAGTAATGATCCAGCCTAAAAAGACCCCTTGGGGCAATTCTTGCGGAGCTTCAGGCAGTGGCGTGATTTCTGGTGCTTCCGGCGTGCCAGGTAAATCAACCGGGCCAACAAAATCGGCACGACGAACCTGAATACGCAAATACCCTTCCGACTTTTCACCTAAGACTTGGACCGTACTCCCCCGCCGAATAATTCCTAAATTGCTGCTATTTTTTTGAGGCTCACTGCGTAGATGAATTCCATATGGGGTGTTAACGATACCCTGATCCCCTTTGAAATTTAGATTTAGGTAGCTTGACCACGCCCAGCCAAAGACGGTAGCTACGGTAGCCGAGGGAGGTGGTGCTGGCTCGCTAGGCAAATCAGTTTTATTGACCCCGACAGAGGCTTCAGCCACTTTGACCGGGTAATAGCCACTGGTCGTTTTCCCGTTGATAATAACGATTGTCCCTTCAGGAACTGGTATTAGACGGTTACGTGCAATGTGCAGGTTGGCATCGTCGCGAGCAACTTGGGCTAATTTGCCGTCAACTCTCAGTGACAGGCTATTAATCCAGCCTTCGATGTAGGGGCCGGAAGGTTGAACCCATGTGAGTAGTGGAAGCAGATAGGGGGTAGGATCAACAAAATCATGCGGCATGCCTTTGCTTGGCTGCCCTTTATGTTTGAGTCCCAAGTGGAGGTGTGAACCAAAACTGTTCCCCGTATTGTCGGCTAATCCCAACACAGCTCCCGCAGCGACTGTTTCACCCTGATTTACAAAAACTTCTTCTAGGTGAGCGTAAATTGTCTGGAAGCCGTCCTGATGCTGTACACGGACATGAATCCCGTAATTATGCCCAGTAGGGCTACGATGAACGTTAAATACCCGGCCGGGTGCAACGCAAAAAACCTTGCTCCCACTGGGAGCACGAATATCAACCCCTTCGTGCCCAGGAAGTCCGAATTGGCCGTAATATTGAGGGTTTGAACCGAAATGCTGTGTTATCACCCGATGTTCTGTCGGCCAGACTTCGAATCTAAACGTGCTCATCGTTCGCCGGTGGCGAAATCTCCTTCGTATCTATTTACGCTACCGTATTATACCTGTATGGCCCGTTGCCCAACAACGTGACCCATTTTACCCGTATGTGATGTGATAGTACAACAAAACATACTTTAGAGCTTCTTCTAAACTGTTTGGCTTATCAAAACCTATTTAAATAGGGTAAAACGACCTGTTTTGTCAATAAAATTTGAGATAGACTCAGTCTGAGTCAAAGGAGGATATTTTGTTCGGATCGAGAAAAACAAAGCTGCAAAAAGACCTTGATGTTTTAGAGGATATGGCAGAAAAAATGGGTAATTACTTACGTATGGATACGCTATTTGGCCCGATGGGACCTAATCGGCCGAAGCTGACATTAGGCGGCTACCTGATGCGTGAGCAGCGTCTGGTTATCCTAAAAGGGACGTTATCAGCACATGAGAATGAACGCTTGTTGAGAGCGCGGCAGTTATTCGAAAATACGGTAATGGAGTGGGTCGTTGCAACGGAGAATAAGGCCAATCAGGAAATAGAAGCTCGCCTGCGCCAGTGGACTGAGACGATTCGCGAATTACGCGAGAATGCACCCAAATATTGGTCCTACTATCATTCGGCCGTTGAAGCGCGTGTGATGATCCAGACCTTGGTAAAAATGCTTTCAAGCGCTCCATTCAGGATTGATCCTGAAATTGTCAAACGCATTGAAGTTTTAGATAAAGGGCTTTACGCGATTTGGTACAGTGACTCAAGTTTATTCGTCTGGGATGAAGAGTGGACGGCTGCATATCCCGCGGCGGACTATGAATTTTTATACGGGAAGCCCCGTAATCTAAATATTTAAGCATAAGAAAATTTTGATAGACACACTTATTATCGGTGCTGGCTTAGCTGGTTTATTGGCTGCTGCGGAACTGAAAGATGCTGGCCAACAGGTTACTATTTTAGACAAAGGCCGGGGCGTCGGCGGCCGGATGGCAACACGCCGCCTGCTGCCAGACAAAAGCGCAGTCGCTGACCATGGGGCCCAGTTTTTCACCGTACGTGATGCCCAGTTTCAGCAGCATGTTGAAAATTGGATATCGGCCGGAGCTGCGGCCGAATGGTGCTTGGGCTTTGGGCGCCAAGATGGGCATCCACGCTATCGGGGCAGCAGCGGCATGACCGCCATTCCTAAACTACTGGCACAGGGGCTGGATGTTTTCACACAGTCAAAAGTAATCAATATTCAACACGAAGAAAACCTGTGGCGACTGGAGACAGAATCAGGATTAATTTACCGATCTGACAATTTGATTGTGACATCGCCTGTGCCTCAATCATTGGCTCTGCTAGATGCTGGCGGAATTGATTTACCGGCCGATGTGCGCCAAGCTCTTGAATCGATTGTCTATGATCCTTGCTTCGCCGTGATGGTTTTGCTTGAGCAGGAGAGCGAAGTGCCTAAACCGGGGGGTGTGCAGGTGCAAGGGGACGTGATTGATTGGATTGGGGACAACCAGCAAAAAGGGATTTCAGCCAAACCTTCAGTCACCATTCATGCCTCGGCCGATTTTACGCGGCAACATTTGGACGAAGATCGAGAAAAGGTTGGGGAGATGCTGATCGCCGCAGCACATGAAGCTGGTTATTTCAACCGTAAGCATATTGTGGATGTGCAGGTTCATCGTTGGCTGTTTGCGAAACCAGCGACACTGTATCCTGAACGCTGTTTACGTGCTGATATAGACGGTCGGCCGCTGATTTTTGCAGGTGATGCATTTAAGCATGCACGGGTCGAAGGGGCTGCGCTGTCTGGCTTGGCTGCGGCTACTGAGCTTATCAGCTAACAGGATCTGTATGCTGTTAGAGCAAAGAGGTGCGGCTCTTATGGGCTAATGCATGACGCTCTAATTAACTTTAAATATTATATTTTCATGGGTTCTGCATCCCTCTAACTCTGCTAGGTTATAATAGTTGAATGATCATTTCAGAATGGCTGGGACAATCTGATTATTTAGAAACATGGGACAAGCAAAAAGCGCTGGTGGCTGAGCATCGGTCTGATCCAGATACACCAGATAAGCTTCTTTTTGTAGAGCATCCACCAACATACACGCTAGGCAGCAGTGGTAAAAAAGAGAACCTCCTCATTGGAGAGGCTCAATTAGCGGCCGAAGGAATCTCTGTTTTTAAAGTCAATCGAGGTGGGGACATTACCTATCATGGCCCCGGTCAGTTTGTTGCATATCCTATTTTCAATTTGCGTCGCCGGTCAAAAGCTCAAGGTTATCAAAAATTTAGCTTGCACACCTTTGTACGCGACCTTGAAGAAGTGATCATTCAGGCAATTGCTGAATTTGGACTAAAAGGATGGCGTTACCCCGGTTATACAGGCGTTTGGATTGGCTCAGATTCTGACCCTAGAAAAATCGCTGCTATTGGGATTAATGTCAGCCGTGGCATTAGTAGCCATGGATTTGCACTAAACGTACATCCAAAAATGGCTCATTTTGGTCATATTGTTCCATGTGGTATTCAAGAACATGGGGTGACCAGCATGAGCCAAGAACTGGGGCAAGCGTTAGAATTGACTCAGTTGATTGCACCTATGACACTTGCGTTTCAACAAGTTTATAAAGATATTTTGCGCCCGGCCGATGAGGCTGAGGCTATTGTTGCACAATAATTAATCGGAAAAGAATATGGCTAATATTTCACTCGATACCATTCAAATTAACGATCCAAAACCACGTTTAAAACGGCCGTCTTGGATCAAAGTTAAGCCGCCGCGTGGCGAAAATTATGAGTTTCTCAAAGATTTAATGCGGGAAAAATCACTGCATACGGTTTGCGAAGAGGCTCGTTGCCCAAATATTAGCGAGTGCTGGGGAGCTGGAACGGCGACATTCTTGATTATGGGTGATATTTGCACCCGTAGCTGTGCGTTTTGCGATATCAAAACCGGCCGGCCGTTGCCGATGGATTGGGAAGAACCGAAGCGTTTGGCTCAAGCTGTCGCTTCGATGAATTTGAACCATGTCGTGATTACCTCTGTCAATCGGGATGAACGCAAAGACGGTGGCGCACCGATTTTTGCGATGTGTATCGACGAAATCCGCAAAATTCAACCTGGCTGCTCAATTGAGGTGCTGATTCCTGACTTTAAAGGAAATATCGACGCACTGAAGATTGTGACCGACGCCCGGCCGGAAATCCTCAACCACAATGTTGAAACGGTTCCTAGCTTGTTTAAAAAAGTTCAGCCACAAGACAACTATCAGTGGGCGATGGATACGCTTGAAAACTCGAAGAAGCTTGATCCTGAAGTGCTAACCAAGTCAGGCATCATGTTGGGATTGGGTGAGCCATGGGATGAACTGTTGCAGGTGATGCAGGATCTGGCTGACCGTAAAGTAGATATTTTGACATTGGGTCAGTATTTGCAGCCCAACAGCCAAAAGCATCTGCCAGTTGAACGGTATTACACGCTTGAAGAGTTTGAAGAGTTAAAAACAATCGGGATGGATATGGGATTCAAGTGGGTTGAGAGTGGGCCGTTGGTGCGTTCAAGCTATCATGCTGATCGTCAGGTGCGGGCATTGTCTCCATTTTATCAAAATCCCAAGACTAATTAGTTAGATCCAAGAGCCTATTAATACAACTATGTTCAATAGCTATCCCTTATATGAGCTTCCAAAAAAAGTAGAGGCTCGTTGGATAAACCCTGAAAATATTTCAGGAGCCAAAGGGATGGGCGGACGGGCCAATGGGGGGCGGAAAGGATCACCGTGTTATGGAGAGCTACCGGCCGGAGCTGAATTAATACTGGCCGACTACTCAGGTAGTTCGGGCATTCTACGCCATATCTGGACCACTATTGATCAGCGTACGCCAGAAATGTTACGTGGTTTACGAATTGCATTTTATTGGGATGGAGCAGAAAAACCGGCGATAGAGACTCCTTATGGTGACTTCTTTGGGATTGGGTTAGGGGAGCTGGTGCCGTTTGAAAATGCGATGTTTACTAGTCCGGAGGGGCGGAATTTCAACAGTTTTATCCCGATGCCCTTTCGCAGTGGCTTTAAAATAACGATCCAGAATACAACTGCCATTGATGTCGCTATGTTTTGGTTTCAGGTTGATTTCACCATTTATGATGAGCTCGGGCCAGATACTCTTTATCTGCACGCAACTTTCCAACATCAAAACCCGACGGTAGTTAAGCGAGACTATGAATTTTTGCCACTCGTACACGGCCGAGGGCGATTCTTGGGCGTCAATTTTGGGGTTCAGGCCGATACGGGTGAGTATTTTCGCAGTTGGTGGGGTGAAGGGGAAGTCAAGATCTATCTAGATGGGGATACCGATTATCCGACACTCTGCGGTACTGGAACAGAAGATTATATTTTAAGTGCTTGGGAGCAGGGAGAATACAACACCGCTTACGCGGGCTGCACCTTGGCGGATCATACGAAGTTACGTTTTTGTTTTTACCGATATCATGTATTGGACCCAATCTATTTTCGGCAAGAGATCAGGGCTACCATTCAACAAATTGGGGCATGGTTCCCGGAAACCCGGCCGAGTTTGCACCAGTCCGGCAAGGTGTATCTGAGTGCCGAGGCAGAACCCAAAGAACTAGATCTTTCCCCAGAAGCTGACATCTTAGATTATGGACTATTTGAAAGGGCTGACGATTGGTCAAGCTGTGCTTATTTTTATTTAGATAGGGCCGCGATTTAGCCCGGTTTATAAATGAGCCTGCATATAGCCTGGCCGATTCGTAATCAACCCATGCACGCCTAACTTTGTAAGCCGCTGAGCTTCTGCTAAATCATCAACAGTCCATACGTGCACACGGTGATTTTTATTGGCCGCCCAACGCATATAGCGTTCATCAACCAGCTTGCTATGTGGATGATCCGCTTCGCCGTCAAAAAAACGATGGGTAAAGCCAAAACCTTTATAGCGGACGAGCGCCGTTAGTGTTTCGGCCGATTTGTAACGACGGAATCGTCTTAAGCTAGCGGGCAAAAAAGATGAGACAAGCACCTGCTTTTCCAGACTGAACCGATCAACCAAATCAGCTACCGATTTTTCTAGCCCGTTATTCTTAAGCCTATATGCCTTAATTTCAATGTTGTACAACAGCGTTGAATCAAACTCAGCAAACAATTGCTTCAACGAAAGAATTTTATTGCCGCCTCCTGCATCCCATTGTTGTAGTTGTTCAAATGTCTGGTCTGCGACTTTGCCACGGCCGTTGGTGGTTCGTTCTAGTTTCGCATCATGAAAGATGACAGGCACATCGTCGGCCGATAGCTGCACATCAAACTCCAAGCCATCTGCACCCTGCTCAGCAGCAAGCCTAAATGCAGTAAGCGTATTTTCGGGTTCGTCATAACTCGCACCGCGATGAGCGATGAGGAGCGGTTTTGTATGAGGTTGCCGTATCCAAGATGACATAGGTTGAGATCAATTAGCTAAACAGGACCAATGTACTAAGGTCCTAGGACCCCCGTAAGCTACTGAGAAAGTTGAGCCTCTTAGACTCTTAATTGAGTCTGATCCTGTGTTAATCCTTATGCAAACAAGCGAGAAAATCATGAAAAAATCGAACAACAAAGCTGCGAGCGAGACCTTCACAATTGGAAATATAATGGTGCTATTTTTAGCTGTCATTACAGGGCTTATCCACCTAACACAACCGGACACCCTGTTGAAGCTCAATGGGCTAGGATACTTGGTTTTAGCAGCTGGAGCCGTTTTTACAATTAAAGGAGCTGAAGAGTTAAAAGTGGTTGCACCCAAAATGTTAATTGTTTATGCCATCACAACTGTCGGCATGTACTTCGTTCTACATGGGTCGTCAGCCATAGGTGACACAATTGGATTGGTCACAAAGGTTGTTGAGCTCTGGTTGGTTGTGGTGCTTTTCAGCGGGCAGCGCGCTCAGAAACAGGCACTCAAGGCGGCTTGGGCACCACAGTCTCGTCATCGTTCAATGCGAAGCGGTACAACTTGGTAAATATCGCCATGACCTGCAGCTGGGTAGATTTCTTGGCTAAAGGTGTCATAAACAACAAGGTCGATTGTGACAGTCTGTCCCGCACGATCGGCCGGGATGTCTACATAATAAACGTCCCTAATCTTTTCTCCATTTTTCCAAAACCCGGTTGGCCGCTTTCCTTCAGCCGGGATTTGATCTAACTGCGATAGTAAAAAGCCATCCTCGGCCGACACTCTCACCGATACTGTTTTTTCGCCTGCATTCTCAACCAAAGATTCCCAAAATAAAGAGACCCGTAGCTTTGAGCCAGCTTGAGCCGTAAATGGTTCGACCAGCGGCACAAAAAAGCCATCTTGATCTGTAGTTGCTATCTCCACTTTGTCTAAAAGCATCGTTCCATCAAACACAATATCGGTCTGCACCGCTTGATAATCAGATGTCGCCTTTTCAAAAAAGTAGATCCCATCAATTTCTTCAATAATTTTAAAGCTAGGGTTAGCCAACAGCTCCTGCACCACATCTTCAGTCTCAAACAACCCTAAATTAGATTGCGCCACATGCCGGTCGATAAACACATAATCGGCCACTGCAATCCGATCTTCTGAAAAAGGTGTACCGACGTGACCATCGAGAAAAACGCTGATGTCATTGACATGGGTTAGATGGGGCGTGTAGTGGGTATGGGCCAATAAGTTGATCTCTTCTGGGACACGTTTGGTGATTAAACTGCCTGATCGATCATGGTTGTCAACCCGAAAACGCTCCGGCCGATAGTAGCCGCCAAACGGCAGATGGCTGAAAAAGAAGGAACCGATCAGCATCGAAGCGACCATCCAGCCGATCACCCACTTGTCCCATTTCGGTTGGATATGGCGCAGCCCAATCACAATCGCGGCAAATAAGATGGGGGTCATCGATGCAGAATAGTGCTCTTCGAGGCGAATGGGGCCGGTCCGGCCGCTCATGAACATGAGCAGCGCAAACGGGGCGCAAATGAGCGTGACTCGGGGGGCAAGCAGACAAAGAAAGCCTAACGGCAATAAGATCCTAAAAATACCCCACAGCTGATCAGGGCCTAAAACTTGCTGTAAAAACCAGATCGGCCGGGTAAAAATTGTGGTCAGAATTTCGGAGTAAGAGCCACCCAAATGGTTGTAGTAGAAAAGCTGGGGATAGTTTTCGGCCCCGCTAAAAGCTGGAATGACGATTTCACTTAATCCAATTAAGGCAACGCCGCCGAACACCATTAGCCCTACGCCCCATTTCCAGTCTTTTTCAGCGACCAGTAAATACAGCCCAACCATAGCGATATAAAGCGCGACGGTTTCTTTGGCGAGGAGTGCAACCAACAGGCCAATAATTAAGAGCTTGCGATCTTTGCGCACAAGCCCCAGCATGGCCAATGCCATCCATGGCAGACCAAAAAAGATGCGGCGGAAGTCAGCTAGGACGAAATCACTAACGGCCGGATTTAAGAA
>JBGCDP010000390.1:0-13407 GCA_045105475.1 Anaerolineae bacterium
TTGCTTGAAGAAGTCGGCCGCATGGAAGGACCCGGGCGGCCGATCCTCTACGGTACCTCACCCGAGTTTATGCAATATTTTGGCCTCGGTGATTTAACCGAACTGCCACCGCTGCCTGAAAATCTTGATCCAGAAGAATCAAACGAGATGGAATCTCAAGCTGACAGCTAATTGCTGCTAGCTAAAAAGCCTTATGTACCTTGGAAATTGGGAAAAAATGTTCGAGGCGTTTATCTCTGAAACGCTAACGGACTCTGACGCAGCTCATGATGTCGCTCATATTAAACGGGTGGTCGCCAATGCCAAGAAACTAGCACAAGGGGAAGGGGCGAGCCTAACCGTTGTTGTTCCGGCCGCTTGGCTACACGATTGCGTCGTCGTTAACAAAAGCTCCCCTAACCGCAGTAAAGCATCTACAATGGCGGCTGAAAAGGCTGGCGCATTCCTCCGCCAAGAAGGGTACCCTCGTGCGTTTATCCCCGTTATCGAACATGCGATAGCGGCCCACAGCTACAGTGCCAACATAACGCCTGAAACGATGGAAGCAAAAGTTGTCCAAGATGCAGACCGTCTCGATTCGATTGGAGCGATCGGAGTAGCTCGTTGTCTGCTAACCGGAGTCTCTTTTGGGGCACAACTTTATGATGCGGCCGACCCATGGGCTGAGAATCGAGAATTAGATGACAAAGCCTACTCAGTTGACCATTTCCCAGTCAAGCTTTTTAAGCTAGCCGACATGATGCAAACAGCGGCCGGAAAAAGAGAAGCCCAACGCCGCACAGCCTTTATGCAGAGCTGGTTAGACCAGCTGAAAGAAGAAATTTCTTAACACCTACACCCAACTTCAAACTTTCACCGGCAAAATTGCATAAAAATTCACGCAGTATTCATTTGGGAGCACAGGACTATACAAGTTGACATCTCTCTTGTATACTGCGCAACATAAAGTGGTCACTATATGGCTTAAGGGAGCCTTAACCCAACGAGTAGCTATACCGCTCAGTAGATCTTTTAGACAGACACGGTCACCTTTATCTTCGCTGTAAGGATGTATTTAAGCCATATCACATACAGTTCACTCCATTGAATGAGCTACCCGATGTCTGCTACAAGGAAATGATTTTCAGCTCTTCATCACACCGTTAGACGCTATCGATCACCCAAGCTACACACGCCGAGTAGGGTTTTACTTAATGGAAAAGTTAATTCGGAAATTATTCAACAAAGAAATAATTTTACTTGTTACGCTCTTAACGATTTTGATTTGGGTGATTGCTCCAGTTACACCTTCAAATGCCTTCACAACAAACACTGAAAAGTCGATAAATATCGCAATTAATGCCGATGGCTTTGATCCGGAAATTTCAACGATTACAGTGGGCACAACAGTTATTTGGACCAACAACTTAGCTGTTCCCGTAGCCCTTGATTCTGGTGAAATTTTCCAAATCCTATTACCTCTCATCACAGATGCACAGACAATTTCGCGTGATGGAGAGCCAGGTGGCACTAATAGCAAAGCCTATGTCATGCGGAATGGTTGGATGCCAGATTTAGAATTGGCGCCAAATGAATCATTCTCATACACCTTCACAGACATGGGTGAGTATCGAATAAAAGCGGGCATGAACAGCGGCGCTGTTATTTATGTCGATGCATCTATATTAGAACCAGAGCCGGAAGCAACAACTACGGTTGTTTCAACTGGAGAACCTAGCGCAACTGCAGAACCCGTTGCAACGAAAGAACCTATTGCAACCGCAAGTCCAACGCCTGTAAGCACTTCGATCCCAACTAACACGCCAACACCTACAGTGGTACCAACTGAATCAAATAATGGGCAGCTCAATATTGCGCTCAACACAAACCCGGCCGATGGTCTAGATTTTGAATTCACCGTCAATGATGAGCCTTCTTTCAAGCTAGACGATGCCTCAACCGATGATAAAGATGGGATCGGGCAAGAAGTTAGTTTCACAGAATTGGAACCGGGCCAATTGACGATCGCAGTGGCCTACCAAGAAAATTATCTTATAGGAAGCATTGACTGTACCAGCAGTCTTTCAGACGCAGACATCACGATTAGCGAACTAACAATCGAGGCCAACCTAAGAAACGGCGAGCAGCTTAACTGCCAATATACTTTCCTTAAAGACAGTGATAATGACCGGCTAGCAGATGTCTTCGAAACTAATAATGGCGACTTCATCAATAGCACCAGTACAGGAACTGATCCAAATAATGCAGATACGGACGCAGATGGAATCAGTGATGGTGACGAAGCATTAGGAACGGAATCTGGTCTAGATCTACCAAGTATGGGCGCCAATCCACTCCGGAAAACAATCTTGATTGAGTATGATTGGTTTGACGATAGCTTAAAAAACAAAGGGTATTGTGGAAACGATGAACACGGTTTCCATTCCCATCGGCCGACAGAATCAATGGTTGTACGGGTCAGAGACGTTTACGCTCAAGCTCCTAACATTAATCCTGACGGCTCAACTGGAATCGACTTTATTCAAGATTATGGACAAGGCGGCGTATTTACTGGCGGTAATCTGGTTGCTAAAAATCAATCTGGCCTGATTACTGGATCTGTCTATGGCAGTGAATTCACCAGCCTAAAAGCAGAGAACTTCTCTAGTAATCGTCGTGGTTACTTCCACTATGCCATTTTGGCTCACCAATATGGCTCTGCTTCAAACTTTAGTTCTGGTCAAGCTGAAGTTAGCGGAGATGATCTCATCGTTTCAGTCTATAACTACCATTGTTCCGACGATATCACCGGAAACACGGTTATCCATGAACTAGGCCATAATTTGGGTTTATTACATGGTGGTGATGATCATCTAAATAATAAACCTAACTATAATTCAGTCATGAATTATCGCTTCCAATTTTCTGGCATCGATGCAAATGAATCTTGCGATGGTTGGGGAGATGGAATCAGTGGTTATTCAAGAGGCGATCGCATCTCGTTAAACGAAAATTCGCTCAATGAAGAGCATGGCGTTTGTGGAGCTGAACATACGGGATTTGATTGGAATAATGATGGGGATATGCATGATCACGGAGTTGCTCAAAACATTAACTCTGATAGCTCAATGAGTGTGCTAAATGACCATAACGACTGGGAGAACCTTTATTACTTTGGAATCCTATCAGAAGTTAATGGCAGGTCAGTACAGTTAGACCACATCCGGCCGGTTAGCATCAGTTCTGAACAAGAAATTCCAAGTATGGATCAAGGCTCTGCCATTAAAACTAATCGAGTGCCAGCACAATTGTTTAGCGTAAAGCCTTATTAACAATAAATGTCAGAAAATTCTGGCATGCCTTTGATCTATGCAATCAAATGACAATTGCTAAAATGCAATTAGTCTCAGCTTATTTCGATAGCATTTATTTATCCCTCAAGATCTAGCCGTATCCACAATAGCATCGAGACAAGCCTAATCTGTCTCACATTACATCCACAAGAGATTTTCTATGCCCAACTACCTACCAAAAAACATTTTTGCAATCTTTCCCTTAATCCTTATCTCAGGCAGCATCATTGCCTGCTCAAATAGTGACACGCTTCCTGAAGTCGCCAACAATCTATCTGATTCTGAATTAGTTGAGCAGAGTGAAATACAGGCTGATAGCAGCCTCGAAAAGGGTACGGACGACTCGGGAGGCTCAACCTTATCACCAGAATTAAAACCTATTTCGGCAATGATCACAGGCAGTGACCCGGCCGTAGCAGAAGTCGTATTTACAGGTGAATTTGAGGCTGCGAGTCCGGCCGAAATGCCGCTTTATACAAGTTCAGCTACTGAATTAGATCAAGCAAAAGCGCTCGAAATCGCTCAGAAATTTAGCATGGGAAATCAGCTGTATTTTGATCAAACTAGCGGCAGTGTCAGCTTTTATGCATTCAACGCAGGCAATCAATTACAGATTTTTCCAGGGCAAGTTCAGATAACGAATGAAACAGCAGCATTAAATCAAGTTCAAGCTATATTTTCAGCAGATGAAGTGGTGGCTCACGCAGAAGCCATTTTAGCAGGTTGGGAATGGCCTGATTTTGAGTTCGAACTTATTCCAGTCAACAGCAACTCGGCCGAAGTTCGGCGTGTGATCAATGGCGAAGCCGTCAGTTTTTCTGAAATGGTTATCCAAATCAACGCAAATGGAAAGCTGGCTTCAGCATCGATGTTCTCACCCAATTTTTTACCAAATGAGATGGTGCCCGTGATTTCAGCTGAGGAAGCATTAGAAAAGTTAGCGTCTCCCTCTTTCGCAGAAAACGGCATTAGATATCAAGCTGGTACCAATCAAATTCCTGAATTTCAAACAATCCAGCCAATCTCACCGAATAGCTGGCGTAACAGCTATCCGGCCGGATCAAAAGTGAACCTAACAGGCGCAATTGCTGAATTTACCCCCGTTGTAGCCGGGTCAGGTGGATCGGTACTTTTTTTGGACAGGTTTCTCCTTAATGGTGCTGAAGACATGCTTCAATCGCTAAAGCAGCATGATTCTGGGCTTGTCACAGTTTCTGGCACTATTTCGCCGGATGGCAATTCGCTTCAAGTTGACCTATGGAGTGCGGCCAATTTGAACAATACCGATACCAATGCCCCACTAACAGGTGTCATTCGGGTTGAAGATAGTCAGGTGTTTCTAGACAACAGTCGACTAGGTAACGGGTATCTACTTTTAAACCCGCCAAATGATTTGCCGTCAGGCAGTGAGGTTGTTGTTTACCAAAATTTTTATTTTTCAAATGAAAGCGGCCGCTTTATTGAATGGAACTTACTTGAGCTACAAAACCCAGCGGTTGTTCAGCCCCAATCTAATGCGACAGTCTCATTAAGTGGCACCAGCACCATTACGATCCAAAAAATGGTGATTGCTTACGGCCGGCCGGCCGCAGGTTCAGACCCAGCAATTTTCTATGCCCCAATGTGGCGCATCTATGGTGTCAGTGATTCCGGTCTGTCAGTTGTGTTTGATGTTCCAGCCACTAAATAAATTCCAAATCAAAATTTAGCAAACAAAAAACGCCGTGACAAAGCTTGCCACGGCGTTTTTGCGTTCCCGAACCGACTCGAACGGCCAACCTATTCTTTAGGAGAGAATCGCTCTATCCATTGAGCTACGGGAACTAAATCGGATAAAATAAACCCGATTTAGAAATTATAGCACTTTTGTGCTTCTTTTCTATCTTTATTTTCGTCCCTTTTTGGTTTTCTCATTTGCACATGACTCAACTTCCTTTTTTTGTTTACGGCACTTTGCTCCCCGGTCAGCCCAACGATGGATACTGGGAAGATCAGATTTTGCGCTCAACTCCAGCCGTTTTAAGCTCTGTTGAGCTTTACGCATTTCCCAACTTTCCGATGATGGTGAAAAGTGATAACAGCTCATGTCAAGTTAAAGGCCAAGCTATCTGGGTTAACCCAGAATGCTATACGAATATATTGATGGAGCTGGATCGCTTGGAAAATTATGATCCGGCCGATCATGATAACAGTCCATATCAGCGCGTTGAAAGAGCAGTCCAGACCATTAATGGCAACGAAGTTTTGGCGTGGACCTACATCGGTCAGCCTCTGCTCGTCAAAGGTCTGCCCAAAATTCCAAATGGGGATTGGCTAACTTATACTTCAGAAAGCTTTGACTTTATAAGCAATGATAAGTGGTGGCGTAACCGATCTTCAGATAAACTGTTTTAACACTCAGTAACCCACTCCCTTTCTCATTAGTCGCCTGCAAACTCACCTAAACAAACATAGCATTGGGTCCGCAATTCGTCTTGTCGTTTTAGAATAAGGCAGGGTTTTTTGCAGAAAAAAGTACGAATAAGAGGCTGTACGCGCTATGGCTTCGCTAACATTTTATTCGTATACCCACAATTTTTAGCAAGCAATAAAAAGCTAAAAAACAATGGCGAAACAAGGAAAAGTATGAACAGAATCGGTGTAATGACAAGTGGTGGGGATGCCCCCGGAATGAATGCGGCTGTACGGGCCGTTGTGCGCACGACGCTTGATAGAGGCGCAGAAGCTTATGCAATCTACAGCGGCTATCAGGGTATGGTTGATGGTGGAGATAAGATCAAGTCTTTGGGCTGGGCTGATGTCGGCGGAATATTGCACCGAGGGGGTACAAAAATTGGGACCGCCAGATGTGAGGCATTCCGAAGCCGCGAAGGCCGTCTAATTGCCGCCGCCAATCTACTAAAAAATGGGCTAAGCAAGCTAGTTGTTATTGGTGGAAACGGGAGTTTAACTGGTGCTTTACTTTTGCAAGATGAATGGGCCGGACTGGTCGCGGAACTTGTTGAAAATGGTGAGATTCTGCCAGAAACGGCCGAAAGTCATCCAATTTTATCTGTAGCAGGAATTGCAGGCTCTATTGATAATGACATGACCGGCACAGATATCTCATTAGGGGCGGATACAGCTCTACACCGCATTACATCCGCCATCGATGCGATTACAGACACGGCCGCCAGCCATCAGCGCACGTTTGTTATCGAAGTCATGGGGCGCAACTGCGGCTATTTAGCCCTTATGGCTGGCATCGCCACCGCATCAGACTGGGTACTAATTCCCGAGTCTCCGCCCAATTTAGACGCTTGGGAAAACAAAATGTGCGAAGTTCTGCGTCACGGCCATGAGATTGGAAAAACAGACAGCATTGTCATTGTTGCAGAAGGGGCGCAGGATCGCTATGGGAAGCCGATATCGGCTCATTACGTGCGGCAGGTACTCGAGGAAAAGCTGCAAGAAGATGCTCGAGTCACCATTTTAGGCCATGTCCAGCGTGGAGGGTCACCTAGTACGTTTGACCGCAATCTTGGCACAATGTTGGGCACAGACGCTGTTGAAGCTCTGCTTGAAGCCAATGGAGCTGGGCTTAGCACGCTTATCGGGCTTGCATCAAATCGAATTGTCCGCGCAGACTTAAAATCTAATATCGAAAAATCTGAAGCGATACATGCAGCCCTGAAGAGCCAAGATTACAAAACTGCCATGGATTTACGTGGCCCTGGCTTTAAAGAGGCATTTGCAACATTGCGCACCCTTGTCCGTGCGACTCCACACGAACATCCGGTTGAGTCACGCAGCATGCATATCGGCATTTTAAATGCGGGTGCCCCAGCGCCCGGTATGAATACGGCCGTCCGTGCGGCCGTGCGGCTAGGTGTCGATCGGGGGCATACGCTCTTTGGCTTTTACAACGGGTTTCGAGGCATGATCGCCAACCAAGGTCAAAAGCTCGATTGGATGTCGGTTAATGGATGGGCAACTACCGGTGGTTCAAATTTAGGTACATGCCGCCAGGACATTGAAGGGCGTGATCTTTATGCTGTAGCTCGGACGATTGAGGAACGTGAGCTTGATGCGCTTATCGTGATCGGCGGCTGGTCAGGGTACAAAGCTGCTCAAACGCTCAATAGTCAGCGTCAGAATTTTCCAGCTTTTGACATTCCCATCATCTGCATCCCTGCCACAATCGACAACAATTTGCCGGGAGCAGAAATTTCTGTTGGGGCAGACACCGCCTTAAACGTTATCGTCGATGCGGTTGACCGGATCAAACAGTCGGCCGTTGCCAGCCGCCGGGTCTTCGTCATTGAAGTGATGGGGAAATTTTGTGGCTACTTGGCCCTAATGAGTGCCCTTGCTACCGGATCAGAACGAGTTTACTTACCAGAAGAAGGGGTAGGACTGGGGGATTTACGAAAAGACGTCGACATGCTAATTTCAGGCTTCCAGCAAGGCAAGAAGCTCGGCGTTATTTTGCGGAATGAAAATGTTAATCCCACCTATTCTACCGACTTTATCTCACGCCTGTTTGAAGAAGAGGGGCGTGAGACATTTGAGGTTCGGCGGGCGATTCTAGGCCATATTCAACAAGGTGGGAATCCAACCCCATTTGATCGCATTTATGCAACCCGTTTTGCGGCAAAAGCGATTGGTGCGGTCGAAAAACAAGATGGTGAAAGCGAGCCGGTGAGCTCATGCGTGGGAATGGTAAACGGCCGTTATCGGTTCACCCCACTAGAAGATATTTACCGCGTGATGGACAAGGAACATGAACGGCCAAAACTACAGTGGTGGCTCGATTTACGGCCGATTGCCCGGACGCTGGCACAACCTAATCCGCAATATCTAAAGTAATGGTTCTCGGCTTGCAGGCTGGCTTTCTCGAATAAAAAATATCGCAACAAACCCAGAGATTGCCAGCGAAACGGCCCCGATCCAAGCGAAACCAATCACCCCATAAGCCTCAAAAATCTGCGGTCCAAAGCGGGTCGATAGAAACGTTGAGATCAGTGATAAAGCCACCCGCTGAGTCAGCAGCTTACCGCGGTGCTCGGGAGTCTGTTCGCTGGCTAAAACACCAAAAGAGACGATTGAAAATTCAAATGCCGCCCGGGCCATGAAAATACCAACAATGACCCAAGCCAATTGATTGGGCCAAAAGGGTAGTGCCGTAAAAAATATTGAGCCTGCGATGGTCCCAGCGATCACACTAGTACGCTTTCCGATACGATCACCAAACGCACTAACGGATGCGCTGCCACAAATGTCTGAAAATCCAAGCCAGAAGACGGCTGTAGCGAGCCCGGCCGCATTTAAATTGAATTGAGTTGAAAGCCATGTACCAAAGTTGATAAACATCAAAAACCCAGCAAAGCGAGTACAAGTATCAGCAATTAGAGTCGCTACGGCCGAGCGCCAGTTGGGACCTAAGTAAAAAAAGTCGAATATCTTTTTTCCGACTAACCGAAACGTAAGCAGCTCTTTCTCTGAAGGTCGATTAGAAGTCTCACGTCCAGAAGATGGGAATTGATAAAAAACTGCCGCAAAGCCAAATAGTGCAATCCCGATTATTAAAAAAGGGGCACGCCAATTTGTAGCAGCAATTAGAAAACCTGACAGCGAAACACCAATGATACTTGCCAACCCCCACGCATACTCGACCATACCTAACCCACGAGACCGCTTTTCCCACGGCAGCCGGTGACTCAAATAGGCAGAGATATTTGGACTGGCTCCAGCTCCTCCAAAGGCACCCAAGAGAATGCCGATCATAAAACCCACTTGACTACGACTGAAAAAGATAACCAAAAAACCGATTCCGGCAATCACAAGGCTCATAGACACGACAGGTCGGTACCCTCTCCGGTCGGCCGTTGCCCCTAAAAATGGCGAGAGCAAACCGGTCATGTTTCGCCAGCTCAGCAATTTCCCAAGTTCAACCGGAGTCGTTCCCAAACCTAAAGCAATCACAGATAGGTATGGGAAAAACAGCTTTGTGCCAGTATCCATAACGATTCGCATGATCAAAACAATAAAGAGGATTGAACGAGTTGAAAATTTTTCTGGCAGCATAGGTCTTTTTTCAGTTTCAGTCATAGGGCTATTGATCATAACGTTGATTATTAAAACTGGCTCTTTTGTGTTTTTTACAGAATGGTATAATCCCCTATATGTCTATCCCCTCAAAAAGTAGAAAAACTGAAGATGAGCAGCTGCTTTCAGCACCAGCAACCCCCGTTTCTGGCACAACGTCTGAAGCGTGGCGCGTTTTTCGGATTATGGGTGAATTTGTTGAAGGGTTTGAAACCCTTTCAGATTTACCTCCGGCCGTTACCGTGTTTGGTTCAGCCCGTGACCGCGAAGGTGACGGCAGTGGTTGGTACGAAAAGGCGGTTGATTTAGCTCGACATTTAGGCGAAGCTGGATTTGCGATTATTACTGGGGGCGGCCCAGGTATCATGGAAGCGGCTAACCGTGGTGCACGTGAAGCAGAAGTCCTTTCAGTAGGTTTAAATATCGAATTACCGTTTGAACAATTTATCAATCCTTATGTTGATTTGACGATTGATTTTCGATACTTCTTTACCCGCAAGGTTATGCTCGTTAAATACGCCAAGGCTTTTGTCGTTATGCCTGGTGGCTTTGGCACAATGGATGAGCTTTTTGAAGCCTTAACCCTCGTTCAGACGGGCAAGATTCAAAATTTCCCAGTTGTCCTTTTTGGTACTGAATATTGGGGTGGATTGATCGACTGGTTACGCTCAACTGTTTTAGCCAACGGAAAAATATCGGCCGAAGATCTTGATCTTATCTTGGTCACCGATTCGGCAGAAGAAGCCTGTAAACATATTCTAGCTTGTGCTAGTGGGGATGAACCACGTCAAGCACTTGAAGAATCAGTTAGAAATGTAACCCGCAAAGCGGTTGCAAGAACAAATAAATAATCGTGGTATCTACCACTTCCTCCCTTTTAAACATTTATGCTCCGTCGATACGAAAAAATATTTAGCCCGGCCGTTGGTCGTGAAATGGAACTACTCGCATTTGGTCATGCTGGGATTCCATTTATCACCTTTACAAACAATGGTGGTGGATTCTACGAATTTGAAGACCATGGGATGATAAACGCCCTTGCCCATCTAATCGATGATGGCAAGATCCGTGTCTATACGGTTGGGAATATCGACCAAGAAACATGGTATCACACCGGTTTAGACCCTCATTGGCGCGGTGTACGCCACTCAGCCTATCAAGATTTTATTCTCAACAATCTTGTCCCTTTTATCAAATATGACTCCAAAACAGAAACAGGCATCGGCCTAGCGGGTGTAGATTTTGGCGCATTCCATGCCATTAATTTCGCCCTGAAATTTCCACGGATATTCACCTATGCGTTAGGCATGAGCGGCCGGTATGATTTAGACAAAGTCTGCGGCCGCCAATCAGACTCTCTCGAGGTCTACTACAACAACCCGATGGCGTATGTGTCAAACTTAGATGGGCAAGAGCTCAAAAAAGTACGCAAACACACTTACCTCGCTTTAGTCAGCGGGCAAGGCCATTGGGACACCACCTCTTACGATGAGACCATTCGGATGGGTGAGCTCTTTGAAAAAGCAAAAATCCCCCATGAGGTTGATGAGTGGGGCAATGATGTTGAACCGGACTGGTACTGGTGGCAAAAACAGATCGTTCACCATATTGAAGCACGATTAGAGAGCTTGGAATCAAAACCTAAAAAGTAAAAAAGTCTCCCTGTTTGGCTTTTTTGCTTTCATTATTTTTAAATGACTGCTGCTATAGATGTCGGCTATCTTTTAAAATTAGCGTGGATCACGGCTTTATTAGCTGGTAGCCTGCTTCTTTCTTCTAGCTGTCAACAAACCCAGCTGCAGCCACAAACCCAATCCCCAACAAAAGCTGAGTTGGCCACACCAACAAGTTTATTGCTCAATACACCTCCATCTGGGGCAACAATCGCAACAACGGAGGCTCCTGCGACTGTATTGCCGACTCTCACTCCCTCACTAACCCCTGACCTAGTTGCTAACCTTGTAGCCAACTCGACCTTAGCCAATTTACCGACAGACGTTGCAGCAACAGCCACTTCACGGGCTACACGCCAGCCGGAGCTAACACCCACACTATCCGCCGATGATCCTGCATTTATCGGAACATCAATCGATGAGTTAACAGCAAGGGCGTATGGCTTGGGAGAATTTACATTTACCGAAACAATCACCCGTAACGCTGAATTTCATCAATACACATTTGAGTATCTTAGCGATGATCAGATTGTTGAAGGCTTCTTAACGCTTCCGGCCGGAACCGGGGAATTCGGTGAAAAGTTTCCGGTGCTTTTGCTCCTGCATGGTTATATTCCACCTGATGAATACGAGCTTTTCCCCTATAGCACCCGCTATGTGATGCCATTTGTAGAGGCTGGATATATCGTCATTCATCCCAGCTATAGAGGGCATCCGCCACAACCTGGCAGCAACGAAAAGAATATTTTCCGGATCGAATATGCTGTAGACGTGCTAAATCTGATTGCACTCGTGCGTGATGGGAGTGAGGATCCGGCTGGCCCATTTCGACGTGCTGACAAAAACAATTTGTTTTTGTGGGGACACAGCATGGGAGGCGGCATTACGCAGCGAGTTATCACTGTTCGGCCGGATTGGGTATCGGCCGCGGCGCTTTATGCCTCTATGAGTGGTGATGAGGCCCGGAATTATGAACGGATTCGAAAATGGGGGGATGAACGCACGTGGCAAGCTGAATATTTCGCACCCCAAGAGGTCATCGAACAGGTATCTCCTATCTACTTTCTCGACCGCTGGAAAGCCCCCATTACGATTCACCACGGAGATATTGACCCGATCGTTCCCCCTGAATGGTCACGTGAGCTCTGTGAGCAGCTAAAGGCACGGCGGCACCCCGTTGAGTGTCACGAATATTTCAATTACAGGCATAATTTATATGGGTCGGCCGAGGATGTTTTTACCGCCCGAATCATTTCTTTCTTCGAGCTATACAAAAAATAAATACACCAGAGTTGCTAATCACCTATTTGTGTCGGCCGAGCCTCGTCTTCGCAATCGCAAACCTGAAAAAGCAAACCCGAGAAGAAGCGAAACAATCACACCAAATAAAAAATGCTGGATGGCTTGCAGCCATCCAGCATAATCTTTACTACTCATTCAATTAGAGAAAATTCTCTAGAACACAATCAAAACAACAGTCAGCCGGCTACCGAACAACCAGCGGCAAGTACAGCAGCTTGTCATCACCTGAAGGAGCACTTGGTGTACCTGTTGGAGATGGAGTTGGGCTTGGCGAAGGTGTTGTTGTCCCTGAGGGTTCCTCAATCACAATCTGGAACGATTTACTCAATGAGTTAACCCCGTTGCTTGCCGTTACTTTAATCGTCTTGGTACCAGAGCTAGTCCAACCGGCTGTCGTATATTTGCCAAAACGAGTGGTCAGTGATCCTGATAAATCGTTTTTATCAGTAACTTCTAGCAAAAGATCAAAAGGTGTATCAGCATCTTCTGGCTCCATGGTGAAAAAGAACTCATAAGCTGTATCAACTTGCCCTGTGGTTGGTCCACTAAATACGATATCGGTAATTGCACCTTCAATATCAGCCTGTGCGATCTCGATCTGAACCGACTCAGTACGTGAGCTTAACCCATTGTCGGCCGTCACTTGAATCGTTTTTGTACCGGGCGTGTCCCACGTATAAACCACATTCGCCAAGCGGTCATCAAGCACTTCTTCAATAACCCCAGACCTATCGGTAATCTCGACGCTATAAGTAATAGGCAAAGTCACAGCAACTGGATGAACTTGAAAGTTGATCTGATATGGGACACCGGTAAAACCAGTAATCGGGCCTGTAAACGTTATGTCAGTAATTGGTGTATAAAGCTGTGAAGCTTCAGAAGTGGTGCCAGGGCCAAATGTACCAATAACGCCACTGCTATTGGTCGTCGCCATTGTCCGGAGCCCTTCCCCAGTAGCCAAGGCTGCGGGCAGTTCAAAGCTGAATTTGCCATCTGAATCCGCATCAACTGAG
>JBGCDP010000391.1:0-3767 GCA_045105475.1 Anaerolineae bacterium
CCAATGGCCGATGGAAATCGTTGAAGGGATCGGTCTACTCAAGGTCGACTTTTTGGGCCTTTCAACCCTAACCGTCATGCGCCGGGCGGCCCGCATCATCGAACGCCGTTTTGGCACCAAATACACAATGGACAACATCCCCTACGACCAGGGGCATGTGGGGCCTGATCCTGACAAAAAGCCGGAGGCGGCATTTGAAATGCTCGCCCGTGGGGAAGTCGGCGGGGTCTTCCAGGTGGAAGGGGCCGGGATGCGACGGCTAATGATGGAGATGAAGCCTGCCCGGTACGACCATATTATCGCGGCGATTTCGCTCTACCGGCCGGGACCGATGGAAAACATCCCGGAATATATTCGCCGGATGCACTCAGAAATTTACGACGGGAAAGACATCGTCACCTATCCAACCGACGAACTCATCCCGATTTTGCAAGACACCTACGGCATCATCGTTTACCAGGAACAGATCATCCGTATCGCCTCTGTTTTAGCCGGGTACGAGCCAGGTGAAGCGGACATGATCCGTAAAGCGGTGTCGAAGAAAAAGCAGAAACTGCTCGACCAGCACAAGGCGCAGTTTACGGCCGGAGCCTTAGCTAACAACATCACGCAAGATGCGATTGATGCGATCTGGGCCGACATCGAGTTCTTTGCGCGATACGGGTTTAACAAGGCACATGCGGCCGACTATGCCAAAGTCACCTGCCAGACCGCCTTCTTAAAAGCCCACTATCCGGTCGAATATTTGACCGCCATGCTTTCGGTAGAGCGGAACAACACTGAAAAAGTTCAGCGATATTTCTCTGAAGCGAAAAATATGGGGGTTGATATCGGCGCACCTGACATCAACCGCTCTGAGATCGACTTTTCGATTGAAGACCCGGAAGAAGACGGTGGACGGCCGTTGATCCGCTTTGGCCTAGGGGCGATTAAAAACGCCGGTGATGCGGCGCTGAGCCTCATGCTCGATGACCGGGAAGAGAACGGCCGATTCAAATCGATCCAAGATATGGCTGAACGGGTCGACATGCGCAAAGTGGGCAAACGGACATTTGAATATGCGATTAAGGCCGGGGCATTCCGTGACTATGGCTCCGTTCCACAATTGATGGACGGCCTCGACCGGATCGTTAACTACAGCGGCAGTCAGCACGACGCAGCGGCGGCCGGGCAGATGTCCCTCTTCGGTGGCGCAATGGCTCCGGTACAAATGAACGTTGACCTGGTCATGAAAGAAGCTGACTTGAAGAAAGAGTTCAAGAACGCTGATTATCGAGAGGTTCTGAGCTGGGAGAAAGAGGCGTTAGGCGTCTATGTCTCTGAGCATCCGCTCGAACGGCCGTTGGCAACCCTGTCAAATCAGGTCCACATGACGCTGGCTGAGATCGATCTACAGCACAATGGGAAACAGCTTAAAGTGGCCGGTATGGTCAGTTCGTTACGGCCGCTCACCACCAAAAAGGGTGACCCGATGGCGTTTGGAAAGCTCGAAGACCTTGACGGAGACATCGAGCTGGTCTTTTTCCCACGCACCTGGGAAGCGCATCGAGCAGAAGTTCAAGTCGACCAAGTAATGCTGGTCTATGGCAAGGCGCAGGTCGATGAAGGGCGTCGCTCAATTTTGGTTGATCGGGTTCAGACGAAGTTTGAAATGATGTCAGCGGCCGGAGAAGAGCCAGCACTGAAGCAGAGCCAAACGTCGCTCAATATTGAAGTCAAAGAACGCAGTTTTGTTAACCCCACGCCAGCCCCCGCAAACGATCCGCCACCATGGGACGATGCGGCGTCAGATGCTGAGGGAGATGACGACGAAGTTCGCGAACTGCCTGATGCTGCCCCACGCATTGATTTTGCGAATCGCCAACCGGCCACGGCCGAAGCTGTGCCGTTTGAGGTTGATGAACCCGTGACGAACAGTCCGCAGCCGGAAGCAAAAAGCAAGGCGACTGCACCTGTAGCACAACCTACCGGTAACAAACACACTAACCAACAAACCAGCCAACCGGCAGTGGGCAGCAAAGAATTGTCAACGGCTAGCACGCCAACGAACGAACCATCCAACAAACAAACTAGCAAACCAATAACAGATGACGAGCCTCCAGCCGCAAATCTTCCAGAAGAGCCAGAATGGGACGATGGCTTTCTTGATCCTGGCCCACCGCCAGAAATGCCACCGCCACCACCGGAATTCGGCGTGTATCCGGCCGATCCAGAAGTTGTTGGGAAACCGAAAAATGGCAATGGCCATCAGAATGGCGGTTACCCAAATGGCGGGAGTCAGAACGGTAAAAGCAATGGAAATACAATTGGGGAAACGAAACCGATTTACGGCCGGACCGTCGAGCTTGAAACGCATTCTTCGACCACAGTTTCGTTAGCGATTTCTAGCAGCTCAAACTGGATGGAGATTATTCGAAAAGCGGTTGAAATCGCCAGTAACTATCCGGGCAAAGATTGTTTGATTATTGAGATTATCGATCAAAACCGGACGATTGAGTTTCCAAACTGTAAGACGCGTGCCAGCGAAGAGATGCTGAATCATTTGCGTGAGGTTTCTGGAATTATTGAGATAACGTTGCTTGAGCAGGTTCCAGCATAGGGCTTACAAAACAGCCGGCTCTAAAGGTCGATGATGTCGTGACGAATGATGTAGCGTAAAAGAAGGCCGTAAACAAAGCTAACAATCCCATACCCTAAAACAGCCTGTGACCATGTAAGCTGATCTGTGAGCAATGCAATGAGGAATCCTGTCAGTAAGCCGATGCTTGTTGCGATGATCACGACGCTCCAAGCTTGGGGCGATGAGCCGCTAGCTGTGTCTTTCCGGCCGCTTACTACACCACGCGCAACCTTTAACGCCTCTCCACCAAAAATAAAGAATTTTCCGATCCCAAAACCGGCCGCCAAAATAGCGCAGAACATGCCAAAGGTCAGAAAATTGACCAATTCACCATCGATGAGGTTATGAACAACAACAGTTCCCGCACATGGAAATAAAATAACGGCAGACCCTAATACTGCGAATTTCCAAATAAAAGATTTAGTGCCTTCTTCACCTGTGTTATTTTCCACTCGTCTACCCCCGCATCAGTTACAGGCTGCCAGCTATCCTGCCGCTTTCGTCACAGCCAGCATTACATCGGACATCGATTGTGCATCAAAGGCAACTTCCCACAAACCATCCACTGCATCGATATCAAGAGCGGAGAGGTGGTCCGACAAATCGGCCGGAATATCATCAAACCGATGTGATAATGCCCGCAGAATGGAGTCTACCGCTTCTTGTTTGTCTTCATCCATCTTTCGCTAATCCTCGCTTACAAACTTGTTCTGCTGACCCCATTTCAAGATTCAATGATCCCATTTTCGGCCGATTTAGGCAAAAGAAATCGATTGAAGATTTTAATCTTTTCATTCAACAAACAAATATTTGATTCATTTGTTTACGCCTCAATTGTTTCAATCCCCTCTAACCTCAAGTTCCCTTTGTAGAGTATATGCGGCTCACCTACCAACATTAGCGGCTTACGCTTATCTGCCTTCGCGATTTGGATATGTTCGCGCAATCGGCCGGAAAGCTGTGTCAACGGCTCAAAATCAACCTCAGCCAGTAGAGCAAACTCATCATCATCAATTTGGAAATCACCAAATTTGCGAAGCTTTGTATGGAAATAGACCGCTGTATGTTTCAGCTCCAATCGATCCAAAGGGATCTCAAACCATTTGATCGGCGGCAGACTAAACCCTTCATCACGAAAGGTTTGAAC
>JBGCDP010000392.1:0-8862 GCA_045105475.1 Anaerolineae bacterium
ACAAAGGCGGGCAGGTCGAGGAGGGGCATGCATGCGGCCGGGGCACTGCTTTTGAGGAACGATGTGCCGTCAAGGTTGTGCTGATAGCGCACTTGACCCAGCAGGCCGTGGGTGGTCCATGAGGAAGTTGAGAAGGTAAACATAGTTTAAGATGGTTCCTAAATATTTAAAGTGACTAAAGAGTTTGTTTTTTGATCCGCTTTTTATCAAATTCTACTTTATTTTACCGGCCGAAACGTAAACCCAAACTTATACGTTCCAGGTTTGATCAGATACTCCGGCAGCGTACCCGGTCCACAACTGGCCCCACCAATCGCCGCATGAATATGATCCAAATGGAGCACCACATCCTCAATCGGCGTCAATTCATTGGTGTGGTGGGCTTTGTAAATCCCTTCTTCGGTGTGATGGCTGGCCGTGACTTCCATCACCCCGTTATCGGCCGATACTTCTAACCCTTGCCCAGCCCCGTCTTTTAACCAAACGGTACGCACATCGCTCTTGTTTCCGTTCGCCTGCGGCATAATGTACGGCACAAATTGGTCTGTCACTGTGCTATCAAATTTGCCAACTAGTGTGCCCGCATTCCGGTCACGATAGTTCTCAACCGGACCCCGGCCGAACCAGCTAAACTGCTCAAAATCAGACGCGAGATTGAGCGTCACCCCGACCCGTGGCAAATTGTTTAGCTGTACATTGACCTGTACCTCATTCTCCATGTGGACAGAGCCGTCTCCCATCACCGTGTAGCTGTGCTGGTGTAAAAACGCTTCTGGCTCTTTCTCAGAACCGACAATCGTCTGGAGCGTCACTTTGACCATTCCGGCCGCCACTTGCTCAACCACCATCGCTTCAGCCGTGTGGCCCAGGTTCTCCAGCCCGATCGCTTTCCATTGGGTTAAATCTTTTCCGGTCGCAAAATCGGTCGCCTGCTTAAAGCCATCGTTGTCAGTGGGGGAGCGGAACACATTGAGCTGCGGCCCTTTCGTCAAGATTTGCTTCCCATCGGCCGACCATTCAGTAATTGAACCGATATTTTGATCAAACACAATTTTGAAGTTCGCTCCTTCTAAGGCAATTTTGCCCATTGCTCTGCCACTACCCTTTGTCAGCTTGATGGCTAGCATCTGACCCACCGGTTCTGGTACGACAAGTGGCGCTGCCCACGGAAGCTTAAATTGCTCGATAGCGACTTCATGCCCCGCTTCGGCCCAAGGTTGATCCTCTTTCAAGAAAAAGCGGATGTTTAGATGGGCTTCTGCTCCAGCTGGCATTTCCGGTTTTTCTAGCTTAAGCGTAATCTCTTTTGTTTCCTGTGGACCGATAGCTGGGATATTTAGCTCCCCTGATTGAGCAACCTCGCCATTGATCAGGATCTCGTATCGGCCGATGTAGCCGCTTAAATCAGAGAAGTAGTTTTCATTGAAAATAGACAGTTTTCCAGCGGCAAGATCAACCGCTTTCACCCAGATCGGTTGGAGCAAATACTTATACTCAACCATCGGCGGGTGAATCGTACGATCTGGGAAAATCATCCCGTTGATGCAGAAGTTGTCATCATGAATTTCTTCGCCGAAGTCGCCCCCGTATGCCCAATATTCAACCCCGTTGTCGTCTGATTTGATTAAGCCTTGATCGACCCAATCCCAGACAAAACCACCTTGCAAGCCGTGGTATTCACGCGTTGCATCCCAATACTCTTTTAGATTTCCGCACGAATTCCCCATCGCGTGGGCATACTCACACATGATGACCGGCCGGTCTCCTTTTGGATTCTTGGCATAGTCGATGATGTCTTGGACCGATGGGTACATGGGGCAGACAAAATCGGTTGCGCCGTATCCATCGAACCACGCGGTTGGATCGGTGTGGCCCAGTGGTGCCAACACCCCTTCGTACTGAATCGGCCGGGATGGGTCGGTCAGCTTAAACCATGCATACATCGCATCATGGTTTGCGCCGTGGCCGCTCTCATTCCCCAGCGACCACATGATAATGCTTGGATGGTTTTTATCACGCTGCACCATGCGCATTCCCCGCTCCATGAACGCCGTCATCCATTTAGGATCACGACACAGTTTGTTGTAGACGGCGTGTGTTTCGATGTTCGCTTCGTCACACAGGTAGATGCCGTACTCGTCGCACAGCTCGTACCAGCGTTGGTCATTCGGATAGTGAGCCGTGCGGACGGCGTTGAGGTTGTATCGCTTGAGTAGCAAAATATCCTGCATCATCGACTCTTCGCTGATCGTTTTGCCGGTCCGTTCGTCATGCTCGTGCCGGTTAACCCCTTTCATGAGGACCGACTGGCCGTTGATCAACATCTCCCGGCCGACAATCTCGACTTTTCTAAATCCGATTTTGCTGCTAATCGCTTCGAGGAACTCCCCTTGTTTCGTGTGCAAGCTAACGACGAGGGTGTAAAGATTAGGATGTTCGGCCGACCATTTTTTCGGATCTGTAATTCGCTTTTCATGATTGGCTTGGGTCATCACCATATCTGTTTCAAAGACGCTCTTCTTGGCTGTTTTTTCGAGAACAGGCTCGCCATCTGCATCAAATAGATCCATACGGACGCTATAGCCGTCGATCTTTTCACCGGCCGGGTTGCTGATAAACGTGTCGAGTTTAAGCGTTCCGTCAATTAAATCGTCGTCCAGCTCTGGCTTGGCGAAAATGTCAAAGATGTGTGCTTTTGGCTTCGCATACAGGTAGACGTCCCGATAGATACCGGCCATCCACCAGTGGTCTTGGTCCTCGAGCCAGCTCGCATCTGACCAGCGGATGACTTCACATGTCAGCTGATTCTCGCCCGCTTTGAGGAATGGGGTGAGATCAAATTCGGCCGGTAAGCGGCTCCCTTTGCTCAAGCCGACCGCTTCCCCGTTGAGCCAGACATAAAGGACTGATTCAACGCCGCCAAAGTGGATGATCACCTGGCGGCCGTCCCAATTGTCGGGCAGCGTGAAGCTTGTTTTGTACAGCCCGGTCGGATTGTCCTCTTTCGGCACAAACGGGGGTGTGTTCGGAATCGGCATCTGCACATTGGTGTAGATCGGTTTATCGAAGCCGTTGAGCATCCAGTTGCTGGGGACCGGCATGTCGGCCCAATGGCTATAATCAAATGTCGGTTGTTCAAAATTTACAGGTAGCGTTTCCGGATTTGGGCACAGATGAAATTGCCACGTCCCGTTTAAAGACTGAACCCATTGGGAGTTTTTCCAGTCGCCTGTTTTGGCTTCTTCGACACTGTCATACGAAATCGTACGTGAGTGCCCTGGGAGTTTGTTGATAGCGACAAGTTCTGGATTTTCCCAATCGTTTAAGCCTTTAATTGATAACATTTGATACAGTTTCCTCGATTTGATTTTTTTGAAATACCATAAACTGAGTTCTGGTATAAATATGTCAGACAACTTCTGCCGAATTTTAGGCCAAAAGAAGCGAAAATGAACGAGGTATTTATAATATTGGTGCATTTGATCAAAAATCTGACGGCTGCAAACTGGAAACTGTTCGCTAATTATGACATATACAGAACTTGAAAAATTGCTTTTAGAAAAACCGGGTGCGTGGCTCGATTATCCGTTTGGTGAGGGTGCGGCTGTGTTTAAAGTAGGCCCGAAAATGTTTGCATTGGTCTCGTGGAATGAAGATCCGCTCTCGATAAACTTAAAATGTGACCCCGATGATGCACTGGTGTTGCGGGAGATGTTTACGGCCGTGAAGCCAGGTTACCACATGAACAAGCGGCACTGGAACACCGTCACGCTCGACGGCACTGTCCCTGAGCCGATGTTTTTAGACATGTGCGAAAGCTCGTATAAGCTGGTGTTTAAAAGTTTGAAAAAGGCAGAGAAAGGAGCGATTTTGAATGGTTGAGCCAATAGCCTCAAGCCTGATGGATTAATCCATCAGTTAAAATAGGAACCCCGATTAATCGGGGTTGGGTTAAAACGGAAATGGGTCATCAAATCTGATCTGATAATAGGAACCATCTTCTCGAATTAGGGTATTAAATTGGTCAAAAACCTCGGTAGGAGAGATGCCATCATCAAGTGGCCCTTCATCGGCCGCCTGCGTATATTCAAGCCAGCGATTGGTTGATTGACTTGCATGATGCTCTTTCTGATTGTTGACATACGCTTCTGCGAATTCACGTTGACTCTCTCCTAAGGAAAAAACGCCATACCCTCTGGCCCATTCAAAGGAGTCGTGGCGGAAATGACTGGTTCGCATAAAGTTTGAGCTAGCTCCCTTAAGTCGCCTTACTCCGTCTGCAACTGCTAGTTTGGGTGGTATGCTAGCCACTAAATGAACGTGATCAGTTCGGCCGTTAAGAGCCAGCACTTTGATTTCAATTTCGTGCGCTTTATGAACAATGTATTTATAAAGTTCAGGTTCTATGTGTGGTGTTATGAACGATTCCCGATTCTTAGTGCCCCATACAATGTGATAATAGGTTCTCCAGAAAGACATACTGCTCCTTTATTCAAAATGATTGTTAAACCCGATTAATCGGGTTTCTTATTTTAACAGGGGAGTTAACTCCCCTGCAAAGTATGGTCGTTAGGCAATCGAATCTGAAACTCCGCTCCCTTGCCCATACCATCGCTCATCACCTGCACAGTTCCCCCGTGCGCCTCAGTCAATGCTTTGACGATAGCTAGCCCCAGCCCAGTTCCCCCTTTGTTTCGAGCACGAGCCTTGTCAGTCCGATAAAATCGATCAAAAATGTACGGCAAACTTTCCGGCTCAATGCCTGCCCCATTATCACGTACCCGAATTTCAACATGGCCGGCCGTCTGTTCGGCCGACACTGAAACCTTCCCATTTTCCGGCGTGTAGCGTACCGCATTGCTTAGCAAATTGATGATGACTTGCTGGATGCGAGCCGCATCAATCTGAAGGGTGGGTAATTTGCCCAGCAATGCCAGCTCAAGCGTGATGTTTTTCTCGGCCGTGGCCGGTTGGTACGACTGCACCGTTTCATCCAACAGCTTTGCGATTTCAATTGGCTGGAGATCGAGTTGAAGCTGATCCGCCTCTGCGTGGGCCAGCTCACGCAAATCATCAACGAGGGTTGTGATGACCTGTGTTTGCTTGAGCAAACGCTCCAACTCATCATCGGATCGGGGGAATACCCCGTCTAACATCGCTTCGATGTTACCTTTGATCACATGGAGTGGGTTACGCAGCTCATGGGCCACATCTGAAAGCAAATTACGCCGGAGATCTTCCGCTTTTTCAAGC
This sequence comes from Anaerolineae bacterium, assembly GCA_045105475.1. Taxonomy (GTDB): domain Bacteria; phylum Chloroflexota; class Anaerolineae; order Promineifilales; family Promineifilaceae; genus WTJY01. The sequence continues at coordinate 5,254 of JBGCDP010000392.1, forward strand.
TGGCCCGCCATCGAATTAAATGACTGCGTTACCGCTAGAAATTCGACTGTCCCCTCTTCTGGCACCCGCACTGAAAAATCTTTTTCTTTAATTTGTTCAGCCGCATCTTTTAATTGATCAAGCGGCCGGGTCAGCGTGCGACTAAACCAAACGCTTACAACCGTCCCGACTAGCCCAACGAAAATTAATCCGAAAGAAATGTTATTTACAACATTTTCTTGTCGATCTTCAAGCAGTTTCAAGAGTTGTTCATTTTCACCCTGCTCAATCATCTCAACCAAATTAGGGGCGGAGTTTCCTGAATCTGAAATAACCCCCAGCAAGGCTGGGATGGAGACCATGAAGATAATTCCGAGAAAGTAAACAAGTGCGAGGCGCACCCAAAGCTTGTTCATGTGGCACTTTCGCCCTTAAAACCAAAACGATACCCCACCCCATAAACGGTGTGGATATACATCGGTTTTCGTGGGTTGGTTTCTATTTTTTTGCGTAAATTCCGCATATGGCTGTCGAGCGTGCGGTCCAACCCTTCGTAGTCATCTCCCATCGCTTTGCTGATCAAAGCTTCACGTGTGAAAACGTATCCGGCCCCTTCCATCAAAATTTGTAACAATTTGAATTCAGAATGAGTTAGCTCAATGAGCCGGCCGTCGAGCGTGACTTCGTAACGGCCGGAATCTAGCGTCAACCCACCATCACGCAATACCTTGCTTTCTAAAGCTGGGTCACTCTCAAAGTTGCGCAAACGGGCTTTCACTCGGGCGACCACCTCACGTGGGCTGTAAGGTTTTGTCACATAATCGTCCGCCCCCATCTCTAGGCCGATGATTCGATCCGTCTCTTCAACTTTGGCCGTGAGCATAATGATCGGCGTATTGCGTAGATGGGGATCGTTCCGAATTAGTCGGGTCACTTCGATGCCATCTTTGCCCGGCATCATCAAATCAACAAGTAAAAGATCCGGCTTTTCTGACCGCATCATTTGAAAGGCTGTGTCACCATCAAATGCGGTAAGCACGTGGTAACCGGCCTGTTCTAAGTAGCCCCGCATCAGCCGGACTACGTCGTGATCATCATCGCAAATTAAGATTTTGTGGGTTGTCATGGTGTTATTGTCTCTGGATCAACTTGGAAGGACAACTTTCAAAAGATCGGCAGAATTAACAAGATCCACAGGATAAATCTAATCCTGTAAATCCTGTTAATTTTGTCCAAATAACTTACTCGTACCGCAGTGCTTCAATCGGCCGCAAGTTTGATGCTTGCCAAGCTGGATAAATGCCGAAGACTAGTCCGACCAAAGCGGCAAACCCGGCCGACATCGCGATAGTTGAACCAGCGATTACCATTGTCAGTCCCAAAAAGAACCCGGTTAATAACGCGATGCTGACACCAAGAAAGATCCCAATCGCACCGCCTAGCAGGCTAAGTACAATCGACTCAAGCAAAAACTGGAGCAAAATGTCTTTACGTAGCGCACCAATCGCTTTGCGAATACCGATCTCTCGGGTTCGTTCAGTCACGCTGACCAGCATAATATTCATGATGCCGATACCACCGACCACCAGCGAGATCGCCGCAATCGAGCCTAGAAACGTGGTTAACGTCGATGTGATTGAGTCTGCTACATCGAGCAAGCTAGATTGATCGATGATTTGAAAATCGTATTCGTCACCCAGCCCGATATTATGCTTTTCGCCCAATGTGACAGTCACCTGATTAATGATGGCCGGTACGTCCTCAGTCGTTGCTGCTTCGACCGAGATCGATGAGACATATTTCTCGCCGGTACGTGTGCGGCTGGTGTACAACCGACTTTGGGCCGTTGTGATCGGCATATAAACGGTGTCATCGCTCTCATTACTTTCTTCTAGTACACCGATGATGTCGTAGCTGACACCGTTAATTTTGAGCTCTTTTCCAACCGGATACTCATCTGCAAAGAGATCGCTAGCGACGGCCGCGCCCAATACAACAACACGAGATTGTGTTTCCATATCGTCTTGGTTAAACCCATCGCCGACTTGATATTCAGCTAAATTTCGCAGAGGCAAGTACGATTGGGTCACACCGCTGACGGCTGTTTCAACTGATTCACCGCCATAAATGACCGTTTGACTTCCTTGGACGATGGCGGCCGCACCCGTGACGTCAGGATTTTGGATCGGATCAAGCAAGGCCTCCATATCGTCCAAGGTCAATGTCTCATATCCGCCACTGTTGTCTCTATCTGTTGTGACACTGATGATATTGGTTCCGATTGAATTAATTTCACCTGTAATATCTTCGCTAAATCCGTTCCCGATAGCGAGCAGAGCGATCACCGATGCCACACCGATGATAATCCCCAGCATTGTTAAAACTGAGCGTAATGTGTTGGATCGAATGCTGTCCAACGCTGTTGTAAAACTTTCTTGAATGTTCATTTTAGCTTTTAGCCTCTGGCTTTTAGCTATTAGCTTTGGCTAAAACAGCCAACAGCCAACGGCTATGAGCCAATAGCTACCTATTGAATTAACCCGTCCCGAATCCAAATCACCCGGTCCGCTTTTTCACCAACTTCAGGATCATGGGTGATCATCACAATCGTCATTCCATCTGCGTTCAAATTTTTGAACAGCTCCAGAATGTCTTCACCCGTCTGGGTGTCGAGCGCACCGGTTGGCTCATCGGCCAAAATAATGCTGGGGCTCGTCGCGATCGCCCGTGCAATCGCCACACGCTGCTGCTGACCACCAGATAGTTCATCCGGCTTATGGTCAACACGATCCCCTAATCCGACCTGATCGAGCGCTTTTTGTGCAATCGTGTTCCGCTCTGATTTTCCTTTGCCTGAATACATCAGGGGCAAGCCAACCTGTTTAAGGGCCGATGTGCGTGCCAACAGGTTAAAGTGCTGAAACACAAAGCCGATTTGCTGATTTCGAACTGTTGCCTGCTCATCATCACTCATTGTGCTCACGTCGCTACCGTTCAAAACATATGTGCCATCAGTTGGCACGTCTAAACAGCCGATCATGTTCATCAGGGTTGATTTGCCTGAGCCAGATGGCCCCATGATGGCGACGAATTCACCTTGTTTGATTTCGAGGTTGACCCCGCGGAGAGCGTGGACGGTTTGAGAACCCATCTGATACGTTTTTGTGATGCGCTCCATCTCAATGATCGGAAAGCGATCATCTGTCTTTATGTTTTCTGGCGAAACGGTCCCAATAATTTTTTCGATTGGTTGTTCAATTTCCATTACCGCATTCATCGTAATTTTCCTTCCGGCCTGTAGAAATGAGGACCGGTTTGTTTGTTATTTGATGATTGAAGTATAGGTTTTGAATCTGCATAGATTCTGCAGATCGTTTGCAAAGATTGGGGAATGTAGGCGCGAGTTATTATCTACAACAACTGGGGCGGTTCTATCTCGTCTTCTCGCCATCAGACTTGACCAGCTAGAGGGGTTTGCCCAGCCTATCAGCGGGTCTAAAACGCAAAAAAGGCCAGATGATGCAATCACCATCTGGCCTTTTTATCATTTCAGAGCTAACTTTTTACTTTTCCACTCAATTACCGGCCGGGACCGAAGCCTGCTTCAGCAACAGGTGCTTCAATGCCACC
>JBGCDP010000393.1:0-9987 GCA_045105475.1 Anaerolineae bacterium
CAAACCGCCAGAATAGTTATTTCCGTCTTGGTCTGGTACATAAATATATTGGTTGCCACTTGCATCGGGTCGGTTACCGACGACAAAGCGCCCTGCCAAAATCCCATCTTCAGCTTCTTGCATGAGTGGACCACAGGCAGAAGGGTCAGGCGTAGTGGTTGGTGGTCCGGCCGTTGCTGTCGGCTGCACGGGGGTCGCTGTTGCTGGCACATCGGTTGCGGTTGGTGGAGCAGTTGTCGCCGTAGCTGGTGCATCTGTCGGTGCGGCAGTCGATGTTGGGGTTGGCTGCCCACCAATCGGGAGCAGTGCCAACTTATCGAGCATCGTCCCATCTTCACGCAGGTGAACTTTGACGATGTGCTGACCAGCCGTCAGGTTAACCACAACTGGATTCTGTTTACCACGGTCGCTGACCAAGTCGGATGAGAAGGATGGGCTTTTTAGGGTATCCCACAAATAACCGTTTGCAGGAGCATCGTCAACCTGAATGAAGAACGAGTCACTTAGATGCCGAGTCCCTTCAAATGAAACCCAACCCTCAATTTCGTAGAATCCATCGGCCGGGACATCAAAACAGTAACTGACATAGTGTGGATTGTTCGCCACACTTCCAGAAATATTGCCAAGGCCGTCGGGAACATAGACAAACTGATTGCCGCTGGCATCAGCCCGTGTTCCAATCGTAAAACGATTACCTGAAATCACACCGTCTTCAGCTTCTTGCATCAGACCAGACACACAGCTGGTTTGTTGCACCAGCTCATTTTGCCCGGTCGCTTCTGCAGACGTGGTCAGGTTAATCCCTCCTACAAAAAACAGAAATATTCCCAAAATTCCAAACTTCACAAATTGTTCTAATTTCATCGATTTTTTACTCAACTTTTAGTCGTTCCTATCCTAGCTAAGGATTTACACATGCACACCTATTCCGTTTCCTTTTGGTAAACAGAAATAATAAATAGGCTCAAGAGCCTTAAACATAGCTATTCAATTCGTTAGAAGCTTTTCCAGTAGGCGATAGGCTTTGGCAGAAAGGGTGTGAGAAATTCTACCAAGTCACACGTTAGTCACGTATAAATTATAGGGTTTAACGTTTCTGATGCAACTTATTTGAGACTTTGTTTTTTAATATATTGTAATTGGTAGGTTAACAAATAAATGTAGGCATCTTAGAAGGCTAAAAGATTAAGTTTGACAATGCCGCTCTAAACTACGAACCAATCTCGCAACCTGAATAGGTCCCTTGAATCAGCCAACTGGGATCATCTTGTACATTGTTGAAGCGAATTTCTGCATGCAAATGAGGGCCGGAAGAGCGTCCAGTGTTGCCTGTTGACCCGATCCGTTGCCCTTGGCGTACTTCCTGAGCAGGAAAAACGTTGATTCCGCTTAAATGCGCATAATAGGTTTCATACCCATTTCCATGGTCAATCACAATTAAATTGCCATAATCATAGTAGCTACCGGCCGCCCAGCTCGCATAGATCACAGTGCCTGTATCCATTGCATACACTGGTGTACCGTTGGCAAGACCAATGTCTAAACCTCTATGCCATGGATAGAAATATTGCGTCACACAGCCGGTGCGCACCGGTTGAACAAACGTACCAGTTCCCACCAACGTACTTGCAGACCGGTTGCTGAGTTTGGGCGGTGTCCAGACAAATAGCTCACGAACAGCCCCTGGCACCAGAATCTCTGAGCCTTTGTAAACCCGGAAAGGAAATTCAAGGTTATTTGGCGCATAAGCGATAATCTCTTCAGCAGACACGCTATACGTGGCTGCAATCGATTCAAGTGATTCACCATAGCTCACTTCATGCAAAACCCCATCTATGGGCAAAATTTTAAGAGGGACCCCGGCCTGAAGCAGGCTTGACTCTTCACTTAGATTAGGATTACCACCCAAAATCGTTTCTGGCTTGATGCCAAATTTATCAGCAATCGTATTTGGGGTATCCCCTCTAGCAACGGTGTAGGTCACAACATTTTGCTCTGGCCGTTGCCCAATCTGCATGATTGGGTTTAGCTCAGCTTCAATCGAGTCGTCAGTTAGAATAGGAACATCTGCAATAGAACGGGTTGACACAGCTATTACATCAGACTCACCTTCAACAGGCTCAGTCTCAACCGCTTCACCGTCTTCAAGCTCACTTTCTACCTGCTCAACCTCAATATCATCATCAGCCGTCGTCGGCCGGACAAATGGGGATATCGCCAACAGTAATACGAGTAGTGCGGCTAATATTCCAACTAAAATGATACGAACCTGGTTAACTTGATTGAGCATATTGTTCCTAAAAACAGTTTTTTTACAGAGCGGAAGAATGCTACCACACAGGAACCAAGCGATTCAATTTTCATTAGAAACCACTGAGTTTTAAATGTCAGTCCCGGCGTGGGTCCATCCGCTCATCTGCGTGAAGCCAAATGATGCGTGAGTAGTGAAAAATCCAAGGAGACGCTAAAACCACACAAACACTAGGAATAACAACTGTCCAGAAAAACGACAGCCCTAGAAAAAACGAAGCCACTATTCCGGGTGCAGCAACAATGCCGGCCAAAATATAACCAACGAAAATAGACATTGAAAAGTACCCAGATTCTCGTTCAAACCGAATGCCACAGTGCGAACAATCTTCATGAATTTGCCAGAATGTTTTAAATACGTGAGCCTTATGACACCGAGGACACTTTCCTTGTAAAATCGAGCGAATATTCATAATAATGAGATTTGAGTGGCTTCATAACCACCTAACGTCTAATGTCTAAACATCAGATATCTTAAACAACAATGTCAGATCACAGTATTGAAAAAGAACCAACGTTTTTTGTAGATAAAATTCCAGTTTATGGTGACGCTATTTTAGCACCTATGACCGGCTACTCAGACGTACCTTACCGAGCCATTTGCCGTGAATATGGATCTGCGATGCACTACACAGAATTCGTGCCTGTCGAAGCGTTGGGGAAACACCATGACAGATACAATAAATTTTGGAAACGGCTCGATCAAAAATCGGGTGAAACGCCGATGGTATTCCAAATCTTTGGCAATAATCCAAAATTGATATGTGATGTTGCGCAACGTATCGAAGCGCTTGAGCCCGACATTATTGACATTAACATGGGGTGTTCTACTCGGCGGGTCAGCGGCCGGGGTGCGGGAGTCGGTATGATGAAAACCCCTGAGGCGATTGCAGAAACCTTTTCCCTTTTAAGCACACATCTTTCTGTGCCTATTACTGGAAAAATTCGTTTGGGCTGGGAAGAGAACAAAAATTATGTCGAAGTCGGCCGTATTTTGGAAGGCAGTGGTGCGCAGTTAGTCGCCATACACGGCCGAACCAAAGAGCAAAAATACAATGGCACGGCCGATTGGGATGCCATCGCAGAGCTAAAACAGGCTGTCTCCATCCCCGTCATCGGAAATGGAGATATTTTCGAAATCGAGGACATCGATCGGATGAAAGCTTATACTGGCTGCGACGCCGTCATGATCGGCCGGGGTGCGATTGGGAATCCATGGATTTTTAGCCGAATGGAACGGGCGAAACTTACCTACCGCGAATTACTCCGTACGATTAGAATTCATGCGGCTGAAATGGTGAACTACCACGGTAATCCAGCCGGATTAATGCAGTTCCGCAAACATTTCAAAAAATATGTTCAGAATGTCCCTCTATTAGAAGCGGCTATGCCAGCTTTCATGGCAGCCATGACACCCGAAGCGTTCGAAGCACAGCTGGTACAGTGTGAATTTGACCTAGACCTAGACAGTCAGGTCGGAAATAGTCTTATTGAACGTGAAGAGTTTGAAGATTGCGAAACAGCAGTATAAAACATAGTCCGCGACAATTTAATTTTCGGAGAAAAAATGAGTTACGAAATGATCGAGTACACGGTTGAAAACGGTGTAGCAACCATTGCATTTAACCGGCCGAATGTGCTGAACGCACTCAACGACCAAATTACAAAGGAAGCTACGAAAGCATTTAAAACAGCTGGACGTAACAACGAGGTACGGGCGATATTGCTCACCGGCAACGGCCGTGGGTTCTCTTCTGGGGCAGACTTGACCAGTGGTGACCTGTTGCAAAATGCACCCGATGGCAAACGGCCAGGCGCTGGGGACCATCTTAAAAAGGTGTATCACCCGCTGATTAACCAGATCGTTGGCATTGAGAAACCTGTGATCGCTGCTGTCAACGGCATCGCGGCCGGAATCGGGATGAGTGTGGCTTTAGCCGCAGACATACGTATCGTCAGTGACAAAGCCGCCTTTACCCTGGGCTTCGGCAAGATAGGACTTGTGCCTGACGGTGGTGCTAGTTGGAGCCTGCCCCGCCTCATCGGCTATAACCGGGCTTATCAAATGTATTTGACATCCGAAAAAGTGTCGGCCGAAACCGCCTTAGCCTGGGGGATGATCAATCAGGTTGTGCCACATGACCAGCTGATGGAAGTGGCGACAGCAACCGCCGCCAAATTAGCGGCTGGGCCAACGCTTGCTTTTGGGCTGGCCAAACGAGCTATGCGCCAGGCGGCCGATCAATCGTTTGATGAAAGCCTGAATACAGAGATTTACTTGCAAAACCATGCCGGCCGTTCAGAAGATTTTGCGGAAGGTGTCATGGCGTTTCTCCAAAAACGAGCCCCCAACTATAAAGGGCGATAATTTAGATATTGGATATTAGATGCTAGATATTGGTAACTTCTAATAACAACTAATATCCAGCATCCAACATCTAATCAACTATGCAACAATTCATCACAATCGCCGGAAATATAGGCGTGGGCAAATCAACTCTAGTGAGCCTTTTAGCTGAAAAGTACGAATGGGAGCCTGTTTACGAAGCGGTTGAAGAGAACCCTTATTTGGCTGACTTTTACAGCGATATGCCTCGCTGGAGTTTTCAGTCACAGATGTTTTTTCTTTCGCGCCGGTTGCAACAACATTATGATTTGCAGCAAAAGTCAGGCTCTATCATTCAAGATCGCAGTATTTATGAAGATGCGGAGATTTTTGCACGCAATTTATATAGCCAAGGGTCGATGAGCCAACGTGATTGGGACACATATCACACCATGTATGCGGCCATCGTCTCATTACTTCAACCGCCAAAGCTCGTCGTTTACTTGCAAGCCTCAGTCGATACGCTAACGCGTCAAATTGCACATCGCGGCCGGGACTATGAAAAACAGATCGATGTGAACTATTTAAACAGCCTCAACCTTTTATATGAGGATTGGATCAGCCGTTTCAAGCTAAGCCCCGTGTTAGTTGTCAATACAGACAACCTTGACTACGTTCAGTACGACTCGCATCTTGACAAAATATGGGAAATGATCAACAGTCGATTGCATGGTCGTGATCTGCTTACGCTTTAACTTGGCAATCAACCCACGAGTATGAATTAGAGGGATTGCATATAAAAGATTGTTGGTCTTAATTAACACAATCAAATGGCTTAAAAGCAAAAAATCAGGCTCAAGTAAAATTATTTTTGATGTATCCTCGCCGTTTCCACGCACTCAACCTACTCATTTGGCTCCTACTAGTCGGTTGTTCAGCACCCGTCGCACGGTCAGGCACTGGTATTGGTCTGGGTGATAGGCCTACGCTGACTCCAGCACCAGCTCCAACCTCGACAGCAACTCCAACCCAAGCGCCAACTCAGGTCGCTCAGCCGACTCCAAGCCCCACCAATACGCAGCCGGCCGAAGCGGTAGAAAATGATCCAACTGCGACACCCTCATCAGCCCCTGCAACGATAACTCCAACTCCGTCTCCCACACCCCCATTTGAAACCATTCTTTATACCAATGAAAGTTTAAAGGTTTCATTCGAACTTCCTGAAAGTTGGGTTATTGATGAAAATTTAGAGTTAGACGGGGTCATACAAATTGCAGACGGCTTTGAAACGCTCTATTCAGGCTCTGTCCGGAGAGGGGCTCTCATCACAATCACAGGGCTCCCTAACATTGCTCAAAACTTAACTGAATGGATTGCAGCCGTTACCGGTGCATTTAAAGAAAACTATCTGTTAGATGATAGCCAAACCAGTTTGACGACCCCGTTTGAGATCAATGGGTATGCTGGATTGCGTGTCGAACAGCGCGGGGGGTATACTGTCACAGATCCGCCTGAGGCCGTGTCGCTCATCATTGTGGCTATTGAACATAATGGATGGCTTGTGACCATTGCCACAGGTGCACGTGATGATCAAATGGATCTCGTTGAGGCACAATTTGATCATCTAGTCCGAACATTAAAGATAACGGCCGAAAGTTCAGCTGATTCTGATCAGTAAGAACTTTACATAAATTAGGCCGTACTGGAGACAAAAGGAGAAAATCATGGGATTTAATTTAAAAAACGATTCACCCGATCAATTTGGGTATTATGACGAAGGGAAGCTAACCCAAGCATTGCCAGAAGCGATGCTCAATGTATACACATGGATGGGGTTTGGTCTGCTACTCACGGCCGCAGTTGCCTGGTTCTCACAAGACTTATTGCTCAGCGTACTTCAAGCATTTCCATATGCAATGCTGGTCGCTTTTGCCATCGAGCTAGGCATTGTTTGGTGGCTCAGCCGTCGCATCATGACACTTGATCCAGAGATTGCGTTGGCAGGGTTTTTAACCTATGCCGCTATCAATGGATTTACGATGGCCATCGTATTCTTAATTTATGAATTAGGAAGTGTCACCATGGTATTTGGCGTCACAACGGCGATGTTCCTCGCCATGAGTGTCATCGGTTACACCACAAAAATGGACCTCTCAAGCTGGGGAAGCTATTTAATGATGGGCGTGATTGGCATCATCGCCGCGTCAATCGGTAATATTTGGCTACAAAGCCCTGTTTTACACTGGGTCGTCAGCTACGCCGGTGTGGCGATCTTCTTAGGATTAACCATCTACGACACGCAGAAAATCAAGAACATGACCATTCATGCGCTCGCCTCTGGTGATGCAGACAACCTGAAACGTATTGGTGTGCGTGGGGCATTGTCGCTTTACCTAGACTTTATCAATTTGTTTTGGTTTCTACTCCGTATTTTAGGGCGCAGAAAGTAACTTTTTTTGTAAAACCTTTTGACAACCACTTTAGTTTTTGCTAAATTCCCATCCGCTATGACTAATCATTCAACTTTTGAAGCAAAGAAGAGCAAGAAGCGCACCCAGACCTCAAGGTCCGGTTGATTTTGCTTGCTCGCAGTCAGAGCGTTTTAAAAAGCTAATCAAAGCCCTCCGGATCAACCGGTGGGCTTTTTTTTTGCCAATTTACAAATAAATTCAAAAACCTGAAAGGTCTAAAATAACGAGGAAATATTATGAATACAGAATGTCCAGAATGCGGAGCCGGTGTTGCTTTTGACGAAACCCCAATGGCGGGCGAAATCATTGAATGTGAAGAGTGTGGGGTTGAACTTGAGGTCACGGCCGTTAGTCCACTTGCAATCGCCGTTGCTCCTGAAGTTGAAGAAGATTGGGGAGAATAGTTGCCCAGTAGCGGGGTGACGAGGTAGCGAAGTTTCCCCTTCGCCACTTCGCGACTTCGTAACTTTGCCACCTTTAAGCTATGAAAATTGCACTATTGCACTCCCGTATTCGCATGGAAGAGAAATTACTCGTTCAAGCGCTTGAAAATTCTGGCGCTGAGTTTGATCTTATCGACATGCGTCGGGTTCACTTCGACCTAGAAAATCCAGACCCATGGCGTCAATACGACGTCGTCATGGAGCGCTGTGTCAGCCATTCACAGGCGATGGCCGCTTTACAAATATTTAATATGTGGGGTATTCCGACCGTCAACAATTATGATGTCGGCATGATTTGTGGAGATAAGATCCACACATCGCTCGCACTTATGATGGCGGGTGTCCCAACCCCCAGCGTCCGTGTAGCCACATCTCAAGATATGGCTTTAGAGGCAATTGGCGAGATGGGATATCCGGCCGTGCTTAAGCCTGCAACTGGCTCTTGGGGCCGATTATTGGCCCGCGTTGATGACGAAAATTCGGCTGAGTCTATCATCGAGCACAAAATGACCTTGGGCAGCTATCAGCACTCAATTATCTATGCGCAAGAGTACATCGAAAAACCTCAGCGTGACATTCGCACCTTTGTTGTTGGTGACGAATGCATTTGCGGCATTATGCGTGAAAGTGACCATTGGATCACCAATACCGCCCGAGGTGGCAAAGCCAGCAACTGCCCCATCACTCCTGAACTTGCAAAGATCTCAGTTGATGCGGCTCACGCAGTCGGCGGTGGCGTCCTCGCCATCGATGTCATGGAAACCCCAGAAGGTGGCCTCACCATCAATGAAGTCAACTACACAATGGAATTTAAAAACAGCATCAAACCAACCGGTGTTGATATTCCAGCGAAGATGATTGACTATGTGATTCAAGTTGGCGAAGGGCTTAAGTAGACAGTTTTCAGTCGTCAGTTATCAGTTTGGCTTGAACATTACTGATAACTGTTTACTGATCACTGATGACTAAACATGAAAACTATCTCAATTGTAGGCGGCACAGGTTATACAGGCGGAGAGCTACTCCGCTTACTTATTCCGCATCCAGAAGTGACGGTACAACAGGTTACCTCACGGGGGCAGGCGAAACGCTTTTTGCGTACGGTCCACCCAAATTTACGCGGACAAACCAATCTCAAATTTGTTGACCCGGCCGATCTTAAGCCGTGTGACATCTTGTTTTTGTGTATGCCCCACGGAAAAAGTGCGGCCAACATTGAAAAATATGCGGGCATGGCTGAACACATCATCGACCTGTCGGCCGATTTTCGACTAAGCACCCCAGAACAATATCAACAATGGTACGACTGGGAGCACCCAACCCCAGATTGGCTAGGTAAATTTGTGTATGGATTGCCAGAAACCCAGCGTGAGGCATTGCGCTCAGCCAAATATGTTAGCGGTGTCGGTTGTAACGCCACCGCCACCAATTTAGCCCTGCTCCCCCTTGCACAAGCTGGCGTCATTGACAGAGCCATCGTTGAAGTCAAAGTCGGCTCTTCAGAGTCTGGCAACAGCCATTCGGCCGGAAGCCATCATCCGGTACGTTCAGGAGCAATGCGCTCATTCGCCCCCACCGGCCATCGGCATCAGGCGGAGATCAAGCAAGAACTAGGTGATTTTGAGCTCCACTTTTCAGCTACGGCCGTTGAAATGGTACGCGGTGTTTTGTGCACCGGTCACGTCTTTTTAAATAAAGAGATGACGGAAAAAGAAGTTTGGTCACTTTTTCGCGAAGCTTATAAAGAAGAGCCTTTTGTACGAGTGGTCAAAGAACGCCGAGGATTGTATCGTTACCCAGAGCCAAAGATTTTGGCAGGGACAAATTTTGCTGAAGTTGGCTTTGAATATGACGAAAGCAGCGGCCGGGTGGTCGTGATTTCAGCCATCGACAATCTAATGAAAGGCGCGGCCGGTTCGGCCGTGCAGTCCATGAACCTCATGTGCGGTTTTGATGAAACGATGGGGCTTGAATTTATGGGGTTACATCCTGTTTAGTGGTTAGTTGTTGGTGGGTAGTGGTTAGCGAGTTTTTCTATCCACCAATCACTATCCACTACTCACTTTTTTCTTATGATAATCGTAAAAGTAGGCGGATCAGAAGGCATCGATTACGATGCGGTGTGTGATGATGTTGCGGCGCTGGTTGCAGAAGGGCAAAAGTTGATTTTGGTCCATGGTGGGTCGAGTCTGACCAACGAAGTGGCTACTGCACTGGGCCATCCTCCCCAATTTATTACCAGCCCCAGCGGCTACACGAGCCGTTTTACAGATCGGCGCACGCTCGAAATTTTTGAGATGGTCTATTGTGGCCAGATGAATAAATCGATTGTGGAAAAGCTACAAGCACGCGGAGTCAACGCTGTTGGGCTGTCTGGCATCGACGGCGGCATTTGGCGTGGAAAGCGCAAAGATGCGATCCGTGCAGTTGATGAAAA
>JBGCDP010000394.1:0-6061 GCA_045105475.1 Anaerolineae bacterium
AGCTGATCGATCTGTTCAACTCCATTGTGGCGTAAGGCCAAGACCGATAGGTTGTATTGGCCGCGTAAATCGATTTGCTGCACCGTCTGGTTTTCTAGATTGGAATTGGGAGCCAGCGTGATTTCGGCTAAATGAAAATCATCCGCCTCCATTGCAGCAAGGCTCTCGGCCGGGGAAAAGGCGGTCACCGGCTGAAGGCGAAAAGCTTTGCTGGCTTGAATAATATCTTGTGGGGTCCCTTCAATGAGCAGGGTGTCGCCCACGGTTAGTGTGTGATTTTCAATCGGGTAAAGGAGCTGATTCTCAGGAGACCTGATGCGAATGACGTTTAAGTTATGGCTTAAACCCAAGTCTGTTTCGCTTAGCCGTTTGCCTGCTAGCTCTGATCCAGCTTCTAGCGTTACTTCGGAAAGGTAGTCGCGCACATTATATGAGCGTGACAGCCCACCGCTTGGGCTGCGATCAGGAATCAGCTTCCGGCCGATAAGCAGCATGTAGATCACTCCGGCCCCCATGACCAGAAGCCCTGTCGGAGCAAAGTCGAAAAAACCAAAAGGCTCAAGCCCGGCGTTTTGCATCAGGCTGGCTGCCAAAATGTTCGGCGGGGTCCCGATAAGCGTGATGTTGCCGCCCAATAAGGCAGAAAAGGCGAGCGGCATCAGCAGCTTGCTAGGGGAGATGTTTAAGCGGCGGCCGATGCTGATCACGGCCGGCATGAGGATCGCGACCGCCCCGATGTTGTTCATAAACGCCGACATGATGCCGGCCGCTAGCATGATGAAAATCAGCAAACGCTTTTCACTATCACCGGCCCAGTTCAGCAGATATTGAGCGATGATGTCAGCCACACCGCTTCGTTGTAGACCCCCACTAATAATGAAAACCGCCCAGACAGTGACAACGGCCGGGCTTGCAAACCCTTGAAACGCCTCATCTACGGTTAGTAAGCCGGTGACAATTAAAGAAAGTAAGACCAGTAAAGCCACGACATCGGCCCGGAGTTTTTCACTGACAAAAAGAATAATTGAACTCACTAAAATAATTAAAATGAGAATTTGATCTGCTGTCATCTGGCTAGTCTCCTTTTGGAATAGCTGAAGGACCTGTTTCTTGACCTAAGCAGGCTTGAGCAAGTTCACGTCCCGCCTGGGCGATCGGGACAAATGAGACGCTGACACCCGCTTTGCGCAGAGCAGGCTCGTTTTCAGGATACCGGAGCAAAGCGGCGATAAAGCCACTGAACTCTTCCTCACGCAGATTGGCCGCTGCATTGGCTTCGGCCGTCTCATTGCTGAGTGTCATCAGGACCCCTTCTAGGTGGCTTAGATCAAGATCGGTCCAGAGCTCTGGGTCGTTGGCATCGCCGTAAATCACACGCCGATCTTCATGCAGATGGTGTTGAATCTGGGCTGGGTCAGCGTCAAAGCCAAGCGGCCGTTTGCCTTGCTCGACCAAGTAATCATAGGCGGCGGTTCCGGCCCGCCCCATCCCTAAAATGACATGGTCGGCCGCACCCAAGCTGCGTGGCACATGGTCGATGTGTGGTCCAGGCCGTTCAAAGCGGATTAAGAATGGCTCAGCCCATTCCCACAGTGGGTTCACAAAGCGGCTAACCGGGGCATTTAACGTGTATGAGATGGCAACGAGTAGACCAATAGTTACCACAACTGAGCTTTCAATCAGCCCCGATGCGGCAGCCCCGGCCGCGACAATTAGGGCAAATTCACTGTAGGCGGTTAACGACGTGCTGCTTAAAAATGCGGTCCGTGCGCGTAAATTAAACTGGACCATTAGCCAGAAAAAGAGGATGCCTTTAAGCGGCAGCAGCACAAGCAAAATGCCGATCATCTGCCACCCTCGGCTGTCCGGCAGTCCTGCTAGTCCGATCTGTAAAAAGAACCCGACTAAGAAAACCTCTTTTAACGCCCACAGTTTTTCATATAGCTCGTCAGATCGTTCGTCACCGGCTAAAACCATCCCGACAACGAGAGCGCCTAACTTGGCGTCTAGCCCAACCAGTTCAAACAGCCAGCCGGTGCCTAGCGCCATGACAAATCCAAATAGGAGCAATAGCTCTTCCCGGCCTACCGCGTGCATCAGCATGATGATGGCGGGCCTTAAAAGGGGAAGGGCGAATAGGCCGATGGCCCACCAAGACGGGACTGCATCCCCCGTGCCTGCCAAAAGCAGCACAGCGACGACATCTTGAAAAATGAGGATGCCGATAGCCAGTCGGCCGTGGTAGCTGTCAAGCTCTTTTCGGGCATCTAAGGATTTTGCTGTAAGAACGGTGCTAGAAAAGCCCAAGCTGGTAGCGACGAGCACAGTGGCTAGTGGGGGGAACCCCAGTGCAAACAGGAGCAAACCAAATACGATCAGGCTAATAAGCAGATGAATAAAGCCAACGCCTAGAACCTGAGGCTGGATGAGACTGCGTAGATTAATATGTAACCCGACGGTGAAAAGGAGCAGGACAACGCCTAGGTCCCCGACAGATTTAATGATGCTATCGCTTTCAAAACCGAAGAGGGCTAAGACGATTCCTGCGGCTAAATAGCCAACTAATGTAGGCAAGCGAATCGCTTTCGCAATGCCTCCCGCTAAGAATGCGGCAACGATTAACGTGAGTTCCATACCTTTTACATCCTAATTTGGGTTAACTTGTAATTTGGTCGCCAGTGTACCTAGCTAACATTTGTAAAAGTTTGGTTTGATAAATTTCTAATTAGGAATTTACCTAGCTTAACTCTTGGTACAATATTGGGATGACTATTCCAAACCTCCTTGAACTTGCCCAAAACTATGAATCTGACATGGTCTCGTTTTTACAAGATCTTATTCAGGCGCCGTCTGTTAACGGCCGTGACACTGAAAAAGCGGTGGCAGAGCGCATTATGGTTGAGGCTGAAAAGCTTCGGCTTGATGCGGAGCTGGTGGCGAAAGACCTTGAGCGGCCGAATGCGGTTGTGCGATGGGGGCATGGCCCAGCGAAATTTGCCATCATTGCTCACAGTGACACCGTAGCAGAAGGAGATCATTCACATTGGTCACATGACCCGTTTAGCGGGGTCGTGCTTGATGGCCGAATGATCGGCCGAGGGTCAAGTGATAACAAAGCTGGCATCGCGATTGGTCTGTATTTGCTGGCACTCATCCGTGATCGTTCTTTACTCGATCCAAATGAGGTTGAGCTTATTGTGGCAGGGGTCGTCGACGAGGAGTCTGGTGCAACCAGCCCGTTAGGCGTACGCCATCTTTTGGAAGATGGGCAGCTTGAAGGGGCAAAAGGGGCGATTTATGCCTATGCCAGCGATATTGTGTGTGTAGGACATCGGGGGTCATTGCGTTTAGAACTGACCGCTAGAGGCGAAGCGACGCATACCGGTTTGGCCGCTTGGAGCCAAGGTAAGACGGGGGTCAATGCGGTGACAGGGTTGGCGGCCGTTTTGCTTGCTCTCGAAAACTTAGATATTCCGGCCCCATCACATCCTGCCTTTGATCATTTGGGCTGCACGATTACGCCCGGTACGCTGATTCAAGGTGGGGCGTTTGTCAGCATGGTACCCGACTTAGTGACGGCCGCTGTTGATATTCGACTCATGCCAGAGCAAGATGCTGAGACGGTTTTAGCCATTGTGCAAAATGAAATTGAACAGGTGATGGCACGGCGGCCAGGATTAGAAATTTCGACTGTGATTACGAACAATTTTCCTGGGGCTGCGATTCCGATGGATCATGCGTTGGCTACGATTGCACAAAAATATGCCCGGCAATTTACAGATGGGGAATGGCCCATTGTGGGAGCTGGTCCTGGTAACGAAGGGTATATGCTAATTGGGGCAGGTATTCCGACTTTGTGTGGATTTGGTCCGACAGGGGGCAACGCCCATGCGCCAGATGAGTGGGTTGATGTGGCGAGCCTGTCGACGACTTTGGCGACTTTTGCCGGAATTGTGCACGAGTATTTAGACTAGTTTTTAGAGTTTTAAAATTGAAGAGGAAAAAGTTGATGAAACGTTTGATGCTATCTATTATGTTGGTTTGTCTTTTCTGTTTGGCCGCTTGTGGCCCAAGCGCAGAGGAACTCATTGAAAAATATGAAACGGCTGTATCTTTAGCGGCCGATGGGAGCTGTGCAGAAGCTGAGCTTTTGTTTGATGAGATTGTTGACTCTGAATCAGATGTGACCCGCGATGGAGACGACTCATCTTTGGTGAGCTTAAGCCGTACTGGTCGGTCTGCGTGTAGTGCGTTGGCCTTGACCGAGTCTGACATTGCGGCTGATCCGCCGAATTCATTAACCCGTTTGGTATCGGCCGCCAACTATTTTGAGGGTACATCTCAGCTGGACGAAGTGGAAGCGATGATTGGGGATATGTGGGTCGAATATGGTGTTGAAGCACTGGCTACTCGTGGGAATTGCCCCAATTGGCGCGGCATTGTTAACCGTTTGCCAGACTCAGACACATCAGCCCCGGTCTTTTTGCAGCAGTGTGGTGATGATCTTTCAGCCCGTTCGCCAGGGTCGTTGCAGGCACGAAACTACTATCGCAAGCTGTTAGAAAACTATGCGGCCGCACCCAATCGTGCTGCGGTTGAGGCGTCACTAGCGGCCGAAACGATCAACTATGTAAACAACGAACCAGACCAGTTTCTGTTCTTCCCACAGCCCGAAGGGGTTACTGAAGGGGTATCGATTGGTGGGGACAAAGCGGTCATATCTATTGCGAACGGAACTGAAGACAAAATTAACTTGGTGTTGGCTGGACTTGAAACGGTTGTAGAAAGTGTAGAGGGGTGTGCTGAGTGCGAAGGAGCAACTTCTTGCAGCGGCAATGAGCCGTTTGTGACATTTGAAGTTGACCCTGGCTCGTACCAGATTGTGCTGGAGTCCGGTTCGATTGAAAATGAAGTGGCGATGCTAACTGGCTTTGGCGATATAAACCCGTCTGTACAGCCGTATGCGGGCAGTTGGGATCTAGAGGCAGGCACCGCTTATCCGATGTGCTTCTTTTTGACGACGGTTGAGTAGGGTAGGAGCTATCTAATTTAAGATGCCTAATTTCCACCACCAAAAGTTGCCAGAATTCAACCCTGATCCTGAGCAAAAGACCCCGCCAAACATTTTGTCAGGTCACAGCCCGCCTACTGAGTTGGGGTTTCAGTCAGACCAGCTGCAGATTATATATAACTTCAAAAACCACAATTGGGTCGGTGATGGTGAACAGTCCCATTACCATACTGAAAGTGATGAGGCTTTTATTGTGCTGCAAGGGCAAATGACGATTGAAGTTGAGGGGGAAATCTTTGAGATTAAAGCACGCGAGTTTTGCTGTTTCCCAAAAGGCGTTTCTCATGCGGTTTTAAAGGTTCACCCACCGATTGAGGCGTTGGTGATTCGAGCGCCATCGGTATTGGATAAAGTTTACTAACTTCCTGACAGGGGGGATTATTATCAGTTACTTTCTTCGGATCGTGAGCAGGGTCTTCGTTACATTCATTATTGCCATTTTAGTCTCGAATGCATTTTTTCTTATTGGCACTTTGATTTCACTGAATCTCTCATCCGCTAACCAGTGTGCACCAGATATGACAGGTGCTGGCTGTGATCTGATTGTAAATACTTCACAGGTAATTGGATACGGGTTAACCCTTGTATGCTCTATCGTTTACTTTCGAAAAAGAACCTTAACGAAACAGGAGGAATAGTTTGAGATGTGTCTACCATTTGGTGCCTAAAAATTTAGAGGGAGATATTTTATATCCGCTGAATCGCCTTAAAGAGATAAACCCGGCAGTGGCCGAACCCCACGCCAAGAAATACAAAGGTCGGGAAGAGTTGATGCGACGGCGCATTCCACCGCTCGATTGCCTCTGGAATGATGTGCTCCAGTTTAGCCCAATCCATCCGCGTGATATCGTTCAAACCTTTCGTGATGAAGGGTTTAGTCTGCCGCCGATCAAATGGTTTGAGATCCCTTTGGATCGATTGGAGCTGAAACATACAGCGGTCTATTTCCATACAAAGCTTCGCAAATTTGGTGATTTCCAAATTGATGAT
>JBGCDP010000395.1:0-32837 GCA_045105475.1 Anaerolineae bacterium
GAGAGAGTCTGCAGCTGTTTCAAACGGAGCAGAATTATTTCGGGATTTCATTTGCACTCGATGGTTTGAGCACAACGCTTGCTCGAATGGGTGATTTAGATGGGGCTTGGGAAACCGCATTACAGCTTAAAGCAACCAGCATTCAACTGGGTAATACAACCCACCTCGCGGTTACGGCTGAAATGTTTGGGCAGATTTGCGAAAAACGAGGCGATATGTCGGCCGCTTTTAGCGAGTACCTTGAAGGGTTACGCTATGGTGTCATTAACACCAATGCGACAAACATTGTGCCACATCTGTTTCACTTGGGTCGATTGATCGCAACCGATAATTTGGCTCCAAAAACGTGGGGAGTTACATTGCTAACGCTTGTTCAAAATCACCCCTATTCGCAAGCGGGCTGGTTTGCTTTTCGTCAAAAGGAGTGTGAGGTTTTGCTGAATATTTTGCAGGGCAAACTATCGAGAGATGACTATTTGGCGGCCGTCGTGAGCGGCAAGCAAGTAGATTTAATAGAGGGTTCGAAAAGGTTTTTAGCGGTGATTGACGCTTAACCTAAGTTATGTCCCAATAAGGTGGATTACCAAAATAGTCGGCAAAGTAATCTATAAACGCCCTAACCTTGGGAGCCAACAATCTTGAACTTGGGTAAACGGCCCAAATAGCTGTTTCTGAGCTAAGCGGATAATCTTGTAACACTTGAACTAACTCACCACGTTGTAAGTGCTGGTAAACGCTCCAAGTAGAATTTAGCGCAAGCCCCAATCCAGCCGTACAAGCATCACGCGCTGCCATACCATTGTCGGTTCTGAAACGCCCTTTCATTTTAATTGAAAGCGGTCCGTCGGCCGTGTTAAACACCCAATTCTCAAGCCCCGTCAAGATGATACATTGATGCTCAACTAAATCCAGTGGAGACGTCGGCTTACCAAACGTTTCGATGTATTCTGGAGATGCGGTGATAATCCGTTTATCGGTAGCCAACTGACGGGCTATAAACGTTGAATCTTGCAAGGTGGCATTCCGAATTGCGATGTCAAAACCCCCTTCAACCAAATCTACAATCGTATCTGTAAAGCGAATATCGAGAGCAAGGTCAGGGTAGCGGGCCAAGAAATCTTTAACGGCAGGCATGATGTGCATCTGGCCGAACGAAGCAGGGATGGTGACCCGCAATGTCCCAGTCGGTAACCAACCACCGGCTCCTACTGATGCTCGGGCCGCGTCAATACTGGCTAACACCTCTTCCGCATGGGGCAGAAAGGCAACCCCATCTTCAGTGAGTGAAACTTTACGGGTGGTGCGATGGACCAAGCGAACACCTAGCCCCGCCTCGAGCTTACTGATGTATGAGCTGGCCACGGCCGGAGACAGCCCTAATTCTCGCCCAGCTAAACTGATGTTGTGAGTTACACCAAGTCGCACAAAAAGTTTCAGATGATCGATATTCATAGCTTATTTTCAACAAAAACTAAAAACTGAATTCGCAAATTGGGATATTATCATTTTTATATTTATAAATAAAATTGTCGTTGCATATGGACATACAAAATAAAGTAGAAGAATTCCAAATTATCAACAAAGGATATAACGCCGTTTTTAAGCCCAATCGATTATCGCTTGGGTTGGTAGTTCCTATAGAGACATATTCAACCCATCCGGTCCCCACCATGGAACGGCATGTTGAACGCGTCAGACTCGCAGAAGAACTTGGCTTTTCGGCCGTCTGGCTGCGTGATGTGCCGTTCAATGTTCCATCCTTTGGAGATGCTGGACAGATTTTCGACCCGTTTGTTTATTTGGGTTTATTGGCAGGCCAAACCAAAGAGATCGCATTGGGAACGGCAAGCATCATTTTGCCTCTACGCCATCCGGCTCATGTGGCTAAAGCGGCCGCTAGTGCAGACATATTATCTGGTGGAAGAGTGATTTTAGGTGTGGCATCCGGTGACCGGCCGCAGGAGTATCCCGCACTCAACTTTCCGTTCGAAGAACGTGGGCTTCGTTTTCAAGATAGTTTTGAATACATGCGCCAAATGGATGAAAGCTTTCCAACGTTTGAAAATAGTTTTGGCAGCCCAAACGGGTCTTTAGACATGCTCCCTAAACCATCAGGGGCAAAGCTGCCCTTGCTCGTCACGGGGAGTAGTCGGCAAGACCCAAACTGGATTGCGCAACATAGCGATGGCTGGATCATCTACCCGCAAAACGGTTCAATTCAAGCCAGAATTATTCAGGATTGGCGTACGCGTGTTGCGGCCGCGGGTCGGTTACCCCAGCCCGTTATGCAACCACTACATGTCGATCTGGTTGATACCGACGATGCCCGGCCGGAACCGATCCATTTAGGATTCAGATCGGGCAAAAACAGTTTGCTTGCCTACTTAAAGACACTGGAAGAGGTTGGCATCAATCATGTCGGCATCAACCTAAGGTTTAATCAAGCAGACATTGAAACAACGATGAAACGTCTGGCAGATGAGATTCTGCCGGAATTTACAAATTAGAGGAAAAATAAAATGCAGAAAACGATACTTCTGACAGGTGCTACCGATGGAATTGGTCTAGAAACAGCCAAGATGCTGGTGGAACAAGGGCACAATGTTTTGCTCCACGGCCGCAATCCGGCCAAGTTAGCCAGAGTTGCAAACAGTCTTTCAAACAGTGGCCAGATTGAAACTTATGTCGCGGACCTCTCTAGCTTTTCTGATGTTAAAGCACTTGCCGATAAAGTAGCCAAACAACATGCCAGCCTCGATGTGTTGATCAATAACGCTGGGGTTTTCAAAGTCGCTGAAACCATCACGCCAGATGGGCTAGATGTTCGCTTTGTTGTGAACACAATCGCCCCGTATCTGCTAACCAAACTGCTTTTGCCGTTGATGAGCAAGTCGGGTCGAGTTGTAAACTTATCCTCGGCCGCGCAGAATCCGGTTAACCTTGCGGCATTAGCAGGTGGGCTAAATATCGTTGATGACTTTGAAGCATATGCTCAGAGCAAGTTGGCTTTGACGATATGGTCACGCAGTTTGGGACTTGAATCGGAAAATGGGCCGGCCGTCATCGCCGTGAATCCAGGCTCAATGCTCAATACCAACATGGTTAAAACGGCATTTGGTGGCACCAACAATGACATTAGCATTGGCGCGAACATCTTGGTTGAAGCGGCTCTATCAGATCGATTTGCAAAGGCATCTGGCAAATATTACGACAACGATTCTGGGCAGTTTGCTCCACCACACCCTGATGGCCTTAATCCTCAAAAAATCGATGGAGTTGTGCAGGCGATTGACACGGTCTTGGCTAAACTCGCATAAATTACAACCGAGTTTAGAAAGGAATGACAGCCCAACTATGCAGTCAGACTGTCATTCCTTCAGTATCTATATCTATCTAACCCAAATGATGGACCTCTTGCAATCCATAAACGGGGGTATCCATCCCCTCGTAACGCGCTTTCAACTGCAGCGACAAAAACTGCGAATAATGGCGTGACTGATGCAAGTTGCCGCCGTGGAACCAGAGGTTTTCCTGCTGGGTCGGTTTCCACATATTGCGCTGTTCCCCTTCCCACGGCCCAGGATCTTTCGTTGTGTCAGAGCCTAGCCCCCAACATTTACCCACTTTTTCGGCCACTTCTTGCGAAATGAGTTTGGCGGCGAATCCGTTCATCGAGCCATAGCCTGTGGCTAAAACGATCAGATCGGCCGGGAGTTCGCTCCCATCTGTCAGCACCACTGAATTCTCTTTGATGTGATCGATATTGACCCCACTGCGGAGTTTCACATCCCCATCAATAATCAGCTGAGATGCGCCCACATCGATGTAATAGCCAGAGCCACGGCGCAGGTATTTCATGAATAACCCAGAGCCATCGTCACCCCAGTCGAGTAAAAATCCAGCTTTTTCCAGCCCTGCATAAAACTCAGCATCTTGCTTGGCCATTTCTTCGTAAACGGGAATCTGGAAGGTGTGCAAAATCCGGTACGGCAGTGACGCAAAGATCATGTCGGCCGTGTTTGTGTCGACCCCGCTTGCAACCGCCCGTTCAGAATAAAGATCGCCTAAAGCCAGTTCCATGAGTGTATCTGAGCGAGCGATATGGGTAGATGATCGTTGGATCATGGTTACATCTGCATCATTCTCGTAGAGAGCGGCGCAGATGTCATGGGCCGAATTATTTGACCCCAAAACGATACAGTTCTTACCCGTATACTCTTCGCTTGAACCATGTGCGCTTGAATGATGGATGTCACCTTTGAACGTCTCCATTCCCGGAATGTCAGGGACATTCGGAATGCCGGACATCCCGGTTGCAAGCACCAACTGCTTCGGCCGAAGCGTCACCTCTTCTCCGTCCCGCACTACGTTCACCGTCCACTCTTGGGTCGATTCGTCATAGCTGGCCGATTTGCACAGTGTTGAGTTCCAGTAGTTCAACTCCATCACTTTGGTGTACATCTCCAGCCAGTCGCCGATTTTGTCTTTGGGGGCAAATACCGGCCAATGATCGGGGAATGGCAAGTAGGGGAGATGGTCGTACCAAACCGGGTCATGCAAGCAGAGTGACTTATATCGTTTGCGCCATGAGTCCCCCGGCCGTTCATTTTTCTCGATGATGATCGTTGGGACTCCCAAACGACGCATCCGTGCGCCCAGCGCGATTCCACCTTGGCCACCCCCAATGATCACGATATAAGGCTGTTCTTTGTAGCCCAGCTCAGCTTCTTCTTGCTGACGGCGTTCGAGCCAGTTTTTGCGCCCTTTTTCTACTCCATGCTCCACACCTTTAATACGATTGGTCCCAGTCGGTTCTTCATGCCCTTTTAGCTCGACCATTGTCGTGAGGAGTGTCCAACATTTGCCGTTGAGCAGACGAATCTGTCCCCGGCCGCGAGCAACGGCCGTCTCAAAATTGATCCAGCCATCTATCACACCGCCATCTTCGTTTGCCTCTCCATCTAGCTCCCAATTTGATGGTTTGACATCACTCAAACGAGCGTTAAGCATGTCAGCGACCTGCTCCGGCCCTTCTACCGTTTTAATGTTCCACGTAAATGTGACAAGATCACGCCAGTAGCATTCCTCTGCGAACATACCAGCGGCCGTGCTGACATCTTCTTGCTCCAAAGCTGCGCCAAAATTGTTTAACCAAGTTGTTAAAGTTTGTGTAGCGGACATTTTTCCTCCATGGGGTAATGGGTAGAATCAAAATTGATTCTAGTCAATAACAAGATAAAACTTTGCTGTCTCGTGTAGGTTCCACTCTGCACAGGCTCGAAAATTAGATTGCGAAGAGTATAAAAAACTTTAGCAAAGGTGCAAGCTTAAAACAGACTAAATGAGTAAGGTGATGGAATGATTCATCTTATCATTCCATCACTCGATCAGCTTTACCCTAAAAACTTTTCAAGCCCTCTTCCCATCGGGGCTTTATTGAGCCATGTGAAGTTGCCGTCTAACATCTCTCGGCCCCCTTCTAACAACTGTCCATAAGCGATTTTAGCCATCGAACCGCCCAAACTAATGCGCTTCGCACCAGCATCGCCAAGTTCATTCAGTGTGACATTTTTGTCTGAAATATACCGAACAAGAACATTGATCGGTTTACCGACTGAATCAGCAACTAAACGGACTTCATCGAGTGTTTTTAGCCCTGGCGCATAAAGCATGTCAGCTCCAGCCGCATCAAATGCCTGCAGCCGTTTGATCGTATCGTCCAGATCATCAACGCCTCGAATCAGGTTCTCAGCCCGTGCTGTCAGAGCAAATGGGAAGTCAAGCGCTTTAGAAGCCTCAACAGCCGCCTGCACCCGTTCAACCGCTAAGTTGAAATCATAAATTCCATCTTCGCTGTAATCCTCAATTGACCCACCGACGAGGCCGGTCTCGGCCGCTAGTCCAATCGTCTTGGCAGCCGTTTCAGGGTCATGCGCAAACAGGTTTTCTAAGTCAGCACTGATGGGAACCGATGTGGCGGCCGATAATAGACGACAGTGGGCCAGCTTTTCTTCTAAAGACACTTGCCCATCATTTCGCCCCAGTGTGTAAGCAAAGCCAGAGCTAGTTGTCGCCAATGATTTGAAGCCTAATCCTTCAAACATACGGGCTGAGCCAATGTCCCATGGATTGGGAATAACAAAGGCTCCAGGTGCGTCGACTAATGCCTGCATCGCTTTTGCTTTTTCTAGTTGTGTAGCCATTTTTTACCTTCCTATTTTGACTCGTATTTTAAAAAGAAAACGAGCTACCTGACACAAAAATTTTACAACGGATTCCAAAAAAATCTCGCTGATTTTCAGACTCATCCGTGGAAATTTGAGCTTATTCGATGGTTAAAATGATTTTTTGAAGCTATTTTAAATTTGTGTCAGGTAGTTAAAAGAAAATGAGTGTAAAAGGGAAAAATCAAGCTGGCAATGAAAATCGCTAGAACAGAGGGAAATCGTAGGTGGGTTAGATTTTTAGCAGCACAAAATGATTAGGGTTAAGCAAAAGCTCTATCTCTTCACCCGCGTGAAACGTCCGGCCGATGAGGTGCTGCGCCCCATACGGATCAAGAGAAAACTCTAACTCATGCCCACCGCATTGGCAGTTAAGCAACGCAAACCGGCCGCGAAAAGAAAAGCTTTTCACAGTTACCTGTACTGCGACCAAGCCGGACGACACATCACTGTCTTTGATTTTAATCAAGGCCGAATAAGGTGGGATGAGGATCTTGGCCGAATAAGTCGATTCGCCTTGATCAGAAACCCAGCTTGTTAAAGCTTGATCAAATGAGCTATTTAAACCGTCATCTTTTAACTGGATCACATTGCTCAACCCCAAAAAGTTAGCGACAAACCCGCTAACCGGCCGGGTATAAATTTCCTGCGGTGGCGCAATTTGCTCGATCTTGCCAGCATTCATCACAGCCACCCTATCCGCAATACAAACGCTTCAGATTGATCATGGGTGACATACAAAGCGGTCACACCCACTTTTTTCAGGATGGCTCTGAGCTGGATCAACAGGCGTTCACGCAACAACCGATCAAGCGATCCCAACGGTTCATCAAGCAAGAGAATATCCGGCCGTGTGGCCAACGAGCGGGCCAACGCCACACGCTGTTGCTGACCGCCTGAAAGTTGGTCAATCTGTCGTCCCTCCAGCCCTTCTAAATCAACCAAATCGAGCATTTCGTTGACACGCTCCCCTATCAAAGTTGGGGCTTCCCCCGCCATTTTTAAACCATACGCGATATTTTCAGACACAGTCATATGTGGAAACAGCGCATAGCTCTGAAACATCATTCCGATCCCTCGCTGATAGGTTGGCACATCAACAAGGTCCCGGCCGTTCAGCTGAATCATGCCGCTATTGATCGATTCTAATCCGGCAACCAAACGCAGGAGGGTCGTTTTGCCACATCCGGATGGGCCCAGCAAACAGACGATTTCACCTTGCTCAAGCTCAAGTGAAACCCCATCAACAGCGACCGTCGGACCAAATCTTTTTTCAACATCAACTATTTTTAAATGAGGCATTAAAACTCACCTTGTTCGGCCGATCCGTCACTAATGCGCAACCGCTCGATAAGAATAAACCCGGCTGAGCAGACCAGCATCAGCAAGGTGCTCATCGCTAATGCTTGGCCGAAATTAAGGGCTCCCGGCCGGCCTAAAAAGCGGAAAATCGCCGTTGGCATCGTGGGTGAATCTGGCCGCGCCACAAAAATAGTGGCCCCAAATTCACCCATGCTGATCGTAAATGCAAATACGGCCGCTACCAGCAACACCCGCTGCAACAGGGGCCAATCGATGGTGAACCAAATACGCTGTGGGTTGGCGCCCAGCGTGCTGGCTGCCTCACGAACGGCAGGGTCGATGGCACGTAATGCAGGCAAGACGGTGCGGATCACAAATGGGATTGCAACTAGAGCATGAGCCAGCGGGATAAGAATAAATGAGTTGCGTAGATTTAAAGGTGGCTCGTCTAGCGCGATAATATAGCCAAAGCCTAAAGTCACGGCCGATGTCGCCAGGGGCAACATGAAGATCGGGTCGAGCCAACGATTTTTGTCGACTACCAAATAGGCACAAATCAGGCCGATAATCAACGCAATCACAATAGCAAAAGCCGCATATAGCAATGAATTACCAACCGCTTCAATCGGGGGGACATAAAAAACTGAGCCACGTTCGTTGTCAAACAGCTTTGCATAAAAGAAAAATGGATTTGAATTAGCGAATGAGAAAGATCGGATCACGAGCGCTAAAAGTGGGGTTGCTAACAAGAAAAACATGACAGCTAGATTGCCACCTACCAACCACCGATCCCAGCGTGTAGCAACCGGCTTAGTAATTGCCATCCCAGTTGAAGGCTGGGTGGCAATTCGAGACTGCGTGCGTGTGTACACAGCCATCAAGACAAATGTGAATAGGATTTGGAAAAGAGAAAGGGCGGCCGCAACCGGCAAATCAAAAATATTGACAGCTTGTCGGTAGATTTCAACTTCGAGCGTGGCGTAGCGTGGACCACCCAGCAAAAGCACAACGCCAAAGCTAGTAAAGGTAAAGATGAAAACAAGCACCCCGGCCGCCATAATGGCTGGACGGAGCAAGGGGAAGGTGATGGTCCAGAAGCGCTGCCACGGTGAAGCACCCAGCGTTTCGGCCGCGTGTGCCAAATCTTTATTAATGCGCTGCCAATAGGTGCTCACAATGCGCAAAGCCACGCTATAGTTGTAAAACACATGAGCTAGCAAAATCATCCAGATGGTTTGATCGATATCGATGGGTGGGCTTTCAAGCTGAAAAATCTGTTGAGCGATCACGTTGAGCAAGCCGCGTGGCCCGATCAGGGCGGTGAAGGCGTTGGCGACGACAACGGTAGGCAGCACAAATGGCAAAGTACTGATGGTGCGCAGGGTCTGCTTCCAACGAAAATCGTAAGTGGCGAATACGTAAGCGGCCGGAAGCGATAACAGCAGGGTCAGCACCGTACTCACAATCGCTTGCCAAAAGGTAAACCAGAGCGTCCTTAAATAGTAGGAATCGGTGACTAGTTTACTAGCTGAATCGAGCTGAAAGCGGCCGTCGGGCGCAAAACTTAGCTTGAGAATACTGGCAAGCGGATAGAAATAAAATAGGCCGAAAAAAACGAGGGGGATGAGGGGGAGAAAGCGGGTGTATTTACGCAAACAAGGTCCAGATTAGACCAGCCTAGTTTCAGAAATTAGGCTGGTCTTTTGTACTCAATTAACTACCGAAGAACGACGTCATTCCAGGCACTGATCCATTCTTCACGGTTCGCAGCGATGTCATCTGGTGCCACCGTTGCAGGCATGTCAGGAATGTCAGCATACGCCACAAATTCGGCCGGTAATGCCGCAGTGGTGTTGCTTGGGAATACAAACATATTTAACGGGATGTCTTCTTGGAACGTTTTTCCTAGCATAAAGTCGATTAACTGCTGCGCCGCTCCTTCATGCTCTGTTCCGTTCAAGATACCGACAAATTCGATCTGGCGGAAGCAGCTTTGGTCACTCACAACACTCGCTGTTGGCGCTTCACTGAGTTCGGTTTCGGCAAACAGCACTTCGGCCGGTGGGCTACTCGCATAGCTCACCACAATCGGCCGATCGCCACCCCATAGGGTAAATGCTTCATAATAAGCTTCACTCCAGCCATTCTCAACCATCACGTCATTTTCAACCAGCTGTTCCCAATAGCCTAAATAGCCATCTTCCCCATAAGCGTCAATCGTTGCGAGCAAGAAGGCCAATCCAGGACTACTAGTTGCTGGGTTTTGTACAACCGTTAGCCCCGTGTAAGCGGGGTCGGCTAAGTCATCCAAACCAGTGGGGGCCGCAATGCCTGCAACCTCAAACCACGCTTTATCATAGTTCAAGCAGACATCACCATAATCAACAGGCAATGCCCGGTTCTCACCATCAAGCTTGAGCGATGCATCGATATTTGCCAGCTCGGGTGATTCATAAGCGATCAAAATATCGTTTTCAAGTGCACGGCTTAAAAAGGCATTATCGATCCCGAAAATAACGTCACCAAGTGGATTGTTTTTTGACAAAATGCTCTGGTTTAGCATTTCACCCGCATCACCTAATGGGACAATTTCAAGCGTATGCCCCGTTTGTTGCTCGAAAGCAGCTACTGTTTCTTCACCAATATTAAAGCTGTCATGTGTGACCAGCTTAAGTGTGACGGGTTGAACTTCGCCAGATCCACAGGCGACAAGTGCTGCAAGCATAAGCAGTGAGCTTGCTAAAATAACTATTTTTTTCATCTTTTTCTCCAAGATTTGGGGCTTTTCATTTTTAACTAAACATTGAAAAACTACCCATAAAACAAAAAAGACCATTCCCAAAGGAAACGGTCTTTTTTACTTGCTCTTTTGATTGTCTATTGCGCTAGCAAAAACAATTAATTGAGCCGTCCATATTTCCTACGCTGGCATTATCCAGATCAGGTCACTAGGGTCGATGGAATACCATCCTCTCAGCTTCTTTCGAAACTCCCCTAATGGAGTACATATATTTTGTTGTAAAACTTTACAGGCTGAATTATAGCACGATTTTTTGACACCAAATGATTCTGATGAAACTGTAAGCAACCGATTTACTTGCCCATAAAGTTTTATCCTTATGGCTGATCTCCTATGCACTAGCGAAAACAAATGAGGTAGATATGTCGGTAGAAAGTGTAAAAATGATCAAGGTAGGTGCTTTGAATGTTGGGTATATCGAGCAAGGGGACGGCCCATTGGTTCTTTGCCTACATGGTTATCCCGATACAGCCTATTCATGGACCCAAACTCTCAATTTTTTGGCGCAGAAAGGCTATCGAGCGGTGGCGCCTTTTTTGCGCGGATACCACCCGACAGACATTCCGGCCGATGGTGATTACACCGTCAAACAATTGGCGAAGGATGCATTGGGTTTAATTGAAGCCCTGGGCGAAGATCGTGCAATAATAATCGGGCACGATTGGGGTGCATTAACCGCCTACTCAGCCGCAGCAATCGACTCAAATAAAGTTGAAAAACTTGTCACGCTCGATATGATCCATCCGGCCGCACTATCGGTTACACCCAATACGGTTTGGAAAGGACGACATATTATCGCCTACCAATTTAAAAGCGCTGCGATTAGGCGAGTCAGACGAGATGAGTTTAACCACATCGATGAAATTTATCGGCGCTGGTCACCTAAATGGAACTTTGAAGGAGAAACAAAAGACATTAAACGCGCATTTGCCGAACCCGGCCGGGTTGAGGCGGCACTCGGCTACTACTGGGCTTTCTTTAAAGAAGGGATTGGCCGAGACGAACAGTCTAAAAAGGGGCAAGAAATCGCTTTGGCGAAAACAACGGTCCCAACACTGACTATTTTTGGCGATTGGGGTGCCTTAAGTGATCAACAAATGGCACAGTCAAAAAAGGCTTTCACTGGACCATATGAATACATTCAATTGACAGGGGTGGGCCACTTCTTACATCGAGAAGCACCGGAAAAGTTCTTCAACCATTTATCCGCATTTCTTGACGATTAAGCCTTATGCCATCATTTTTTCTGCGCTAAATACGGGTGTCCTTGCTTCAAGCCTTTCACGGCCGGCCCATTCATGCGATGGCACAAAAACTGTCGGCGTTTGGCGAGCCATCTCTAAAATACGCTGATGACTATCCTGCTGATCGGCCGGAGATGGTCCCATCCCATCGATGGACCTGTTCAACAAAAGCGCTTGCGAATAAGCCGCATCACCTGCCAATATAACAAGCTGCTCACCTTCATCAATAATGACAGACAGATGACCAACGCTATGCCCAGGGGTTGGCACCAAAATGACATCAGCATTCTGGGTTACAGACTGACTACACGCAAATGCTTTGTAAGCACCATCCTCAAAATCAATCAGCGTTGGATTAAGATCTTTGGGCCAGCGGAAATTAAAGTAACCACCGAGTCGACCACTCAATCCGGCCGCAGCTTCCCATTCTGTACGTGAAACGAGCACCTCTGCATTTGGGAAATAGTGAAATCCCCCTTCATGATCCTGATGCAGATGGGTTTGAATCAACCAGCGTACATCGTTTGGGTCCAAGCCCAATGCAACCATTTGTGGGCCGATCTCTTCACTTTGGTCCTGAATATCAAACGGGGCTGCCCGCTGAATCAAAGGCATAAACGGTGGAATCCAAACACGATCGTTGGCGTTTTTCGGAATGCCGGTATCAACCACAATCAACCCTTCTTGGTGTTCAATAACAAAGCAAAACACTGGTAGCCATTCGGTGAACTCTTTATCAAATATCGCCCGCAACAGTCGGCCGGGTTTTGCACTATTACCTGTCTGCCAGCTTTTTGTTATTTTGACTCGACCAGTTGAAATCGCATGTATTTTCATCGTTTGTTCTCCAAAGTATTGATATCGGCTACCCCTAATTCTTGCAGTGCGTGACAAATTTCAAGATGGAAAAATAGTGCTGTGTCACCTACAACAGGTTGGATTAAGTTGTAAAGCTCTAGGGTCACAAGCCCATGAAACCGGGACCACATGGCGGCCGTGATGTACAGCACCGCCGGGTCATGCTGATGCCCTTCATGCATCTGCAGTTCTGCCAACGGGGCAGCTAATGTATTGGCGGCCGATTTGTACTGCGGAGGCGGAGTTAAAGCACCCGCTTGAATCGCTCGATCAATCAAACCAGCAAAAAGCGCAAAGCCTTTACGGGCCGGAGGATAAGTTTGTTCAACCGGCTGGCTGTAACCCGGAATCGGATTGCCATAAATCAATTGGAACTCAACCTGGTTACTCAACGCCCAGCTTCTAAATGCCTGAGCAAATCGATAGAATTGCAATGCAAACGATTCATCTTTGTTTTGCACCACCGTCTCTTCTTGAAACGCCACTAACGCCTCAAACCCATCGATGAGTAAAGCAGTGATCAAGTCATCGACTGTTTTGAAATAGTAGTGAATGGCTGGAGGTGTAATGCCAATTTGCTTGGCGATGGCCCGAATCGACACACCGGCCGTGCCTGACTGTGCCATCAACTCTTTGGCAGTTTTCTTTATTTCGGCAATGAGCTCTTTTCGCTGTCTTTCTCTACGTGAAGTCATTTTTTACTCTTTTTGTTTATATATTGTCAATATTTTATAGTATATAAAATATTTGTCAACGCTAAACAACATCAAACCTTTAGCCCAAGGCGTAAAAAGAGACATAAGTCCTTTTTTGTTTTGCCTATTTCACTAAGCTTCATAAAACAAAACAGGCAATAAAATGAAAGTCAATGTCAGCTCAAAACACTTAATTTCAAAGCTATCCACTTTTTTCGGCGTCGAGTTTGGGCTACTTCTTGGCTTCCTGCTCATGCGCATGGTCGTTGATACCGTTGCGCGCATGTTTTATCCCTTTCTAACCCCCATCGCATCGGGGTTAGGTCTAACCGTAACAGCCATGGGGCTGGTTATTTCATTCCGCTCTTGGGTGGGTCTGATTGAACCATTAGTCGGAATAGCGGCTGACCGTTTCGGAAAAAAGAAGCTGATGACCGCCTGCCTAATTATTCAAGCAATCGGTTTGATAGGAATCCCCTTTACTTCCGGATGGTGGGCGATAGCCCCCATTAGTTTGATCGGGATAGGCATGTCTCCTTTTGTTTCACTGGGGCAAGCTTATATTAGTGATCAGGTCCCTTATGCTAATCGCGGCCGTTCATTAGCATTTGTCAACATGTCGTTTGCTATATCAGGCATTTTTATTCTGCCTGTCATCGGATGGCTTATCAATCAAAACGGGTCCAATGGATGGCGCATTCCATTCATCATTTTAGGCGGCTTTTGCTTACTTGCGGCCGGGTACACTATCTGGTTCTTAGAAGAATCCCCGCATCAGCATTCGACACCAAAAGCTGCCAATATATTTAAAGAATTTCAGCAACTGATCCGAGATCCAGCGGTGGTCACGGTTATATCTTTAGGATTTTTACTCTTTTACACCTTTATCGTTTTCAGTGTCGTTTGGGCCATCTGGCTGCAAGACAAATTTAATCTTGACCCCAGTGACATTGGAAAAATCGCCCGGATGATTGGATATGCAGAGCTAACAGCCGTCGTTTTATCGATTTTCATCATTGATTGGATTGGCAAAAAGTTGAACTTACAGATTAGTTTTTTCTTGATTATTTTACTTTGCCTAACATGGATCTTTTTCCCACACACGCTGTACACAGCAACGCTAAACATGATCGTATTAGGTGGTGTGTTTGAATATTCGATTCTAGCTTTCTTCCCTTTGATCTCAGACCAACTGCCCAATGCCCGGGCGTCGTTATTCACACTTACGGGGTTTGGCATATCAATCGGATTCGCTTTGGGGCCAATTATCAGCCTGTATTTATGGGAATTAGCCGGAATACAATCGGTTTTAAGTATGTTAATCAGTAGCATCGTTTTAGCCGCTCTCTTAGTTGCCGCGCGGCTAAAAGCTGTCCACTGATGTGATTAGCCAAAAGTTTCAAGATCAGCTAAAACCATAGGAGACGCCCATTATTCGAAAAGTTACTCCTTTGAAACGAAAAGAAAACTATATTTTCCAGTTTGATTTAACTGACCATATTCCTAATTCGATCTTAAAGACGTTTGAACTGCGTGCTTACGAAAAAGGGGAATATCTCTGCCGTGAAGGGGAGAAATCAGAGTCTTTCTTTTTGCTGGTCTCAGGGAAATTGCAGGTGGGCTATTTACATCAAAACGGCCATCAAGCGGTCTTTGCATTTGAGACACCCTTATCTGTCATTGGTGATGTTGAGCTTTTTGAAGATCGGCCGTCCGCGAGCAATGTCAATGTGCAGGCGGTAGAGGACAGTTTTTTGTTGGTTACAAAGGCTAAGATTGTACGCGAACATGGAGCAGAAAATGCTCGATTTTTACGTTTTTTGTTGCGCTATTTGGCAAAAAAAATAGACTTTTCCTCAAACCTACTCTCACAAGTGTCGTTGTCGGCCGAAAATAAGCTAGCCCGCTATTTACTCAGCCGCATGCAAAATGAAGGTCATACGTTCCAGCTTGAAAAGCGGGAAGCATTAGCGGCACTATTAGGAACGTCAGTCAGGCATCTAAACCGAACAATCAAGAACTTTGCTGATGATGAATTGATCTCAGCTAAGAACAAAACGATCGTCATTAAAAGTGAAAGCAGGCTCAAGCTTATTTTAGAGACAGATATTTAAGCAACTGCAACCCACTAGTTATCCAAGTGCCATAAAAATTGGGATTCTACACGCTTGACCAACCACTGATTCTTTCCCGCCGAAATCGACTTACCTGCACGGTAAATATGAAGGTTCATATTTGACACACTAGGCATCCCAAGATCAATCCAATTCTTCAAAGCCCTGATCAGATGATTTTTGGCGACAGAACTACCATAAGAGATAAGACTCTCATCTTTCGCGATCACCAAAGAATTTATACTCTCACCCCACAATCCGAAAAACTGTTTGCCAACTTCGTGGTCTTTTGCACCTGCTTCCTTAAAAATTTTAAACGATGGCTCTATAATTTCTAAAAACGAGCGAATCCCAATCGTAGCCCACATCATTCCGCTTTTGCCTTTGCTCCCCCACCAGAATGGTATTTTTGAGACCTGATTGTCTTTTAGGTTTTCCCAGTTTGGCAGCTGATCTAAAGTGATCGGTGCGAGATCGGTGACTTCGTATTTACCCCGCATCGGTACAAAGCCACAGGGCAGGGAATCGAGAGATTCAAAATGGTCATCCACCTTGCGTAATAACATGAGGCAATCACCACCCCCCCCATTTTTAATCACAATGAGCAATAGGCCGCCTTCTTTAATTTGCTCATAAAAATGATGGGGAACATCATAACTTCCGGCCGTAAATATCGCTCGATCATAAGGTGCACCTGCCGAGTAGCCCGCCCCACCATCTGCTTCAACGATATTGACATTTTTAATTCCCATGTTGGCAATATTTTCGGCCGCCGCCTGTGCCATTTCAGGAATAATCTCAAGACTATGAACCTGTCCTGCCTTTCCAACCAAACGACCCATAAAAGCCGCATTCCAACCACTACCAGCCCCGAGCTCAAACACCTGATGTCCTTCTTCAATTTGAAGCATGTCGAGCATGTGCAAGACCAGTGACGGTTGTGAAATCGTCGATGGCACACTATTGTCATCATCACCAAAAAGGGCCAACGAACCATCCGTGTACAAGGCGGAAAGATGTTTGCTCAAATTCTCACGCGTGACCACCTGCCATTCTTGACTATGATAAGGGCGATACCGTTGTACAAAACGATGGCGGGGAGTGGCCATGAATGCAGCGGCTGTAGCATCACTAAGTGGGCTATCGGGCCACATATTTCTAGTTCTTTCTAGCAATTTCTGCTGATGCTGTTCTATTTGATCCATGGCCGTCTCCAATTAATAAGATGTAGCTCCTAAATATTGTGCAGGGCTTTTGAGATATTTTGCAAGCCTACCTCAAGCTGCTCGAAAGTCACATGACCAAACCCCAACCGGAAATGGCGAATGTCAGAGCCAAACTGCAAACCAGGCCGGACAATCGTGTCATTATGAGCCAGTGCCTGCCAAAACTTTTCCAGGTCAGCATCTACAAAACGAGCAGCGTTAAGCCGCATACAGCACAGGGCACCAGCATCTGGAACGGCCCAATCTAAATATTCTCGCTCACTCGCCTGCCACTGTTTGACCAATTCTAAAGCCGGGGCCAGATGTTCGCGTTGATTCTTAAGGATCGTGGGGGCATGCTTGAGGACACCGGTAGCCAATTTTTCTGTCAGAGACGAATCACAAATGACAATGTTTTGCTTCGCTGTAATCATTTTTTGGCGTAAGGTTTCATCTGGCACTGTCAGCCAACCGGCGCGTAAACCGGGTGTTCCATACGCTTTGGATATCGATGCACAGGTCAACACACGGAATGAAAGTGAGGCTGCGCTCGGCAAAATGTTCGCCTCTTCAAATGCCGCCTCTCGATAGGTCTCATCGACCAAAAGATAAGCAGCGGGTGACTTTTCAGCCATCATGCTGAGCAGGTTCTCGATATCTGCAATAGGGATGCTAACACCGCTAGGGTTTTGCGAGCTAGCGACAGACACAAGCTTTGTTTGTTCGTTCAGCTGTGCAGAAATCGCTTCGATATTTAGGCTGTACCCATCTTCAAGTCGATTTTGAACAACAGAAACTTCCCATCCATTCGCCTTCAGGGTGTTGTACGCTTGCAGATAATACGGAGCCGGGATGATGGCGTGCGAACCTGCCCCGCCCAGCTCAGATGCCACTAAATAGAGGGCTAGAGATGCCCCTTGAGTGGTGATAATCATGTCAGCCGGGATATCACCACAGTGCCGACTGATCTCTTGGCGAAATTCCAATGACCCTTGAATCAAATCACCATAGCCCAGATCCAAGTTGCGCACAGCATCTTCACCAATCAAGTCGATTAAGTCGCCAAATTTCAAATCGGCCGTCGTGCTTTCAGAAAGATCATAAGATCGTGGCCCCTTAAAAAGCGAAGGGAGTGACATAGTAGGAAACCGACCAGAATTAGACATGTTGTTATCTCCTTTGATGCTAGCCATTGGGTTGGATTCTGCTATCTGGCGTTGGAAGAATGACAGGTTGCGAAGGAGCCGGTACGTTATTAATAATCTCTACCGCTTGATATTCAGCCCAGATATCAGCCAGCACATCAGACGCGGTTGATACTTTTTCAATTTTCCCCACTCCGGTCCCTGCGTAAAGACAACAATCGAGGATATCCCCTTTATCGTTTAGACTGGGCGGCGTGTCATCGTACCTTTTGATTGTCCCACCAAAGGAAGATTGCGTGAGAACATCCCCTTCCCCCGGCCGTTCACCTGGTTGAGGACATCCGGCCGTCTCCCAATCATCGAGCGTTTTGTTGCGTAATACCCGATGAGTTGCATTCGGCCAACCCCCATTAAAACAGATGGTATACACAGAGTCGGCCGACTCCGATTCGATAATTGCATTTTTATACACCGAATGAGCCATGCTTTCTTCTGAAGCAACGAATCTTGTGCCTAACATGATTGCTTTCGCTCCATAGCTCAACACTTTCGCTAAATCACCCCCAGTTGTAATTCCGCCTGTCGCCACAACGGGAATCGAGCCTGCCATATCAACAATTCGTGGCAACAAATATTCCAGTGGGGTAGAAGATTGCACATGGCCTCCTGCCTCGCTCCCTTGGCAAATGAGAAAGTCAGCCCCGCTATTCAGAGCTTGTGCCGCACCAGCTAAGGTTGCAACTTGAATACCAACTTTCGCACCTGCATCATGAACTTTTTTAACCAACGGACCAGGTTGCCCCCAAGAAAAAGTAACAACCGGTGCACCCGCATCTAGACAAGCGTCTAAGGCTTTCGGCTGAAATGCCAGAACGAAATTAACAAAAAATGGGTTTCTGGTCGCAGCTCGCAGTTTCTCGACACGCTTGGTGGCAGCATCTGGCTCTGTCCAAGTCATCGCCAAGGCCCCCATCCCACCTGCGTTTGAGACAGAAGAGGCTAGCTTGGTTGAAGCAAGACTCCCAATTGGTGCCTGCAAAATCGGGTATTTTAAATTTTCAAAAAGCATGGACCTAATATGGCTCAACTTTCTTCAAAG
The DNA here is from genome assembly GCA_045105475.1 of Anaerolineae bacterium. Taxonomy (GTDB): domain Bacteria; phylum Chloroflexota; class Anaerolineae; order Promineifilales; family Promineifilaceae; genus WTJY01. The sequence continues at coordinate 18,687 of JBGCDP010000395.1, forward strand.
CGCCAATGTTAGGTCCTATTTAATGTCAGACAAATAGCTCTTCCAAATAAGCTTGCAGCAGGTCAACTGAAACCGGCTGGCTACGATAGCCGATATGATGATCCGGCCGGATGAGATAAACCGCCTCGTCCGTCACACCATATCGACGATGAATCGCACCATCACCATTAACGATGACATCCCCGTCCCAATCAGCAGAAGAAACGGCCGTTGTCGTGACCAAGCAAGGCTGAATAGCCGGATAGCGTTGCACGATCATAGCCTGGATCTCAGACAATGTTTCAGACGGCCGACGGTCACTCAAACCGGCAAACAACAGCAGCTTATGCGGTGTCCCATAGAGCGAATCGATCAAAGAATGGGGTTTTCCCTTTTCATCAAGATACAGAACGTTTGGAGCCCGTTCACCGCCAGATGGCCCATCATCAAAGTTAACGCCGCTATCGCTAATCGCCCGAATCACTTTTTGGGCACGATTGCGTGAAACTACATCTTCTTTCACAATGTCACTGCTCTTATAAGCGATATCGAGCATGCCTACATCACGCCCCATTTTGTTATGGACCGCGTCTGTATTAATCACCAAAGAAGCCAATTGATTGCGCAGGGTACGTGAGATGGGTGTTTTCAAGGTCACCACTTTGGTAGCTAAGCTGACCTTTTTAATCGTCGATTCAGCGATTTCATGCCGCTCTGTTTGGTAACTATCAAGCAGCTTTTCACTACCGACTCGTTGATGTACTAAAGCCAACTTCCACATCAAGTTGTACCCGTCTTGAATGCCGGTATTTAACCCTTGCCCACCCACAGGGCTATGGATGTGGGCTGCATCCCCAGCCAAAAAGACCCGGCCTTGACGATGGTGGGTCGCAACCAAATGTTTGACGTTAAAGCTGGAGCTCCAAACCATGTCGCTGAGGGTGCTCTGCATTCCGGTACGTTTATCCATAAGCGCTTGCAACACATCTAAGGTGATTTCCGGCTTGTCATCGGCCGACAGTTTCGGCATATGGGCGATCACCCGATACCGTTTTGGTTCAGGCAATGGCACGACGAGCAGGATACCGTCGGCCGACATAAAGTTTTGCCCTTCATCCTCAGGTTCGTCCCATTCCAACGCGACATCTCCCAGGATGAATAGCTCATCGTCGGCCGTCCCTTCAAACTTGATATTGCTCAAACCACGGGTTGCACTACGAGCCCCATCACAGCCGACCAGCCACGGCACTTCAACAACCTCATCGCTTACCGCTTCGCCAGCTTCATCTAAACGGGTCAGCGTCGCTTCAACCCGATCAGCGTGCTGAATCAGGCCCGTGAGCTTCGTATGCCGCTCAACAGTCACTCCCAATCGTTTCAAATGTTCTTCTAGCAATCGCTCGGTTTCACTTTGCGGCAGGCTGAGCCAAAACGGATAGATCGCGTCCTGCCAGTCGATCGCTCGAAAATCGATGCGGGTTAATGTTTTTCCATCGATGTGCATGTTCAAGGCGCGAAACTCTTGCCCCTGCTCCAAAACATGGTCGACAAACCCCATATCTGTAAATATTTCCAGCGTGCGTGAGTGGAGCACCAATGCTTTTGAATGGATCGAACCCTGGCCGTTGGCATCGACAATCCGGACAGAAAGTCCGTGGCGCACAGCTTCGGCCGCGGCTGTTAGACCGGTTGGGCCAGCCCCTACAATTAGAACATCTAGAACGTCTGTCATCTTATTTCTCCCTCGCGCCAATTAAGGCGATAATCGCTGAAACCAGCATCAAAATTCCAATCAAAATCATACCTACCAAATACAGCACAGAGATAAAGCCAGCGCGGTATGGCTCCCCGCTTAAAATTGTTGGAAGCTGTGCAAAGCCGGAAGCGATGGGCCAAAAGAGACCAATAGCGATGTGGGCATAAAGGCCCCATGCTCGTCTTTGACCCAGCCAGTAAAGCCCAAGCGCCTGAATAAAAATGACGGTTGAAACAACCATCGCCAATACCGGTGCTGGAATGCCAGCTTCGGCCGGTTCGCCCCCTGCGAAATCTTCAAGCGTATGTGGAATCGTGAAAAATAGTAAAAGCAGTGACAAGAAAACGACCCGTTGCACCCATTTCGACTGAACAGCATTTAAGCTAGCCATTAAACATCCTCTTGAGTCAGTTGACCTAGACGGGCCAGCTCTTTATTTGCTAAATGTGCTCTAGCTTCAATCAACAAACGATACTTATGAGCCAACTTTTTATTGTCACCAGCTTCCAACGCCTTGAGCATATCCCCTTCTAACTCAGCCACTTCTAAACGCTCGTAATAGTCGAGCATCTCCTTGAGGTGGGCCAACACGATTAGCCCGGTCAAGATCGGATGATTGCTCGTGACATTCGCATCGGGAAAGGTCACCCCATGCTCTAATTCGATTTCTAGCCCCTTTTGAAAATCAACCGCATCGATCTGAATCGCTTCTGCGCCGATTTCTTGCTGGATTTTGCGGGCTTCAGCTAACTCGATCTCAGCTTCATCAAGCTTGGTCCAATCTCGTATCCCAAGTTCACTACACACTCGCTGAACTTCTTCGTTCGATATGTATTCTGGTAATTTCATTTTTTACTCTTTTAAAGCGATCGCTTTATTTAATGTCTTCAGAAATTCGTCTAGAGGGACACGATGAACACGAGCGGCCCACTCTACATTGATCGCTTTGGTGAGCATCTTCCGTACGGAATAGCCAGCAACCCGTTTGACCCCAAAGATTTCCATGACATCTGCGATGTCACCATGTTCTTCAAGGATTTCAGATACTTTTGTTTTCTTGGTGATTACCATTATTTTTCTCCTGTTTCTTTAAGCTGGCGGGTCGGGTGAACCACCATTAGAAGTAGGCTAACAGAAGATAAAATTGAGTTCGCCGACTTTTGTCGGATTTGGGAAAAGAGGGTCTGGCCGATTGAAAGAAATAAATTATCCGCAAGATATCTTTAAATCGCATCACACCCATCCCACACACAATCCCCTTCGAAAATTGTTTTATGGGGATGGCCTTAGGCTGCCAGTTTTTCTAACGCTGAACGGTTTAGAATGCGGATTTCTTTGCGCTCAACTTCGATCAGATCTTCAATTTCAAGCTTACGCAATGATCGTTGAACCACATCGGCCACGGTGCCCAGACGGGCAGCCAGCTCATACTGGGTATACCATGACGGCCGGAACAGCGTCCCGTCTTGTGAGTCATCTAAAATGAGTCGGGACAAACGGTTAACGACCGGCCGCAACGACAAATCTTCAATCAACATAACAGAGTGGCGCAAACGATCAGACAAGACATCGATAATCATTTGAGCAAATTCAGGATCTTTTTGAATCTGCCGTTTAATCACCTCTCGTGGAATACACCAGACGCTTACTGATTCTAAGGCAACTACACTGGCCGGATTCGGCCGGGTGGTAAAGGCTCCCACCTCATTAAATGTCTGCCCAGGCTTAATAAAATGGAGGATCTGCTCTTTCCCACCCTGCGCATATTTAACAGCTTTGATCGTTCCCGATTCGAGCCAAAACAACCCTTTAGACGGCTGCCCTTCTTCAAAGATGAGTTCTCCCGCTTCAAAACTTGTCTGCTTCGCGCGGGAAACAAGAACAGTCAATTCGGCCTCTTCAATATGGCTGAAAAACGAGCTTTTCTGTAACTGGTCAATAAATGGGACAGACATAAAAAGTTGGGGGTTGAGTTGAAAACAATACTAAAACCTAGAGTATCCCTTAACCGGCCGTAAATAAACATCCTAATCAGAATGTTGCTGAATATGACTAAATAGTTTCAGCCGATACAATTTATCGATGCAATACAATCATATTCTCGCTATTGGCATGACAGGCATGCTTTCCGGGGCCACATACGACCTCGCCTTAAAAACAAATCGGCTCACCTGTGTGGCGCGCACAGAAGCGTCTCTTAAAGTGATTGAAGGTGGGCTAGACTTGCACGGGCCAACATTCACACCACTCAGAGTTGATTACCAGCAAACCGAGCTTTTCATAGAGCAAATTCAAAAGGTTGGGGGGACGCGGTCTTTCGACTTGGTCGTTGCATGGATGCATGACACCGGGAAAGAGAGTCTCGATCAACTGCTCAAATTCTTGTCCCAACAGCCACAAGAAACCCGTTTCTATCATATTGTCGGCAGTGCGGTAGCCGACCCATCCCGGCCGGTAGCGATGTTTACGCCAGAGCCAGAGAGCCAGCTGCACTACCATCGCATCATTTTAGGATTTGAAATAGAAGCCAATGGGCGATCACGCTGGCTCAATCATGGGGAAATCAGCCGTGGCACTCTTGAAGCGATCAAATCCAAAGCGCCCCAGTCAATCATTGGCACGGTAGAACCGTGGGACGCTAGACCCTAAACTATCATTCAGCATGAATGTCATGGTTTGACAATCATCTGACTCCCCCGCTTATCGGCTGAAACAAACAGCGATAAAATTAGAGCCTACATGCTTATTTCCAAAAAGAAACCAAAAACCTTTTTCTATGGTTGGACCATGCTCGCCATCGCGATGATCGGCTCAATCATGACAACCCCTGGTCAGACGGCCGGAGTGCGCTTATTTAACCCCTCATTCGCGGCCGACTTAAATCTAACCCAAACACAACTCACAGGTGCCTATGCGATGGGGACTTTTCTGGCATCACTCTCAATGACCTATGTTGGGGCCCAGATGGATCGCTTCGGTATCCGCAGAGTGATGGGGATCGTCGTCGTTTTATTTGGCATCGTCTGTGCATTCACCGGGCTTGTCACCGGGTTTTGGACTCTCTTTTTGGCATTTTTGTTTTTGCGCATGTTCGGCCAAGGGTCGCTGACTTTGCTATCGCAAAATACGGCCGCGATGTGGTTTGATAAACGGCTAGGGCTCGCCAACAGTATGATCGCCATCGGCTTTTCGCTGGCATCGGCCGCGACGCCCCCCTTTCTCTTCTGGCTTATCTCATCTTTTGGATGGCGAGTCGCCTACCCGATATTGGGCGGCATCGTTGTCGTCGTCATGCTCCCGTTGGTCATTCTCTTTTACGTCAATCGGCCGGAAGAACTTGACCAGCAAATGGACGGCGGATGGGTGGGCGAAGCCAATCCAAACGCTGAACAACCCTCCGCCTACAGCTTCACCCTGCAAGAAGCGATGAAAACCCCCGCTTACTGGATCATCAGCGGGTTTATGTTTTCGATTAGCATGATCGGGACCGCCATCGCTTTTAATGCTCTATTTTTGTTTAGCGAATTTGGGTTAACCGACCAAGAAGCAATTGCGGTTCTCGCCACAACCGGCTTTACATCGGCTATCGCGCAATTGTTTGCAGGCTGGCTAGCAGACGTTGTTCCCCTTCGCTGGCTCATGGTCTTTAATGCGGTCGGACAAACGGCCGCCATAATCCTTTTGTTATTTATCAGCTCCGTTTGGACCGCGACGATTTTTGCCATCGTCGCAGGGATCTTCAACGCCATCCATCAAGGAGCCATCGGCCCGCTGTGGGCGCGTTATTACGGCCGGGAGCACATCGGCAAAATTCGGGGATCAACCTTTACTGCGACAGTTGCAGGCTCAAGCTTAGGGCCATTTGTCATGGGCTACCTCTTCGACGTGACCGGAAGCTACACCCCATCGATCCTAATCTTCGTCGGAATCTATGCCACATTTGTCGCCCTAACCCCGTTTGCCAAACGACCACAACCGATAACAGCCCTTTAATAAGCTCAGGAGCCTTACCTTAATCGAAACCATTGGCCAAGTTTATTAAAGCTCAAACTAGTTATAATTAGGCAGAGGAAAACAATGAACCAAAAGAATTCACGCTCTGTCTCTTTCATCTTAGCCACCCTTTTTCTACTACCCGCCTGCGCCTTGTTGAACACAGCTGAAACAACCGCTACCTCGATCAGTCAGACTTCACCGACTCGTGACCAGCCGATTCTAGTTTTAAGCCCAGACACTGTACCAACAGCTATAGTTGAGGCTGAGCCAACACTCACGCAAAGCCCCATACCACCCACGGAAGTCGCGACAGTACCAGCCACCGAGGCCGTACCGAGCCAAAGCCTAACCAGCAGCCCCAAAACAAACGTAATCGAAAACCTATGTGCAGGGCTGATCACCGACCAGCTCCCGCATCCGATGTCGGCCGCCGCCAAGCCAAACGTCGGTGACGCATTCATTGACCCCGCCTTTGGCACCACCATTCGACGCATTACCGATGCTGGGCCAGACAACGTCATCAAGCCGATGTATTCGACCATTCCAGCTTGGAATGCCGATGAATCGTTGATTATTCTGTACGAAACGGGAGTCGGTCACCGCCTTTACGACGGCCGGACCTACACGTTTATCCAGCAGCTTGATATCAATCCGTCTGACCTTGAACATGTTTACTGGCACGCCACCGATCCAGATATTTTTTACTACCCCGAATCTCGCCAACTGTCGGGGGAATGGGTTGAAAACCTTGTGGCGTATCAAGTGAGCAACAGCACAAAAACAATCGTGCGAAATTTTGCGGCCGATGGGGTTACCGGCTACAAGTTCGGCTTCGGCCGTGACCCGATGTACAGCTCGTGGGATTCCCGCTTTTTCGGCTTAGCTGCCACAGAAGCGGACACCGTCTACACCTATGACCGTGTCAACGATACCATCATCAAACAAGCTCCAGCAGACGACAGACCAGCCGCACCGATGCCGTCACCTAGCGGTCAGTTTTATTTTTGGGACGGGGAAGTTTACGACCAAAACTTAACTTTTCTTCGAACCTTGGGCTTGGGCAATGCTTACGAGCATTCCTCAATTGGAACGATGAACGGCCGGGATACCTATTTCAGCGTACAGTTCGGTTCTGGGCCAAACAGTGAAATTGGCACCCTGATTGCGCATGACTTAGCCACGGCCGAATCGACCGTGTTGATTGGAGAGAGCAACGGCTATCCCTATCCCCCCAGCGGCACCCATATTTCACCGCTTTCAATTAATAATCCCGGTTATGTCGCTGTGTCGATTATCGGATTTCAAGCTGATGGGCAAACGCTACTCGACAATGAGCTGGTGCTGGTCAATGCGAACACCGGCACCGTTTGCCGAGTGGCCCATCACCGTTCTGTCCGTGGCTCACAAGGGTATTGGGCAGAGCCACATGTGGTGATTAGCCCCAGCGGCACCCGCATGATATTTGGCAGCGATTGGGGTGGCAGCAACACGGTTGATACCTATGTGGTTGAGCTACCCAGCTATAAACCGGCCGTCACCATCCCATTGCCGTTCAGTGTCTTTTTGCCAGCGACAACCCAAGCGAACTCTTAGATTGTTTAGGCAGACTTACTCCCTGTAAAAGCGGTCGAAAGACCCAAAACGATATAAATGACTCCTGCAAAATTCTTCTGGAAACGGGCGATTTTCAGATTGCCTGAAAGGGCATTCCGGACGGCTCCGGCCGCAAACATATAGGCTGAATCACTAATTAGAGCCAAGCCCACAAAAATCAGCCCCAACACCACGATCTGAACAGTTGGATTCCCTTTTTCGGGAGCGACGAACTGTGGCAAAAAGGCGAAGAAGAACAAAATGCCTTTGGGGTTAAACAGATTCACGACAAAGCCTTGGCGATAAATCGTGGGAAGGCTGGCCGGTTCGATATTTTTCGGATCAACGGCAACCGGCGTGGAACGGAGAGATTGAATCCCCATAAAAATCAGGTAGGCGGCACCAGCGTATTTAACGACTGAAAAGGCGACGGCGCTTTGCAAAAGCAGGGCCGACAGCCCAAAAGCGGCCAGCAACGTATGAATCAGCGAGGCGGTTAATATGCCAAGTTCGGAGACAAAGCCAGCCATCCGGCCGTGTTCGACCGTTCGTGCGATGATAAATGTCACAGCCGGACCAGGAACAATCAAAAGAGAGAGTGCGGCCGTGATAAAAATAAGAAGAGCAGATGTTTCAAACATAGTTTAGCTATCAATATTTACTATAAAATTTCGACAAAACTTCGGCCGTGTTTTGCACAAGTGGTTTGCCATGTCCAAAGCAAGCAACCTCAGGTGCTAAATCAATGATATTTTTGACTGACCGAATATTCTGGGCCATATCAACGGTTAAAAATGAATACGGCATACGCATTCTGGGCGCATTAAAAATCACGTCTCCGATAAACATTATTTTTCGATCTGGTTGCCAAAAAGATGTATGGCCCGGTGCATGACCCGGGGTGGCGATCGCAACCAATCCGCCCAAGGTTTCAGAAACGGTATCCCCATATTTTATAACCCGATCAGCTTTCATATCTTCCAAAATGGTCTTGGGTGGCTTTAACCAGCCGGGAGCGCTAGGGATCGCAATCTCTCCTTCTAAAGCGGCTCGTTCCCCTTCTGAAACAATCACTTCGGCCCCAGTTTCTGCCACCAATTTAGGAATCGCCCCGACATGGTCAGGGTGAGCATGGGTGACTAGTATTCGTTTGAGATCAGACGGTTGGTGGCCGGCTTTTTGGAGTTGATCTAGAATTTTATCGGCCGCCGGTGGAATACTCGCATCGATCAAACTCAACCCATCATCGTCAATTGTCAAATAGACTCGTCCCGCTATGAGCCCGGTAAACGTATACACACCATCGACCACTTTTTCCATTCGCTTTCTCCTTAAACTTTTCCGCAAAACCAACTACCTGTGAGGCACAACCATGCAAAAATACCAGCTTTTTGAAATGAGACGACCTGAAATTGAAGCAGCTTTAGCCAATGGGGCAGATACAGCCGTGGCCACCTTTGGGGCAACAGAACAACACGGCCTGCATTTACCAATGGGGACCGATTCGATCTGGGGTGAAGAGTTGGGTCTGCGTGTGACCCAAGCGTTGGGAAATGCGCTTCAAGCGCCCGGTTTACGCATTGGATGCTCAGAGCACCACATGGACTTTTCGGGGAGCTTAACGTTGAGCAATGAAACGTTCTATTTGGTGGTGGAAGATACGTGTCGTAGTTTGGCCCACCATGGCTTTAAAAACATTGTTCTGATCCCGACACACGGTGGTAACTTCCGGCCGATTGGGGCTGCGGCCGAACGGATCCGCAAAGTGCTGCCCGATGTGAATATCATTGACTACAACGATTTAATGGCTTTTATGGGTGTATTGTTTGGGGTAGCAGCCGAATTTGGATTTACACCGGAACATACTGGCGGTCATGCGGGCGAAAATGAAACGTCGTTGATCTTAGCCCTCCGACCGGAGCTGGTTGATATGTCCGTGGCTGAAGCTGGATATGTTGGGGATATGCTCTCGATCGCCCCCACAATCATGAAAGATGGGTTTAAAGGGATAACTGAAAACGGAGTTTTAGGGAATCCTGAAGGTGCCCGGCCGGACATCGGAGAAGCATATTTAAAAGCGATGACGGCCGATATCGTCGCCCACGTCAAGAAAAACCTGTAACGATGTAGGAGTTTACGAAGCCGAAAAGAGTCAAGACAACAAGATATCAGGCTTGGATCGGCTTCGTAGACCCATAATTTTAATCGACCAACGCTTGGTAAACAGCCGTTCTAAAATCTGTGCCCAAGAAATAATCGTTCTGCGGGATGTATTGCACCATCAGCAAACCGATCATCTCTTCGACAGGGTCAACCCAAAACGTTGTGCTGGCCCAGCCGCCCCAACCATGATTTCCGGTTGAGTTGGCGACACCGACTTCGGCCGGGTTCAAGATATAGTTAAAGCCCAACCCAAAGCCAACACCCGGCATCGGGTTCCCTAATGCGATCGGCATCATGCTGTCAGGCAGAAAGTTGCTGCTGAGATATTCAACCGTTTTCCGGCCGAGTAAACGCACCCCGTCCAGCTCCCCTTTATGCAGGATTAGTTTTGCAAACTGCATGTAATCTGCCATCGTTGAAACGAGTCCGCCACCGCCAGACTGAAATCCGTCAACCGTATAATCACCGCCCATTGAGTTGGGAATCAACCCCATCGAGCCATCTTCCATTTCGCCGTAAAGCGTGGCAAAACGGTCGAGCTTGTCGGCCGGAACGGTGAAGTGGGTGTCGACCATTCCCAACGGTTCAAAAATATACTTTTTGAGATACGCTTCGAAGTTCATGCCGGAAATCACTTGCACCAAATAACCCAAAACATCTGTTGCGAGGCTGTAATGCCACACTTCACCCGGATGATAAAGCAAGGGCAATTCGGCTAATCGATCAAAAAACTGGGCGGTTGTGTGCTCGCTGGTGAACATCAGATTTGATTTAGCATACACTTCGGCCGGGGGTGGGTTCTCAAAGTTTGCATAGCTCAATCCTGAGGTATGGGTCAGCAAATCTTTGATTGTGATTTCCCGTTTGGCCGGTTCAACCTTATCGTCAGAGATAAAAACGTCCATCTCTTTAAAGTTTGGCAAAAATCGAGAGAGTGGATCGTTCAACCGTAATTTGCCCTGTTCCCAAAGCATCATGATGGCAACGCTAGTGATCGGTTTGGTCATTGAATAGATGCGAAACATCGTGTCCGCTTCAATTGAGCGCTGGCTAGCGAGGTCGGCGTGTCCCGCTTTGTCGAAGTAGCACAGCCCACCTTTACGATAAATGGCGGCCGAAATCCCGGCCGCTTGCCCATTATCGATATACCGCTGCATCACTTGATTGATTTCACCTAATCGATCTGCATTAAACCCACCATCATCGGCCGATATTGTTGTTTTCATAATTTTTCTCTTTATCCTCTACTCTTGTTAGTCTCATTTGGAAGTGACCGATTTATAGCTTAATATTTTAGAAAGGCCATTAAAAAGCAAGGTTCAACTATGTCCGAACTTACCCTCAAATACTACATATTCGACTGGGACGACAACATCCTATTCATGCCGACACGCATCCACCTACAGCTAGATGGAGAGCCGATAGATGTCACCACCAAAGAGTATGCGGAATTACGGCATGACAAAACATATCAGCTACTCAACGGCAATCCTGACGATGCCTTCTCTGGCTTTCGGGATGGGACCGGGGATTTTGTCGGAGACACACAGTTCGCTTTAGATGCCAAACGGTATGCGCCTAGTTTCGCAGCTTTCAAACGCGCGTTACTAAAGGCTCGCCTTTTTTGCATCGTAACAGCCCGTGGCCATAGCTCAGCGACGATTCGGGCCGGGGTAGAAACATTTATTAGCACCGTTTTTTCTGAGGAAGAGCAGGCAGAGATGGTCCAGAACATCCAAACGTTTAACCATTTGGCCGGATTAGACATAGCTGATGAACATTGCTTGGCACGCTATCTAGATCTGAATGGATACGTGGGGGTTTCTTCTCCAGGGTTTCTCAAAGTCTTCGAAGCCCATGCGCTGTCAGGCTTAGATTCAGGTGCAGCTAACCCTGAGAACGCCAAGAGCTTCGCGGTGCGTCAGTTTGTCATACAAACGGTGGCACTGGCCCAAAACCTCCCTTATGAGGGTCAAAATGAAGGTCAAACTAATCTTCGACCCATCGCCTTTGGCTTTTCAGACGATGACCCACGAAACTTAGCTACGGTACGCAATTTCCTCGAGACCAAGCTGACCGAAGAGTTCCCGAATGTTGACTTCTTTGTTTATGACACATCTGGAAAACATGCTGAGGTTGAACAACTTTAGTCTCTCTTTCTGCCTGTATCCAGCCACATCTCCTAACGCTTGGCAAATCTAAAAAAGCGTCTATCTTAGACCCCCATAGCTTTAACAACTAGCCGGAGGAATTAAAATGGCGAAACAGGATCAAAGTGCAATCGATGCAAGTGCACGAGCCGACATGCAAATTGTTGCCGACATAGTCCGGGTCAATGCAAAAGTGCAGCCAGCCGCGGTTGCTATGCTGCTTGACGAGCAAGAAACGAGCTACGGCGAGCTAGACACACGAGCGAGTCAAGTGGCAAATGGCATTATTTCGGCCGGGATTGCCCCACAGACCCGCTTAGCCCTCATCGATAAAAACGCCGACAACTTCTTCGAAATTCTATTTGGGACCGCTAAAAGCAACACAGTCATGGTTGCGATTAACTGGCGTCTTGCCCCTCCTGAAGTAGCCTTTGTGATCAACGATGCACTGGCTGAAATCTTGTTTGTCGGCCGTGAGTATGTTGAGCTCGTCGAGGCGGTTCAAGATCAACTCACCACAGTTAAAAAGATTATCGTTTTAGAAGGGGAACATGCAGATTGGGAGACGTATGCCGACTGGCGTAATCGCCAAAGCGCGGCCGACCCTATGCTTCCCATTAAACACTCAGATGTGGCGATGCAGCTATACACAAGCGGCACGACGGGGCATCCCAAGGGAGTTCAGCTCACCAATGACAACATTATGGCCGCTATGCCTAGCTGTGTTGATTGGGTAGATGTCAAGCCAGATGACATCAGCTTTGTCTGCATGCCATTTTTCCATATCGCTGGGAGCGCGTGGGGGCTGGTGGGGCTTTACAACGGGATCAAAAACGTGCTTGTGCGGGAAATTAATCCGCCCCAAATTTTAGAAATTATCGAAAAAGAACGCATCACAAAAAGCTTTTTTGTCCCTGCGATCATTCTCTTTTTACTCCAAACCCCGTCGATCAAAACAACGGATCTTTCTAGCCTGAGAGCGATTTTTTACGGCGCGTCCCCTATTCCGCTCGATCTACTTAAGCAGGCGATCGCCGTATTCAAATGTGGTTTTGCCCAAGTTTATGGGCTAACAGAAACAACTGGCGCGGTAACTTATATGCCCCCAGAAGATCATGCGAATCCGGTAGGAAATCGGCTCCGTTCGTGTGGCAAGGCACTCCCAATTGCTGAAATGGCGGTATTTGGTGCCGATGACAAGCCTGTGCCAACTGGGGAAGTGGGGGAAATTGTCTGCAAGTCTCCACTGAATATGAAGGGGTATTGGAATTTGCCTCAAGCGACAGCAAACGCAATTCGAGGTGATTGGTTTTATACGGGAGATGCAGGCTATATGGATGAAGATGGGTATGTCTATATCCACGACCGTATTAAAGACATGATTATCAGTGGAGCGGAAAACATTTACCCGGCCGAAGTTGAGTCCGCTTTGTTTGAACATCCTGCCATTGCAGATGTGGCGGTCATCGGCGTCCCTGATGATAAATGGGGGGAAAGCGTGCACGCTGTGGTGGTAACTGCCGACGGGGGCGAACTTTCGGCCGAAGAAATCATTGAGTTCGCACGAGAACGAATCGCTGGCTACAAAATTCCGCGTAGCATCGACTTTATTGCGGAGTTGCCCCGTAATCCTTCCGGCAAAATCTTAAAACGTGAGCTACGTATCCCGTATTGGGAAGGGCATGATCGGCAAGTCAATTAATAACTAGATATCTTCTAACCTCATCCCCCTATGTCTTATCTTCAAAACACAGTCACACCTGAACTGATTTCACACGGCCGTCGCACCGCCCAATGGGCAGAAAAACATCCGGACAAAGCGGCACTAATTTTTGTTGCGGAAGATGGTGCGACAGAAGAATTTAGCTGGCAATTCATGAGCGAACGATCCAACCAGATCGCTCGCTTGCTGGCCGAAAAAGGGGTCGATGAGCATTCACATGTGGTGATCGGGCTACCCAATTCCCCCGAACACTATTTGGTTTCGTTAGCGATCTGGAAGCTGGGCGCGCTTGCCATCCCGCTACGCAGCAAACAGCCGCGCCATGAGCGGGATCAGATCCTTGAAATATCAACGCCTCAAATTATCGTGGCTAATTGGGACGAACCAAACTATCAGGTGCTGACGCTGGCAGAGGTGCAGGCGGCCGATGTTTATTCGGCTGATCCGCTCCCGGACATCATTTCCCAACCAGGCAAAGCGATTGCATCAGGCGGTTCTACCGGCCGATCTAAACTAATTGTCGCCCCCACCCCGTGGGCCTTACCGGAAGATGCCGGTGTCTTCGATTTGCTTGGGATTGAGCCAAGCATGGTCCATTTGGTTTGTGGGCCGTTGTATCACAACGCCCCCTACCTGTTTTCACACAGGGGATTTTTCCAAGGGCATACGCTTGTTTTGATGGCCCGTTTCGATGCAGCCCGAGTCGTTGATCTCATCGAAAAATATCAGGTGAGCTATGCCTACATGGCTCCGATTATGATGAGCCGTATTGCCAAACTGCCCGACATCGA
>JBGCDP010000396.1:0-9699 GCA_045105475.1 Anaerolineae bacterium
GGAAAATAGGGCGTCAAGCCAGTCTGCAACTTATCTATCGCTGTTTAGAAGCGGGGGGAGAAATAACCCCTTCAGCCGAATCACCCCAAGTCGGCTATTTTCGAACAAAACAGCTCCCCACAAAGATGCTCAGCATCAGCAGAGGGCAAATCGATCAGGCGGTGAGCCACACCGGCCGGGCCGTTTGGAAAACCCAACCGATTGGATGGGGGTTAACCTTACGCTGGCTTTGGCTCAAGCTCTTCGTCTACCCTCGCTTGGCACGTGAGCGCAAAGCGAGAGGGGACGCCCCCTATGTGCCAGCTCCCGGCTTCACTGTCTCTGTAGCAGTTGGGGTTCGAGACGGGCAAACCAATCTGATTTGGTCTAAAAAAGATGGGCAGCCCTGCCTCCCAACGAGCGTGTTGCCAGAAGATAAAACCCCGTGGGACCATGCGGCCGAAATCGCACAGTCACAATTTGGTCGCCCGGTAGAAATCACCCGACTTGTCGCCATCTATTTCAAAAAAGAATCGGCCGAAGCTTTAATTTTGTGGGAAGGAAAAACGGCAGGCAATGATGGGATTGCAGACATCCCGGCCGATGCAGATGAGCAAAACAGACGCTTTGCCAAAGAGCTATTGGCAAACGATGACCTCGTCAATACCGACTGGCTTTAGCCAATAACTCGATCCGCTCGATGCTTAAATTGGTTAATTAAACGAGCGTTTGGCAAATCGGTTGAATTGACCTTTTCTTCGGCCGCTTGTTGGTCTTTGCCCCCAGCCATATGCCGCGCAATCAATCTAGGCAGTAACACAGACTCTGGCACATCTAAGTACCAAACCTCGTCGCAAATCGGCTTTACTTTGCCCCACGGATCATCTTCTAGAAGTAGATAATTCCCCTCAATAATCACCAGCTGATGCTCCGGCCGCACAAACACCTCGCCAAATACACTTCCCTCAATTGAACGATCATATGTTGGCACTGAAATCGGCTCCTTTTCTAAATTCAAAGGTGCCTCTTTAATTTGTTCCAGCAAAGTTACAAATCCAGGCGCATCAAACGTATCGGGAATCCCTTTAAGGTGAAGTAAATCCATCTCTTCAAGTGTTTGATTCTCAAGATGGAAACCGTCCATCGGCACAACGACAGATAATCCCGGTTTGAGCTGCTCGATCTCAGCAAACAGCTTCTCGGCCAACGTGCTCTTTCCAGCCCCGGGAGGGCCGACAATGCCAAGCATAAACCGGCCGTTCTTAGATTTTTCGATTAACTTCTCAGCTTGTTTCATTTTTAAATGTTAACTTTCTGAACTACTGACTGCTGCTCTTAGCCTGCACCGCCGCGACCACGGCCGCCATCATAATGTCTTCAGCACTAGAACCACGAGATAAGTCATGGATCGGTTTGGCGAACCCTTGAAGTAAAGGGCCTATCGCCTGTGCACCACCAATCCGTTCCGTAATTTTGTATCCGATATTTCCAGCATCTAAATTTGGAAAGATAAAGACATTGGCATGCCCAGCCACATCAGACCCCGCCGCTTTGCGTTCACCCACGGCCGGAACATAAGCCGCATCAAACTGCAGTTCGCCGTCAATTTGCATCGATGGGGCCAATTCTTGCGCCAATGCAGTCGCAGAGCGCACCTTTTGCACAGAGTCAGAATCAGCGCTCCCTTTGGTGCTAAAAGAGAGCATCGCGACTTTAGGCGTTTGCCCGGTGAGTTGTGTATGCGTTCCGGCCGAAGTGACTGCGATATTGGCCAGTTGATCTGCATCTGGATCAGGAACCATCCCGCAATCACCGTAGGTAATCGCCCGGCCGTCTGGCAAAATCATCAAAAAGACACTACTGGCCAGATTATTCCCTTCTTCAAGGCCAACAATCTGCAACGCCGCCCGCAACACGTCTCGCGTCGCATGCACAGCACCTGCAACACAGCCATCGGCTAAACCGTGACGCACCATGAGGGCACCAAAGGTCAGCGGGGCGTTTATCGCCGTTTCAGCATCCTCGAGAGAGATGCCTTTATGCTTACGTAAATCGTGAAAAAGGGTCGCCAATTCCGGCCGATAGGTGCTATCAAGCGTGTTAATCACAGTGACACCCGAATGGTCGGTGACTCCGTTGAGTAAAATCGGACGAACGAGCTTTTCATCAGCTAACATTTCGGCCGCTTGCACAACCCTGGGGTCATTTCCTTCGGGCAATACGATTGTTTTTAAATCTGCTTGCGCAGCTTGTTTTAAAGATTGGATGACGGACATAAGAGAAAATTTTAAGTTAAATAAATCGGTGAAATACCTGATTGCTAATAAAACGTCCTTTTTCAGTTAAGAATAAGGCAGGTCCGGCTGAACCAGATTTCCACGTCAGCAATTCGAGCCCAATCAAATCGTCAATTGTTTCACCATGGATTTCTTGAATCGATTGGCCAAAACGTGCGGTGAATTGGTCCGCATTTAGACCCTCTTGCAGAAGACGGAGCCCCATAATAATCGTGTCTGCGATTTCATCTGTGGGGTCGATGATGTGGCTTTCGGCCGCAGCAGGAGTCAGTGGGTATACGTGGGGTTTATCCTGGATTTCAGTCATCCGGCGAATATATGTCCGCGGCCGACGCACAATATGATAGCGATGGCCGCCTGCATGGCCGTGTGCTCCAGCACCCAATCCCAAATATTCAGCGTTGTACCAATAAGCTAAATTATGGCGGCTTTCATGATTCGGGATTGCCCAGTTCGAAATTTCATAATGCTGAAGCCCAGCCTGATCCAAACGTTCACTGACCGCATCATACTGATCGGCCGCTAAATCAGGGTCTGGCGGCGGCACCCGGCCGCTGTTGACCTCGCGATGCAATGGGGTCCCCGGCTCAACTGTCAGGCAATATAAGCTGAGATGGGGCAGTTCTAGCGGCAATACGGCATCTAACGTTTTCTGAATCGAGGCAACTGTTTGACCCGGCACACCGTAAATCAAATCAATACTCAAATTATCGATGCCGCTTTTCCGAGCTAAATCAACACCTTGAACAACGGTGTCAAAGCTATGTTGACGGCCGAGTACGGCCAAATCTTCGCTTAAAGCACTTTGTGCACCAAAGCTGATTCGGTTGACTCCAAGAGATTTGAGGCCGCGCATATAGTCTAGATCAATTGTTTCCGGATTGGTTTCAAGCGTGATCTCAGCATCTGACTCAACATTGAAATTCTGTTGAATGCTGTCAAAAATCTTAGCCAAATCAGCATGTGACATGACAGATGGGGTTCCACCCCCAAAAAAGATCGTTTGAACTGTTTTCTTTGCCGAACTGTTTTGGCCCGCCTGCCCTGCATAGGCGACTTCGGCCGCTAAAGCATCGGCGTACTCACTTTGTACATCTCCAATTGTCGTATAAGTATTGAAATCGCAGTAAGAACAACGATATGTGCAAAAGGGAATATGAAGATAGAGACTAACTTTCTCTGAGGAATCCATCTTTAAATTGTATCAGGTTGGGTTGTCGCAGGTGAATCACCACGCATGATTCACGCTTTATACTATTTTTTCTCACTCATTCTAAAATTTATACTTTGAATTGCTTGACCTGTTGCCTATAATCATAGGCGGGAAGAAGGGTGTGAGGTTTTATGCCTCTGTTGAAACAACCAACCATGAATTATATTAACGCTGAAAATGTAACTGCAGAAACACTGATTCGAATTATTGAAGTCAGTCAACAACTAAATACAACGACTGATGTTGATATTCTGTTGAATCAGATCATTCAAACAGCCGCTGAGTTAATTGGATCAGAAGCTTCTTCTCTCTTGCTATTTGACCCCAAGATGGGAAATTTACGCTTTCGTGCGGCCGCAGGCGATCGTTCGGCCGAGCTAAAAAACATGAGCGTCCCATTGAAAGGGAGCATTGCGGGCACCATCTACCTCAAGAACGAGCCGATGATTGTCGACGATGTGGCCAATTCAAAAATGTGGAAATCATCTTATGATGATGAAGTTGAATTCCATACCCAAACTATTTTAGGCGTACCCTTACATGATGGGTCTGGCAAAGTCGTTGGCGTTCTTGAAGCGATCAACCGCAAAACCGGTACATTTAAAGATACCGATGTCGCCGTTCTCTCAATTTTTGCCGACCTGGCCGGGGTAGCGATTAGTCGTGCTCAGCTTTTTGAAGAGCTACAGCAAGCTTATGATCGAGTTAACGAGCTTGATCGGCTTAAATCAGACTTCATTGCTTTAGCATCACATGAGTTAAGAACTCCGCTTTCGGTTATTTTGGGCTATATGTCGTTTTTACGATCAGACGTACGCGGCACCCAAGCTGCTCAAGTCGATAGCATTATGCGAGCCGCCATTCGCCTGCGCAATTTGATCCAGGACATGCTCAATCTGCAGTATGTTGACACCTCAGACAGGATTGAAGGGCGTGAAACGGTCAATGTCACCCGCATGATTCGCAAGGTCTCGACTGAGCGTAAAGAGATGGCGCAAGCTCGCAAGCTAATCTTTAGACTCCATTTGCCAAAAGATGAACTATGTACGCTCGCAGAACCGAAAATGCTGGAAGTCATCTTCAACAACTTAATCGATAATGCGTTTAAGTTCACAACCTCTGGCGGCCGGATTGATATCGGCGCGGCCAGCCGTAACGAAGAAATCTGGATCTATGTGCGCGATACCGGCATCGGTATTCCGGAAGACCAACTCAACCGAATTTTTGACCGCTTCTACCAAGTTGAGCGCCATATGGACCGCCGCTTTGAGGGTATGGGCATCGGGCTTTCAATCGTGAAAGAGTTGATCGAACTCCATGAAGGGCGTGTCTGGGCACAGAGTGTTGAAGGCAAAGGGAGTGAGTTCTTCGTCGTACTGCCTAAAGTGGATTGTGGAGAATAATCACTAAACGTTTTTGCTGCCTACATACTCCAGCTTTAGACAAAAATTTAACTTGCGGCCTGGCTTCGCGAAAAACGATGAAATCGTTCTAGCGAGCCGACAACAATCCCACAAACCTGTCATCCTCTCGAATAAAATCAAAATCTGGATCCCGCCGAATCCACTCCGGCCGAATTTCTCTTAGATGCAAGCCTCGCCTAAGAAGGTTAATCGCCCCAGGCACATTCCCACGAATCGACTCTAAACAAGCCCGATTGTAGTAGCTAGTTTGTGGAATCAGTGAGATCGCCATTTCATACGCCTGCTTGTACTTATCCTGCTCACCCTGTTTGCGGTACAAACCCGCCAGTCGGCCGTGTGAAATCCCATCTGTCGGGTTTAGCTCAACCGCTCGATGATAAAGGGCGATCGCTTTCTCTGTGTCCCGCTTCTCATGGAATACATCAGCCAAACCACCATACCCAGCCGCCAAGTGAGAGTCTAGCTTAATCGCTCGCCGATACGACTCCATCGCCTCGGTAAATGCGCCCTCTTCTCTGTGCACATCCCCTAAGGCAGCATGCGCACCAGCATGGTTAGGGTCAAGACTAATCGCCTTGCCAAACGCTTCTTTCGCCCGTTCTGCTCGATTCGTAAACAAAAAGGTTTGCCCCAAACTCATGTAAAGCTCAGGCGTCTTCCAGTTGAACAAGATCGCTCTTTCATAGGCCGCAATCGCATCGTTTAAACGCTCTTCGCGCACAAACAGGTGGCCGCGTGCCATCTCCGCTTCACCATATTTACCATTTAAACGGCGTGCCTGATCTAAATCTCGAATAGCCGCATTGCTATCGCTCAGAGCCAAGAGGGCCAAACCACGGCCGGTGAAAATCGAAGCTCGATCCGTTAGCGTTCCAGCTTCCTTTTGATCCAAGAATAAAGCTTGATCAAAAAACTGCACGGCTCGGTCAGCCTGATCAATTTTTGTGTACGCACGACCCAATCCGTTGAACAGTTGCGGATCATTCGGAGACAGCTTAACCGCCTTAGCAAATGCCTGAGCCGCCCCAACCCAAGCACCTTGGTGCAGTCTGGCCCAGCCTAAACCTGCCAAAGCAGATACTTCGTTTTCATCAGCTTCAACCGCTTTCTGGTAAGCTAAAATTGCCGAATCATGCTGACCACGTTCTGTATATAGATCGCCCAACATCCGATTCACATCCGACTTAGCGGCCGGTTTCGACCGTTGCGCCAGCTTTTCAAGGATGGGAATCGCTGGGTTGCTATTTGGTTCTTGCACATACATCTTGCCCAAACGCAGCATCACGTCCTCATCTTCAGGTATCAGCAACAGGGCCTGCTCGTACAGTTCAATTGCACGATCGTTTTGCCCACGCGAACGGGCCACATCCCCCAAACCGATAAAGGCGGCCGGTTCATCTGGGTCGACTTCAAGGGCCGTATGGAAGACGGCCAATGCCTCTTCCGGCCGGTTAAGTTTCTCTAATGCAAACCCTAATCCGGTAAAGGCTTGAGCATAATGGGGAGAAATCTGGATCGCCCGCCGAAAATAGTTAACCGCGTCGCTCGTCTTGCTCTCGGCCAAAGCGACATCGCCCAAACCGATCTGGACCAATACACGCTGTTCTACCGTTTTTAAAGCACCACGCTCTTCTGGCTTTAAATTCGGCCGGTTAGCCATATCATCTAGCAGCTCACGAGCCTTTAAATAAGTCGTCTGAGCTTCAGGCAGGCGGCCGTCATCGAGCCACGCCCGACCCAAACCGGTCAAGGCAGGAATCCAGTCAGGGTTCATCTTAAGCGCTCGGCTAAACAACCCAATCGCCCAACTTGTCTCCCCACGTGAGCGCACCACTTCACCCAAGCCGGTTAAAGCTCGTGGGTGATCGGGCAAAATTTTAATCGCCCGCTCAAAAGCACCTTTAGCAGAGTCCCGATCACCCTGTCGAGCATAAACTTCACCCAAACCGATATGGGCTGGCGCAAATTGCTCGTTGTATGACAACGCTTCAACATACACGTTGGCCGCCTCTTTCAGCTGCCCATCATTTTGCTGAATCCGGGCCAACCCTGAAAGGGCAGCCGCCCGATCTTCTTTATCGATTTTAGGCAAAGCCAACGCAGATTTAAACGCTTGGCGAGCCGGTTCTGCATGGCCTAAATAATCAAATACGTCACCCAACCCGATCCAGCCGCTGGCCGATTGGCGATCAATCTTGAGTCCGCGTCGATAAGCACCTGAAGCCTCTTCTAAGCGGCCCAACTGCTGCATAACCCGCCCCATTTCAATATGATGCCCGGCCGTTTGCGGTTCTAATCGCACCAAACGATACAATATTCGCAACGCTTCGCTCCACTGCTCACCCGCCACATAAGCCTGTACCAGCTCCGACAAAGCAACCAAATGATTAGGTGACAAAATCAAAGCTTGATTCAGATATTGCATAGCCTCATCTAAATGACCCAATCGCCGATTGACCTGCCCCAAGCCTGTCCAGCTACCCACATCGAGCTGGTCACATTCAACCGCCCCCTGATAGGCTTCAAACGCCTCATCATAAAACCCACGCTGGACCAAAATATCCCCCAGCCGCCGCTGAGCTTCACCCCAATCTGGGTCAAGTCGCACCGTCTCGCGAAACATCTCCAACGCCTGCATCGGTTTGCCCTGGCGTACCAAAACTTCGCCCATCCCCTTTAACACTTTTGGATTTTCTGGCTGCAAGCGCAAAGCTGATTTCCAGCCGTCTAAACTTTTATCGAGATCGTTTTCAGCCATCCCAACTTCAGCAATACCGATATACCCTTCAACCACATCGGGGTCATTTTCGATGAGCTTGCTAAATGTAGTGCGCGCCTCTTCAAGCTGATCAGACCGCAGCAGCTCATACCCCATTGGGATCGCAATTTGCGAACTTGAGGCTTCTTTGTCATCTAAACGCCGTGCTTTTTCAAGATGCTTTAACGCTTCTTCGTGATGCTCTTCTGTTTGGAAAATAAGCCCCATGCCTAAATGGGCCCGCATATTTTCCGGCTTGAGCTGCATCGCTTTTTCATAGTAGCGGCGTGCGTGGTTGTTTTGACCTGCTCCACGATACGCGTCACCCATGTCAACCAGAATCTCAACGTTACGCAGCCCGCTCCCCATCGCTTCTTCAAAAGATCGGATCGCATCAGCCCATTTGCGCTGTTTAAGGTAAACCTGCCCAATGCCGCGCCACCCTTCAGGGTTATGCTCAACGTTTTTGCGGCTTAGCTCAATGGCCGCTTGGTATAGCTCAAGCGCACGGGGAGGATCGCCTAACTCTTGGGTTAAATCCCCATACGCCACTAATATCTGCGGATCGGCCGCACCAATCCGCTGCGCCATTTTGTAAACTTCTTCCGCTTTTCCAAATAAATTTTGTTCATGATAAAGCTTGCCCAAACGCACGTACGGAAAGTGCTCATCCACATCTTCCTGCTCTAAACCTGTTTCAAAGTACTCTCGAGCGCGCACAGGGAGCTCCAGGGCCAGCATAACGGTCCCCATGCCACCATAAGATTGCGCTCGGCTATTATCCATCCCGATCGCTTGGTCATAATAGCGTTCCGCATCCTGATACTGCCCTTGGCGCCAAGCGATTTCGCCTAGCAAGTCACACGCGGCCGGCATTTTTTGGCCAAAATGCAGCGCAGCCCTTGCCGACTTTTCCGCCATCTCTAAATCGCGCTGAGCCAAATAAACTTGAGCCATCCCTAGATGAGCCGGAGCAAACTTTTTATCACCGTCTATTGCGTTCCGATACGAAGAAATTGCCCCAGAAAAGCTTCCTTCAAAACGATCAATTTCTCCCAACCCATGATGTGCTTCGGCCGACTTTGGCTCAATCACCAACGCCTCTTCAAATACCATACGCCCTTCATGATAATTTTTAAGCAAGATATGGATGCGACCCAATCCCAGAAACGCATTTAATGCAATCGGGTCGATACGCAACGCACGCTCATAGGCGTCGCGGGCTTCATCAAGGCGGCCCAAGGCTGTATACACATTCCCCAATCCGATATAAAGCGCAACAGAGTTCTGCCCGGTTTCCCCCTCAGCATCTAAATCAGGCGTGAGCGCTTTTTGATAAGCCTCCAACGCCTCACCGTAGCGGCCCAAGGAAGTTAAGACATCCCCCATGTTAACGGGTGAAATCTTGACCGTCCCATCAATTCCGGTTGCTTTGCGATAGGCGGCCAACGCACTGTCCATCTTGCCCAAGCCGTGTAACGTGTTACCCATTGCTCGATAGGCCGGTGCATACAGCGGGTCCACTTCGATGGCCCGTTCAAACGCACGAATGGCCAAACCCGGCCGGTTTTGCTGATGAAACACTTCCCCCCGGCCGGTATGAATTGCAGGATGAGATTGATTCATTTCCAAAGCCTGCTGCCAAATATCTGCCGCACCTGTGAAGTCCTGATTGATCACCGCTACACGCCCCAACCCGATAAGAGCATCAAGCGTGTTGGGGCTGTTGCGCCAAATGCGCGCAAAAATCAGTTTGGCGTCTTCATAGCGCAGCTGAGCCATTTTGACTTCAGCCAAACCACACTGCGCCTCGATTGACTCTTCATCACTGGCCAACGCCTGGCGAAAGTTCTGCTCGGCCGTTTCAATCCGTCGATTGCGTAGCTCAACCCAGCCCAGCCCGATAAAGGGTTCCGGCCGCACAGGGTCAAGAGCAATTGCGCGTTCATAAGCGTCACTGGCTAAGTCAAGCTGGCTCAAATTCATATGGGTTTGACCCAAGCCGCTCCAACCTGGGGCATAGTCTGG
>JBGCDP010000397.1:0-2954 GCA_045105475.1 Anaerolineae bacterium
ACCAGTCTGCGTACAAGAGCAGTTCGGGACGGGGATGAGTATGTGGTCAACGGGCAGAAAATCTGGACCTCGCGGGCGGAGCATTCAGACCTGATGCTTTTGCTTGCTCGAACCACACCCATCGATGAAGTTGAAAAGAAAACGTTGGGGCTTTCGGTCTTTTTGATCGATTTAAAAAGCGCAATCGGCAATGGGGTCACCATCGACCCGATTGAGACGATGATCAACCATCAAACAACGCAGGTGTTCTTTGATAATCTGCGTATTCCGGCCGATACATTGATCGGTGAAGAAGGGATGGGGTTCCGTTATATTTTAGATGGCATGAATGCGGAGCGGCTGTTGATTGCGGCCGAGTGTATAGGGGATGGGTATTGGTTTGTGGACCGGGCGACAACGTATGCGAATGAGCGTTCTGTCTTTGGGCGACCCATCGGGCAAAATCAGGGGATTCAGTTTCCTATTGCTCAAGCGTATATCCATATACGTGCGGCTGATCTCATGCGCTATGAAGCGGCCCGTTTGTATGATGCAGGGCAGCCGTGTGGGGCAGAGGCGAATATGTCAAAGTTGCTGGCGGCTGATGCCTCATGGGAAGCGGCAAATGCAACGATGCAGACTTATGGTGGATTTGGCTTTGCGCGAGAGTATGATGTTGAGAGAAAATTCCGTGAGACACGGCTTTATCAAATTGCTCCTATTTCAACCAATTTGATATTGTCTTATGTCAGTCAGCACATTCTGGGGATGCCACGATCCTTTTAGAAAAACAGGTTAACCCCTTAAATTTTGGAGAAAAGATTATGAGATTAGAAAAAAAAGTAGCTATTGTGACAGGTGCCGCTAAAGGAATCGGTGAAGCGATCGCTTTACGTTACGGCCTTGAAGGTGCAACTGTTGTAGCTGCGGATATCGTTGTTGATGGTGCTCAAGAGACGGCCGATGAGATTAATGCGGCCGGTGGCACCGCCATCGCTATTGCTGTCGATATTGCTCATGAAGCGTCTGTAGACGCGATGTTTGCAGCAACAATGGAGAAGTTCGGCCGGGTTGATATCCTGGTCAACAATGCTGGGCTGATTTCCCCCATGAAGCACTTTCTTGCCGCGGACAAAGCTTGGTGGGACCGCATTATCGGCGTTAATCTAACCGGCGTGTTTCTCTGCTGTAAGGCGGCCGCTCATATTATGGCAAAACAGGGCAGCGGCTCGATCATCAACATGTCATCGGGTGGAGCAACCAAAGCGCACCGTGCCTTTGTAGCATATGACGCGACCAAAGGGGGTATTGAAGCGATGACGCGTGCACTTGCTTTAGATCTTGGCCCATACGGTATTCGGGTAAATTCCCTGATCCCTGGCTCAATTGATACAACCGGTATCGATATCGAAGGGCGTAAGCTACGTGGTGCTAACGTGCCAATGGAGCGGATTGGCGAGCCAGATGATATGACCGGTGCTGCGGTATTCTTAGCCTCAGATGACAGTTCATATGTGACTGGACAACGGACGGTGGTTGATGGTGGGATGTTGGCGCAACAGCGCTCTGCGACAGTGGACATTATGCCACCGTCTGACTTTCCTAAAATCGACTAGACGAGTTTTTATAAGATGATGAGATGATGGAAAGCAGGTCATCTCATCATCTTATGTTATCCGTATTTTTCGATAAACAGATCAAGATCAAGCAGTTCATCAAACCGTTCCTCTAGCGTCGGCCGATCCCAATCCCACCACGCAATCTTCAAAAGCTTCTCTGAAACTTCATCAGGAAACCTCTGTTTAATCGGCCGGGCAGGCATGCCCACCACAATTTGATATGAAGCTACATCTTTCGTCACAATCGCTCCGGAACCTACTACCGCCCCCGTTCCAATCGAAACCCCAGGCATAATAATCGCCCCATGCCCTAGCCAAACATCATGCCCAATCGTACAACGATTCTCACGCCGCCATGCAAAAAACTCAGCATCATCTTCAGTGCCAAACCCATACTGTTTGCGCCGATAGGTTGCGTGATGCTGCGTTACGCGCCCCATCGGATGATTCCCTGGATTGATCCGTACGTGGGAAGCGATGGAACAGAATTTTCCGACATCGGTGTAGATAATCGACACATCTCCGGCCGTGTAGCTGTAGTCACCAAACGTTGATTCTGTAATCGTTGTATTGCGCCTCAACTCAGTCCATTGGCCGATGTGACTATCTTTGATGATGCATTGCTCGTGGATTGTTGGCTCTTCGGATAGTTGTCTGCGGAGTGGCTTTGCCAGCTCCTGAGGATAGGCATCGAAATATTTCATATTGCTCCTGTTTGTTTGAGATTAAGCCTGCTCTTCTACAAGTGCACGCAGTTTGTTAGCGGCCCCGTTTAGGTTACGTGCATCAAGTTGCTGGATGGCTAGAAGCGGCCGCAACGTGTCAGCCAAACCGGGCATATTGAGCAAATCTCTAAGCTGGTACGCGATCCATTTGTTATATGCGATAGGGTAAACCTGCTGGCCGATAAACATCATCTGTAAAAATTCTTGATGGGCTTTATATAGCCGATCAAATGCTTGGAAAAAAAGATCCCGTTGGGCATAAAAATAGACATGTTCAAGGTCATAAAGGCAGGCGTTGTACACCATCGTGTAACGGCTCTGTTGTAACACCGGATCGTAGTAGGGGAGCCATTTGGTTTGGAGTTGTTTGAAGGTGGGTCCGGCCGAACTTAACGGGGCACTGTGGGCAACTTGATTTCCGATTTCGAGTTCAAAGCTGTCAGGCCCACCTCCATCGTCCCAAATTTCTGGTAGATACCGGCCGTTGATGACATCGAGGTGCAGGCCGCGAAATCGGCCGCTGTGCTGAAAATCAGCAAATATAAATTGCCCATCTCGCCATTTCAGCCACTCTGCTTCAAGTTTTGCGATTTGTTGAGGGCTCACCCCATCGCTCACCAAGATCGCCATA
>JBGCDP010000398.1:0-7076 GCA_045105475.1 Anaerolineae bacterium
TGTTGGCTCTTGATAACTTAGAGGCGGTATTGGGTGCGGCCGGTATGGACCTGACAAACGTGATCAAGTTAGACATCTACGCAACCGATGTTGATGAGATGATGAAGAATTTCGATGTGATCGGCGGCCGGTTTGGCCCAGTTGGTGCGGCACCTCCGCAAACGGTGTTGGGCGTGACTCGGCTAGCAATTCCTCCGCTGATGTTTGAAATTACGGCGACTGCGGCCGATTAAGGTCATTTGAATAAGGGATCTGAAGTCGAGTAGTACGCAATCGTATGTTTTCGTTCCACTCGACTTCAGACCAAAATTGTCCTTTTCACTTTTTCAATTACTTGGCCTGCATATTTAATAGTCGTTAGCCCTCAGCAGTTATAAGCCCCACTAAAACTGCTACCAGCCTTAACCCCCCAATCAGCCTCATTTGACTCCAATTTCCTTAGCCAAGCGACTTGCCAAAAGTGGCAATTTGTTTGCCACTTTTGGCGTGGTAGTCCCAGCTTTTATCTTGAATAATGACTCATGTCAGTTGCAACACAGTTCGAGTTAACCGGTTGGCTCCTTTGTTTATCAAATTGAAAGTAGACATTAGGAGAGATGATGAATTTAAGTAACACCTCAGTCGTATCAAAAATCAAAGATGGCTTGATTGTAGCCCTCGCAGTCGCGGTTTTGTTTGTTGTAGGCGTTTCAGGCAACTTCACCAAATCAGTGGCTTCAGACACTACCTCCGGTTTCCAAACCCACCAGTTTGAAGGGAGTGAAGGTCATGCTCAATTGCTGCCCGTTGGTGGCAACAGTGGTGGCCCTGACGGCGGATAATTAGGTTGAATTGGGGCTGTCACATATTTGTGGCAGCCTCTTTGTGACAGTCTCCGGAAATTAAGAATACTTACTAATCTTATTTTGAACACTTTTTATTAGCTTCACTATTTTTGCTTCAGATGGGAAGCCTTCTAGCTCAGTCAATGTTTGATGTAAAACTGATAATGCTTTGGGCAAATCACCCTTTTTTGCATGCAGATCGGCCCACGTTTCCATCAGCAATAAACGGTCATAATGTTGATCTGTTTCTACCCAGTACGCAAGCAGCTCAGTTAGTAGTTTCTCGGCTTTTTCAAATTCATTAAACCCGATGTGGACTAAAGCTAAGTTGCCGAGTGCTGCGTTCAACAAATTGTAATTGAACGTTTCACGAAGGAAATCTGTATCTATTTTTTCGATTGCAGAGTAAGCGGCCTCAAAGTTGTCATGGTCTGTGTGTAAGGCACTTTCAGCAATTAGAATTCTGATCTTCTTAATTTCATTTGGGAATTTTTCTAGATATTTTCTGGCAGCTCGATAGGCTTTTTGAGCTTTGCGATATTGATCGCTGACATAATATAGATACCCTAAATTTTGATAGACTTGGACCAGATATTGATGCTGGCTCGATTTTTCTAAATGGTCAACAAGCTCTAGAAAAACAGTTTCTGCACGCTTAAATTGTTCTTTGACTATTAACAGAATTCCACCCCGAAGACGTGCTTTAACATAATCTTCAGACTGAATGTCAAAATCTTCAAACATGTGGACGGCTGTTGAATTGTTTTCGGCCGCTAGATCGAATTCCCCCAAACGATAATAGCACCAGCTTAGATGGTGGTGTGCTTGGGCAATTTCAACCGTTTCTTCTAGGTTATATCCTAATTCCAAAGCTTTTTTATGTAGCTCCAGAGCCTTGTTGAAATCTTGTTTTTCTTGCTTGATATAAGCCAGTTGATTGATTAAGCGGCACTCAAACAGCTCATTTGACCCGATGTCGTTTGAGACGGCCGCTTGCCAAACGGTTTCCCAGCTGTTTAAGAAATCATGATTTTTAAGCGGGGTGAATATTGTGTAGAGCAATCGGCACCGCAATTGGCCGATGTCTGTATTGTCTTGAAGGATTTGGCTAATCCGAAGTGTTTGGTGAAGCTGCAAGACGACATCATAGGGGAGCGTGCTTTGTAGACCTGCAAAGTAGTTGAGCCAAAAGTTGAAGGTCCGTTTAATCGCATCGATAAAATCCTGCTGATCGGCCGTCTGTCGCACCAAAATCTGTACATACTGGATCGTTAGATTGTGTAGATTATGAATTTTTTTATCCAGCCCGCCGCGGCTTTGCAACAGCCCAAATTGACCTATTTCCCTCGTTGCTTGAAAAAACTCAGATTCGTTTAACTCGGCCGCTATTTTGAGCGTAGTCTCGTCGGCTCCTAATCCCCCGAAAAAACAGAGCGCCATCACCAGTTTCTTTGATTCTGGCGAGAGCATTTCCCACAGGCGCCCGTAAATAAACGTGTGCTTTCCTTCAACGCCCAACTCAATCGCTTGGAGCAAGCTGTCAAGGTTGTGCCGCTTGAGTAGATGGGGGAACAAGATAAGTGTTAGCGGGTGGCCCCCTATCGAAGAGTGGATTTTTTTTACCACTTCCGGCGTGAACTCTTCGGCCGGAATACCGTTTGTGGCCTGCGTTTGAGCTTGGAGCAGCTGCTGGCTTTGTTCCACATTAATCTCATCCAGACTATAGACAAACGCTTGGCTAATCGTCGTGGGGATGATGCGCGAAGTCACCAAGAATTTTGATCGGCCGGCCATTGCGCTCAACCGGGTGTTTAATGCATCACAATGGGCAGGGGCTTCAACCCCGTCGATGACAACGAGATGAGCTTTGGCTTCAAGTGCTCCGCGAATCAATGCTTTGCGCCCGGCCGGTGTTGCATCCACAAGGTGTTTGATTTGAAGCCATTTGCCTAGCGAATCTATCACCGATTCGATGGCCGCTTCGGCCGACTGTTCATCAGGCAAATTAAACGAGATCCATGAAACTGCTTCAAATATGTCTGAGGTTAAATGCTTGTGGGCTAAAGCGGTTGCGACCGATGACTTGCCAACCCCGCCACGGCCGGTTAGAAAGACAACGGAAGAGGCAAGCGGTTGGCACAATTGCTCGTCTAGCATCTGAAAAGCCCCATCTTTTCCCTGCAGCTCAAGCTGCTGAGGCAGTGCGGCTCTTTGGATTTCATGGCCAGCGATTTTAATGCTATATGCGGCCGGTTTTGTAAGCTGCCACCGGGCGTGTATGTTTTCTACTTCTGCGTGTGTTAGCGGACTATGCCCCCCTAAGCGCAACAGTTCATTGGCTTCATCTAGCTGGTTTATCCCCTTAAAATGGAGCAGGACTTTTAGAATTGTCTTGAGTAAGAGCCGCCCATCAGGTGGAAATTGGAGCTTGTCGCGTTCCCAGAGACTTACTGTCCCGTAAGAGTAGGTAAACCCCTCCTTATGCTTTAGCTCGTCAGCTAGCCTCTGTTGCGACAGCGGCCGAAGATTGTGCTTAGAATCTTTTGTACGCTTCCGATAAAATCTTAGCAGTGTTCCAAATGTGTCCCTTTTTTCCATAAACTTAAATAATCACTTCAATGAATTTAAATTTTCTGATTTATCGTCGATTATACTCACCTGTTTAAATCAATTGTATTTTGTATTGTGTTAGAAATGGAAAAGTTGGAGGTCTTGTGAACCAAAAGATAGGAATCAGTCATTTTATAGTTAAGTTGCGCCACCTCGGTGGGAGTTAGGAAATATAGTTGGATAACTATATTCTTCGTCCAAAAGCCGTTTTCTGCATATGGTGGACTAAGTTGACAGCGTTATAGCTAAAATTATGGAGACTTATGCACATTTCTTCTTTTTCTAAGGGATGCCTACTATTTTTATAATCTGCCTATGTGCCTGCTTTCATCATTATCACAACTGAATCCATAACTTTAAGCATTTCAAGCTTGGCCATTTTATGCTAATGATCCACGAGCTGCTTTCAAGGTAGTTTTTCAAAGGCTCGTATTCGTAAGTCTGGGAATAATTTTTTTAGGCTGTGGAATTGTAGATACTCCTACTTGAAAAGCTGTTTTCTAAATGCCCTACAGAAAGTAAGCTGATGGTGAAAAAGTGACAAAAAAAGCCCCGCTGTTATTGGGCATGAACAGCGGGGCAAGAATGGGATAATTCCCACGGTTGGTCATGGAGAGGTTATCACCAATTAGGGCTTTTCGTCAAGAGAAATTTCAATTTTATGTTAACCGCTATTGTCTATTCTTCTTCAGGAAGTATTTTAATTGGCAACAGAACGTCGCTTATGGGGCATTGCGAGCGGTTTAGGCTTGCTGTTGCCAGGTTATGCTCCTGCATCTTGACTCTAAACCGCATACAATAACGGCCGACAATAATTTATCTCCACCCCCTAAAAAATAAGAAGGAAGAAGAAAATGGCGACCCTCACTCTAACCGAAATTTATCAACTCTCGTATGACGCTCTTGCTCGCTGCGGTGCGGCCGATGTGCAGGCTGCCCCCGGAGCAAAATCAGTGGCTGACGCAGAAGCAGACGGCATTCGCAATGTTGGCCTCAAATATTTACCGATTTACTTAGGCCATTTGCTGCACAATAAGCTGGCTGGGGATGCGGCCCCAGAAGTTGTTAAGCAAGCTGGGGCTGTGATTCAGGTAAATGCGCATCACGGTTTTAGCCACACTGCGTTTTTGCATGTGTTAGATCCATTTTCAGCACTGGTGCGTGAGCAAGGGATCGGAATCATCAGCATACATAATGGGTATTCGGCCGGGGTTGTGGGATGGTTCAACGATCTTTTGGCTCGTGAAGGGTTTTTAAACTTCGGTTTTGCTAACGCGCCGTCAAGCGTGCATCCAGCCGGAGGTAAGAAAAAGTTTTTCGGCACCAATCCATTGGGGTTCGGTGCACCTCGCGGTGATGGCCCTCCCATCATTGTAGATTTAGCAACGAGCATGACGGCGAAAGTCAACGTCAAGCAGGCTGCGGCCGAAGGTCGGCCAATTCCGACCAATTGGGCGCAAGATGTTGATGGAAAGCCGACAACAGACGCAGCCGCTGGGTTAGCTGGAAGCCTGTCACCTTTGGGTGGTGCCAAAGGGTACGGTTTGGGGTTGATGGTTGAACTGATGGCGGCCGGGCTGACCGGGGGCAATTGGGCATTTGAAGCCCCGCAGTTTGGGAATAATGAAGGCACCTATCCTAATGTAGGTCAAACGTTTATTGCGATTGATCCGGCTAAAACGGGTGGTGAGGCTTACTTAGAACGGGTTGAACACATGATAGGCGCATTGCTTGAACAAGATGGCGTACGGTTACCCGGCGGCCGCCGGGCTGAGTTTCGGGCTGAGGCTGAGACCAATGGGATTGATGTGCCAGATGAGCTGATCGCTAAAATCAATAGCTTTAGCAAATAAAAACGTGCAAATGCAAATGGGTAGGGAGAGGTGGTTTTTCTCCCTACTTGCTGCTCTTTGCTCGCTTCTTTCTTTCACTAACATCAACCAAAATCTGCGCTAAATCATCTATCTTGAAGGGTTTAGACAGAAATAGCTCCATCCCTGCCTCCTGACATTTGGCGCGATCTTGCTGCATAACTCCGGCCGTGAGCGCGACGATGATTGGACATCTATCAGGTTGAACCTGCTGTAAAATTTCACGAGACGCTTCTAACCCATCCATCTCAGGCATGTGTACATCCATCAGGACAAGATCAAAGGGTTGGTCTAAGACCGCCCCTACCGCTTCTTTTCCATTGTTTGCTACTTTAATCTGGTAGCCAAGCCTTTCCAGAGTCCGGATGGCTACCTTCTGATTCACAATATTGTCTTCAGCCAATAAAATGTTTAATGGATGCTTGGCCCCAAGCTCTCCGTTGAATTCTGACTTTCTGGGTAACTTCACAACCTTTCTTGGGCTCTTTGCAAAAAGATCGAGGAAAGCATTTAGGAGCTGGGCATGTTTAATCGGTTTGTATAAGAACAAATCGATGCCTAATGCGTCTGACTCACTTTTAATATCACGGTTTCCAACGGAGGTCACCATCATGACCAAGGGGAGTACGATTCCATCTTCCTGAAGCTTCTCTACCATTTGGATGCCGTTGAGTTCTGGCATTTGATAGTCAAGTAATATGACATCAAACGGGTTGTCCTTTTTGATGGTTTCAATGCCATGCTGGGCATCGATCGCCAACTGGACTTCCATTCCCCAGCGCAGGCAATAGTTGCTTAATATGGTGCGGTTTGCCTCACTATCATCAACAATAAGAACCCGTTTGCCGGAGAGGAAGTCAGCCTTGAGTTCTGGGGCGGGTTGCTCAGAATCATTTGCGGCCGAAGCTAGTATCGTAAATGAAAATGTCGAGCCATTTCCATAACTACTTTCGACCCACATATCACCGCCCATCATTTTGGTTAGATTTTTGCTGATCGATAAACCGAGTCCGGTGCCACCAAACTTACGTGTGGTTGAACTGTCGACTTGGCTAAAAGACTGGAACAGGCGATTCATCCGGTCGGCCGGGATGCCGATGCCAGTGTCTTTCACATCAAATTGCAGAAGCAGATTATCATCAGGCGCAGGTTCGGCCGATACAATCAATTGAATCTCTCCAGATTCAGTGAACTTCACGGCATTTGAAATAAGGTTCACCACAATTTGTCTGATGCGGGTTGCATCTCCCTTGATCCAGTTGGGCACAGACTCTTGATACATCAATAGCAGCTCTACTTCTTTGAGCTGGGCTTTTGGAGCGATTAAATCAAGAATCTCCTCTAAATTATTTCGAAGATCAAAAGGTTCACACTCAAATTCAAGCTTGCCAGACTCAATTTTTGAGAAATCGAGAATATCGTTGATGATGGTTAATAACGATTCACCACTATTACGAATCGTCTCGACAAAACTTTTTTGATCATCATTCAGCGGCGTATCACTGAGCAGGCTCGTCATGCCGATTACCCCGTTCATGGGTGTTCGAATTTCGTGACTCATGTTGGCTAAAAAGTCACTTTTGGCTTGGGCGGCCGCTTCAGCCGCTTCTTTGGCTTCGAGCATCGCTTTCTCTGCTAGTTTTCTTGTATTTGTGTCATAGATGCTTGCTAGAATACAATCTTCACCAAAGTATGAAATAGTTTGCCATGACGTTTCCGCCCAAAGAATCTCCCCACCCATTTTTTTAATTCGAAGCTCTTCTGCAGATAT
>JBGCDP010000399.1:0-17761 GCA_045105475.1 Anaerolineae bacterium
GCCCGAAATGCCGACAAAATTTGGCGTACCGATCGCTGATCTTGCGGCCGGTATGTTCGCCGCTTACGGCATTATGGGTGCGCTGTTTTATCGAGAACGTTTTGGCGAAGGGCAATTTATCGACTCATCGATGTTGGGTGGGCAGGTCGCATTGCTTTCCTATCATGCGGGCAAATATTTGGCGACTGGCAATGTGCCACGCAGTACGTGGAACGCGCATGGCATTGTAGGGCCATATCAGACCTTTAAAACGGGTGATGGGTATATCAATATCGTGAACGGCAACGACGGGATCTGGCAGCGGTTCTGCAAAGCGTTGGGGCTAGATGAGTTGGGTGCTGATCCAAGATTTGAACATAATCCCGGCCGGATGAAAAACTTGCCGTTCTTGGTTGAAAAGATTGAGGAAAATCTGGCTGATAAGAAACGGGATGATGTGTTAGCCCTCATGGCTGAAGCCGGTGTCCCGGCCGGGCCGATTCTCAGCATCGATGAAGTGTTTGAGCATCCGCAGGCAAAACATTACAAGCTAAGCCAAGAGGTGAAGCATTCGACACTGGGCACAATCAAACAGATCGGCTTCCCATACTCATTCAGCGAAACGCCGCCAGAAATCCGCCTGCCACCTCCCACGTTGGGGCAGCATACGGACGAGATTTTGGCAGAGATTGGCTATTCAGCTGAGAAAATTGCAGGGTTGAAAGAAAGTGAGGCTGTTTAAACCGTAAGCAGTATTCAATGGCTTTGCTTCAGTATTCGGTAGGTTGGTGACACGACAACAATCTACCGAATACCGATTGCTGGTGCAAAGCACACCGATTACGCCCCTTCAAAATCTTTATCAATGGCGTAACGCAAAACCGTTTCGATGTAATCTAGAGCCGAGGGAGGCCGCAGATCACCTAAATATTTATTAGCAACGGCCGTATCAAACTGTGGGTTATAAGTGAAATAGGGCAGAAATGTTTCGATGACGCGTCGAGTGGCCCGCCCCCCTTTTGTTAGTGAGAAGAAAGGGATCATGAGCCGATGAATATATTTGCGCCATAGGTGCGGATTAACGTAGCGTACCGGCGGTGTATCAACAACAGAATTTAAGCGCGTTACCACATCTGCAATCGTAATCGCTTCATCTCCGGCCGCTAAATGGAACGTTTGCCCCAATGTTTCTTCCTGCTCGCTGAGCTTGATCATTGCATCGGCTACGTAATTAACTGGGACCAGGTCAAGCATCGTATCTGCATTGCCAGGGAGTGTGCGCCACCAGCCTCGATGGTAAATCATGATCGGAATATAAAGGGCGGAGAACGAAGCGGCTTTCCCGTTTTCGCTGTCACCAACGATAATTGACGGCCGGTGAATGGCTGCGCGCAATCCGTTTTTAATCTGTAGACGCAAGTGGGTTTCTGCCTGAGCTTTTGACCACTCATAGCTGTTACGAAATTCCTGCCCTTCATTGCATTCTGTTTCGTAAACTCGACCCTGACGGTATCCAGCAACATAGCAGGTGCTGACATAATCGAGTCGGTCAAAGTTGCCTTCTTTTTGCAAAGCCCATGCTAAATTTGTGATTTCACGGCCGCCATCGATATTGATCTTTTTCGCTTGTTCGCGTGTTAAATCAAAGCGCGTTGAGGCCGCCATATGCATAATGGCATTCACGTTTTTATAAACCAAATCAAGGTCAGCCATTGATAGGCCCAACTGGGGCTTAGACAAGTCTCCGTTTAAAAAGACAATGCGGCGTTCATCGATACAGTCTGGTAATTTTGCTAAGAAATTTTGGCGCCGCTTTTCAAGCTGTTTTGCATCGGCTGCCCGCACAATTGCATAGACTTTGCAGGGTTTTGCTTTTAGCAGTCGGGGGACAACTGCGGTCCCTAAAAAGCCGGTTGCCCCGGTTAGAAGGGTTGTTGTTTGTTGCTGTTGCATATAATTCTGGGAAATATTACTAATTGGGCAAACCGCATAAAACTATTTTTGATGGTTTGCCCAACCACTTTTACTAGCTTAATTAACATGTGCCCTTAACTAAACCGGAATAACGTCCTCAAGTGGTTGGTGTTTACCGTACAATAAAAAGCGGGCGGTTAAAAGTAAGGCAGCGTAGATAAAGTAGAAACTTCTAAGTTTTCACTTGCAGTCAAAAAACGATTTCAGGCTCTAAGTCGCATCATTAAACGAGATTGTTTGCCTCTTGCCTACCGGTTTGTATAGGACGTTGGTACAGGTGTACCAATAGAACATGACAAGTTAACAAATAGCACTCTCTCAACGGATAATATCAATGACGTGGTCAATTAATTTGAAGCGGGAATAATTGCGAAACATTTTGTGGAAAGTGCAACCGCATTATGAGTAGAAACCCTCATCAATGATTAAGCTGAACTGATTTTAAAACAATATGAGAATGTAGATTCTGTTGATGTTGTGCGCAATCGGCCGGAATAAAAAGAACCTATTCGTCTGAGCTGCTGGCTGATGGAATAAAGGCTTGATAGACCAGTGGAAAATAGAAGTAAGCTTCATCTGATAGTGTGCCGTTGAATTTCCCCCCCATCACATAAACTTTGGCATCAACATTTGTTACACCTGCACCTGACCAAATAGGTGTATCTAAGCCGTCTAGCATCGGCTGGTCAATCGTTTCCCAAATATCTGATTCAGGATTGTAAAGCTCCCCAAATGATGCCCCGGTTTCTCCACCAATGACATAGATCTTATTGAGAATGACCACACCGCCTGCATCGACGCGCTTATTTCCCATTGATGAGCAGGTCTCCCAAATTTGATTGGCCAAATCAAATTTAAAACAATCGGCCGTTGCTTCACCAGCCTCGTTGTTACCACCAATCAGATACAAGCTGCCATTAACGACTCCACCTACTGCCCCAACGCGACTTTCAGGCATATTAGGCAGTGTGTCCCAACTATTTTCTACCAAATTAAATAGATAAACGTCTGCTATCGCCGTGCCATCGCTCAAGCCACCGAGATGATAAACTTGTGCACCATCGGTGACGGCAAGTCCATTGCTGATCGGTTTGGGTAAGTTTGCCACAGGGCGCCACTCATTTTCAGAAGGGATAAAGACCTCGACGATGTCAGATGCTTGCTCATCAGCTGTTTCTCCACCAATTGCAAAAACTAGGTCAGGCAATGAGACTGCCGCACTGTTGGCGATAGGATGAGGTTTAAGTGCCACTGTACGCCAAGCATGTTGCACAGAATCATAAACATGTAGTTCGTCATTTATGGCCCCATCCGACTGGCGGCCGCCAATTAGGTAGATATCAGTCCCTACAGCCACAGCAGATGCGGCCACCAGTGATTCCGGTAACGGTCGACTGGTAAACCAACGTTCGCCTAATTCGGCCGGTTCAAATAATTCAGCAATTTCCGGTTCAATCACCCGTGGATTAAAAACAAACCACGCAATCACACCTAAGAGGACCGCTAATAAAGCGATCCCGCTAAATAAATAGGTACGTGGTAAATTGTTGTCTTGCACCGCTATTTGGGTGGCAGGTTCTTGAATCGGGTTTGTGGGCACCTCATGCACCTGAGCACTAGACGACTCAACCGTCTCTGAATGGTCAGCAATCAGGACAGGTTCAGTTAAATCTGGTTCAGATGGGGGTGGCTGGGTCGATTCGGTTGGCTCCATGCCAGGGATGACGACCAGCCCTCGTTCCAAAGCGATACGACTCGCTTCCGTTCGCGAGCGGGCTCCTAATTTTGTGTTTATATTTCGGAGATGAACTTTAACCGTATTGGGGCTAATAAAGAGACTGGCGGCAATTTCTTTATTTGAAGATCCCTGCGCCAAGAGCTCTAGCACTTCTTGCTCTCTATCGCTTAACGGTTCATCGAGTTCTGCCATGTGTTAGAAGAATTTTGTGAGTTAAATGAGTCGGTCAAAAAATCAGAATCTAAAAAGTATAACCGATGGCTTTAAGATTGAAAGTGAGCCTAAGGGATTTGGGGCAATGGTGCGCCTGGAGCTGTGCCATTGCCATCGTCTGGGGTTGCTGTCCCATTCGCATTAGGAGGCAGCGCAATGGGTTCACCACAAGAGTTAATCGTTTGATTCATACGATCAGACAGATTTCCATCTGTTAGTTGAGCATTTGGATCAACGGTGGCTAATTCAACATAAAGCCTCGCGGCAGTACACCAGTCACTGGCCATGAAAGCTTCAGAAGCTGCAGTCGCCAATCCTTCAGTCAGCTTACCGCACGAATCTTGATAATAGGGTGAAAAGTCGCACAGCGGCCGAAAGTAGGAGAGATACAGCTCCCAGTTAACAGCAAAATAGCTGACCCCAGCAACATACTGCTCGGCCCAATAAATTTCACCTTCAAGCGTTTCAGGCAAGTCTCCTAAGCCCCTTGCTTTTGTCAGCAGCAAAATACCCCGTTCAACCGCATTGCCCCGAATGAGATCGGTGCCACGGCTAACATAGCGGTCATAAAGCTGCTGGCTAGACTCACGGTTATAAATACCGGGATAGCGAGCTCTAAACACTTCTAGCTGTTGGATTTGCTCTTCGATATCTAATGTTTCTAAGTCTGCTTGAACCTTTTCCCAAGCGGCTTCACGGGTTGCAATCGCTTCGGCCGGGTCTGGCGTAGGCGGCAACGGCGTTGGTGTCATTGTGGGTGGCGGAGTCGGTGTTTCAGTCGGGGTTGGCGATGGAGACGGGGTCAAAAGCAGACTCTGTGTCTGATAAATTTGATCACGCAAAGCCAAAGCGCTGGTGTTGTTCGGATCAACAGACAAAATGTAGTCGATGCGCCTTTGTGATAAGACAAAATTGTTGTCTGAAGCATCTTGCGCCGCTAACTCTATTTGTCGAGAAAGGGTGATTTCAGTTTCGGACGCAATTTTCTGTACTTTTTCAGCGTCACCTGCTTGAAAACCGAACCAGGCCAGCCCGCCATAAAAGAGGGTAAGCAAAGCAAACCCGATTAAGCCGATTCCCAGCCATAGCGTTAATGGCCGTCTTTTACGGGATAAAGTTTTTCTACTTGGAATAGTTTTTGTGGTTGTTGAGCTACTCATTAATAAAAATCTCGCAGCCGCTGAGTATATCTGAATTCAAGGTTGACGGGATAAGGAATTGATGAGTCCTTTAGTATTCGGTAGCCAGTAGTTTGTATTCAGTAGGTCTGTAATCAGCGATCAGCTTCTATACGGATAACTGGCTACTGATCACTGCTCACTATAAAATACTGACGATGTCTAAAGGAAAAGGAAAGCTAACCCCCAGCCGCAAACAATACCTCGATATGAAAGCCCAATATAGTGAAGAAATACTTTTCTTCCGTATGGGTGACTTCTATGAATGTTTTGATGAAGATGCGGAGACAATAGCCCGCGAGCTTGACTTGGTGCTGACTGCTAGGCACCAGAAGGGGGACAAGATCCCGATGGCCGGTGTGCCCCATCATGCGGCCGAAAATTATATCGCTCGACTGATAGCCAAGGGGTTTCGAGTCGCGCTGTGTGAGCAAACCTCGGCTGTGCCGATCAACGGGCTTATGCCGCGTGATGTTGTGCGTGTTTTTACCGCTGGTACTGTTATAGAAGAGGGAATGCTCGATGCAGGGCGCAATAACTATTTGGCCGCCGTTGTATTTGGTGAAGGGGAAGATGGCAAAGCTGGATTGGCTTATGCTGATATTACAACAGGAGAATTTGCGACAACCGTCCTACCAAATCGACGCGCTCTGGTTGAAGAAATCGCCCGTCTTGAACCTTCAGAGCTGATTCTAGGCGACAACGAATTTAGATTAAACGATGGGTCGATTGTGGTGCGTGCCATCTCACGCATTCCCGATTGGCGTTTTGAGATCGGCAACGCCCGCTCCACACTTGAGCGTCATTTTGGCGTAACGAGCCTCGACGCATTTGGCTGCGAAAACAAACCGCTGGCCATTCGCGCGGCCGGAGCTGCCCTTTTCTACCTGCAAGAGACTCAAAAAGGGGGCATTACCCAAATCCAGCGACTGTCGACTTTTCAGATCGATGGGTACATGTCGCTAGGGTTAACGACTCGCCGCAATTTAGAACTCACCGAATCGTTGACGGGTGAAAAGAAAAACTCGTTGTATGGTGTTTTGAATCAAACAGTGACCCCGATGGGAGCTAGACTGTTGCGTGACCGGGTCACTCGGCCGCTTTTGCGCATCGATCATCTAAACGATCGGCTTGACCAGGTTCAAGGTTTTTTCAACGATGGGCTTTTTCGAGCAGAATTGCGCGGCGTGCTCAAAGGGATGGCTGACTTAGAGCGGTTGACAAATAAAGTCGTATCCGGCCGGGCCAACCCACGGGATGTAGAGCAAATTTTAAAAGCGCTCGAAGTTATCCCTGATATTGAGCATTTGGCCGATAACCTGTTTGCGGCGTTAGGGGAATCTGTTTCAAGTATTCAAACGCTCATTTCGGCTCTAGATGGATGTGAAGAGGTTAGTGAGTTAATCGGCCGGGCCATCCAGCCGGATGCACCCAGCAATACGGCGAAGTCTGGCTTTATTGCGGCCGGGTTTGCACCTGAGCTTGATGGAGTGGTGAACGCTTCGGCCCATGCGCGCGAATGGGTGTCTGATCTTGAACCGCGCGAAAAGAAACGAACGGGAATCAATGCCTTGAAAGTGGGGTTCAATAAGGTTTTTGGCTACTACATCGAAATTACTCGTGCCAACAGCCATCTGGCCCCAGAAGATTATATTCGCAAGCAAACGCTGACTAATGCGGAACGGTACATTACCCCTGAACTTAAAGAGTATGAGACGCTGATTCTAAATGCGGAAGAGCGGATGATAGAAATTGAGCGCCGCTTGTTTGTTGAAATCTGTCAGGAGGTTTCACGATATGCAGATCGTTTACTGGCTACTGCTCAAACGATTGCCCAGCTTGATGTGGCGGCAGGATTGGCTGAAACGGCCGCGACGCAAGGGTATGTCCGGCCGGAAATTAATGACGGAGATGGGATTACGATTACAGCCGGACGTCATCCGGTAATTGAACGGTCGCTTGATCTTGAAAGATTTGTCCCCAACAACACGCTTTTTAGTAGTGATGAACGTATCCAGCTCATTACCGGGCCGAACATGGCGGGTAAAAGTACAACGTTGCGCCAGGTGGCCCTAATCGCGCTTATGGCACAGATGGGGAGCTTTGTTCCGGCCGACAGTGCTGAAATCGGACTGGTTGACCGCATCTTTACTCGCATCGGGGCGCATGACGAGCTGCATGCTGGCCGTTCGACGTTTATGGTTGAGATGGTGGAAGCGGCCGAAATTCTGAACCATGCGACCCATCGGAGCTTGCTGATTTTGGACGAAATCGGCCGGGGGACGAGCACCTATGACGGGCTGTCGATTGCGTGGGCCATTATCGAATACCTGCACAATCACGCCCGCTTAAAACCCCGTACGCTGTTTGCGACCCACTACCATGAGCTGACCGGCTTGGCTGAACTGCTGCCACAGGTCGTTAACTACAATATTGCAGTCGCAGAGGAAGGGGAGAACATCGTCTTTTTGCATGAGTTAGTCAGGGGATCGGCTGAAAGGTCGTTTGGTATTCATGTCGCCCAACTGGCAGGAATGCCCCGTGATGTGGTGCAGCGGGCTAAAGAGATTTTAGCTGATTTAGAGGAGCATG
Source organism: Anaerolineae bacterium (assembly GCA_045105475.1). Classification (GTDB taxonomy): domain Bacteria; phylum Chloroflexota; class Anaerolineae; order Promineifilales; family Promineifilaceae; genus WTJY01. The sequence continues at coordinate 7,675 of JBGCDP010000399.1, forward strand.
CGGTTACAACATCAGTTGAACCCAGTCATCTAAAACCGGCCCAGCAGGTAGCCCTATTCCCGGAGGCGAGCCCGATTCTGGATGAGTTAAACAAGATTGATATTACGACGATGACGCCGCTAGAAGCGATTAATAAGCTGTATGAGTGGAAGAAGAAGTTTGGGTAGTTTTGCAAAATATACATAAGGGCTTATTGAAAGGGATGCTTGCTTAGCGCGAAAGTTGGACCTACTTGCCGCCTTAATGAGCCTCTATAGGCCGTTTGGACTAATAGATAGTTGAGTTTTCTTCTAAAATAGTAGACCAATTTTGCTTGCTTACAACTCTAGGTTGGGGGAAAGTATAAAAAGTTAGGCAAGGGGAAAATGCCTAGCAATCAGAAATCACATACTGGAGAAAAGAAGAAATGAATGTTCAAAGAATCGCGTTAACCGCAATTTGCATCGCCATCGTAGCGGTCATGGTTTCATTGGTCCCTGTACCGATTCCAGCAACGGGCGGCTTTACACACCCTGGAGCTATTGCAGAAGTATTTATAGCGCTGGCATTTGGTCCAGTTATCGGTGGCATCGCTGCGGCCGTAGGCGCCGCCATTGCTGACTTAGCATTAGGCTACGGTAGCTTTGCCCCAATGACGTTTGTGGCTCATGGTGCTTTGGGAGTCTTAACCGGCTATTTGGGCTGGAAAAAAGGAATGAGCGGCATGCTCACCGGCTGGGTCGTTGGTGGCTTGGCTTTAGTTGCTGTTTACTTCCTAGGCGGAGCAACCATCTATGGTTTTGGTTTCCCAGGAGCTGCGGCCGAAGTGCCAATCAATCTTTTCCAGGTCGGCTTAGGCATTTTAGGGCTAGGTCTTTATCAACTCGTTAAACGAGCTTATCCCCAAATCGAAAACCTTGGTGGATCACAGTCATTCACTGAAAGATAGTGAATTTAATTATTAGACCAGACCGGTTTGAATATCGGTCTGGTTGATTCGAAGCCTTGTCCCCCATTATCCAACTCAATAATTTAAGCTACGCCTATCCAACCCTTGCTCCTGATGATGAGCCTGTTTGGGTTCTGGATGGGGTTGATTTGACTGTCCAGGCTGGAGAGTTTGTTGCGATCGTGGGGGTTACGGGCGGCGGGAAATCGACCCTGTGCCTAAGCTTAAACGGGATTGTGCCCCATTCAACAGGGGGCACAATTGGTGGAGCGGTCCTGATCAACAGGGAAAATACAAAACAAAAAGCCGTAGCCGATTTAGCCCAAACGGTTGGATTGGTTTTCCAACGGCCGGAAACGCAGCTGTTCAATATGACGGTTGAAGCGGAAATCGCTTTCGGCCTCGAAACATTGGGATTGCCTACGGCCGAAATCGAGCAACGCATCGATTGGGCTTTAGACATTGTGGGTATGGGTGGCTACAGGCAGCGTTCTCCATTTGAACTATCAGGCGGGCAAAAACAGCGGGTAGCATTAGCTGCCATTTTGGCACTAAAGCCACCCGTCTTGGTGCTCGATGAACCGACGGCCAATCTTGATCCGGCCGGAAAGCGTGAGGTGTTTGCGGCCGTAGACCGACTTCGCCAGCAAGAGGCGATGACAATCATTATGGTGTCACACGAAGCTGAGCAGATTGCCGCTTTTGCTGATCGGGTTGTAGTGCTCGATGCAGGCCAGGTTGTGCTAGAAGGGGCCCCTTCGGCCGTTTTTTCACCATCAAGTCAACTACAAATTTTGGGGCTTAATGTGCCGCAGCTCAACCAGCTTGCGGATCGACTCAATCATAAACTGGGCACGGATTTATCTTTTAAACAAGCCGAAGACGCCGCCGCACAGCTTAAGCAGCTGTTGGATGACCAGCAATTGTTCTTAAACTCGGATGTTGACATTGAAAAGCCTGACACGCTACCCAACCACAAGAGGCCGATTTTTACTGTTGAAAACCTCTCGTTTGGCTATTCAAGCGATTTAACCGCTCTAAACGATGTCTCTCTGCAAATTGCTGATGGAGATTTTGTCGCGATTTTAGGGCAAAATGGATCAGGTAAAACAACCTTGGTTAAGCAGTTAAACGGGCTACTGCGACCCACATCTGGCCGTGTCTGGTTCAACCAAAAGCAGGTGGATGGGTTGAGTATTGCTGAGCTGGCCCGTTCAATCGGGTTTGTATTTCAAAATCCTGATCACATGATTTTTACCCCCACAGTTCGCGAAGAAGTCGCGGCCGGGCCGCAAAACTTAGGCCTTAGTGAAGCTGAGATCAGTGCCCAAGTTGATCGGGCTTTAGCCTTATTCGATTTAGAGCAATATGCTGATATTCAGCCAGCACTGCTCAGCTTTGGGTTGCGGCGCAAAGTCAGCGTAGCGGCCGTGGTTGCGATGCAGACCCAAGTGCTGATTTTAGATGAGCCGACCAGTGGCCTAGACGCACGCAGTACGGCCGAAATGATGCGGTTGCTTGGAGACCTACATGCACAGGGGCACACCATTCTGATGATTACGCATGATATGCAGGTTGTGGCGGACCACATCCCGACGGTGATCCTAATGAAGGATGGTCGTCATATTTATCAGGGCGGAACTGCACATCTGTATGCGCAACACGACCTTTTACGGGAAACAGGTCTAGACCGGCCGCAAATCACTGAGTTGGCTGATCAACTTGCTTTCGGCCGAGCGGTGCTCACGATTGATGCGTTTATGGATCGAATCGAGTGATAAAGTAAACGATGTCTGTTTCCGTAAATTTTTTTATTCCCGGCAAAAGCTGGCTCCACCAAACTGACCCTCGGGTGAAGCTGTTATTTGTCGCGTGCATGCTTTTTTTGCTGATTTTGTTTAAAAACATTTGGGTCATGTCGGCCGCTTGTGGGCTTATGCATCTGCTACATTGGTCGGCCGGAACACCGTTTGAAAAGATCAAATTTGTATGGCGCACATTGCTACCGGTTGGATTGTTGATGCTCGTTTTACGGACATTGTTTTATCCGGCCGGAACGGTTCTGTTTGAGTTTTCGATTGTGCAAATTACGACGTTGGGGCTGGCAGAGGGAGGCGTTTTGGCTTTGCGTATCTTAACGATGGCATTAGTCGTATTTGCTTGGCTCTACACAACAACCCAATCTGACTTAGTGCAGGGCTTTGTACGGTTGGGAATGCCGCATGAGTGGGGGCTAACCCTGTCGCTCGCCTTGCGTTACATCCCTACGTTTCAGGGAACGTATCAACTAATATCTGAAGCCCAGCAGGCACGCGGGCTCGATTTAAAACAATCAAAAGGGTTTGAGCGAGTACGCCGCATGATGCCGATCTTTGTTGCGATGATTATTAGCTCACTACGGTCGAGCGAGCAGCTAGCAATGGCATTGGAGTCACGCGGTTACGGGCGCAAAGGAATAGCCCGAACGACGTTGTATCCGTTGAAATTCAGAACGCAGGATTATTGGCTAACGGCCGGTTTGTTCAGTCTCCTTATCGTTTGTGTCTGGCTCTATTTCTTTTTTGGTTTGGGAGCAAAACCGATAGCGATTTTTTAATCTAACGATTCGTAGAAGCGGGCGATTTCATCACGCTCCGGCCGGTTGAGCCTATCACCAGCTACTGTCCAAACACCCATTTCACCAGCCTGCACATCTCCGATTTCAACACACAAAATATCGTTTTGCGCCAAAGCATCGATAATGACGGCCGCATCGTCCCCCTTCGCAGTCAGCAGCAGTGCGCCTGAGGCGATTGTTTCAAGTGGGTTTAAGCCAAACGCCGTACAAATTTTGCCTGCTATCTCAGGAATAGGAATCGCGGCTGGATCAATGACAAGATGATGGCTGCACGCTTCAGCTAGCTCCCAGATCGCTCCAGACAGACCACCTTCGGTCGGGTCATGCATGGCTGTGACACGCCCAGCCGCTGTTGCGATTCTCGCATCGTGCGTGACACTGATGCCGGGGTTGAATAGAAATTTTTGAGCAGACTCAAGCTCGGCTGGGGTCAACGCATCTTTTAAGCGGTCGGGAAACTCTTTTGACAAGATGGCGGTCGCCTCGATGGGAACCCCTTTTGTTAGTAGGATTTTATCCCCTGGCGCCGCTCCAGCCGCTGTGATGAGCTTGTCTTTCGCCACTTCGCCGATGAGCGTTGCACTCAAAATCGGCCGGTCGATGCCATAGGTGATTTCGGTGTGGCCACCGATGAGTGAGATATCTTTTTCACGGCAGGCTTCAAATAGCTGTTGGTTGATTTTATCTAGAGTGGCGGCCGTTGTTTTGCCTTCTGGTAGCAACATGGTCACCATCAGCCACTTTGGCACCCCGCCGGTTGTTGCAATATCGTTGCTGTTGACCTGCACCAAATACCAGCCGATATCGTCAGTCGCAAAGGTGATCGGGTCAGATTTAAGGACCAGATAGCGATCACCCGCGTCGATGACGGCGCAGTCTAGCCCGATGCCGGGTTTGACCAGCACACGCGGGTCAGAGACGGGGGCTTGGGCCAGCATGCTGGCTAGAAGTTCAGGAGGGAGTTTGCCTAGAGGAAGTATTGCCATCTAGCAATTATCAAGATGTGAGAAATAAGATGCAAATTGGCTTGACCTTGAATCTCGTAATTATATTTCTGATTATTTTTAACACCCTACAAGAATTAAGTATTTCCTGTTCCAGTTTTATGCATAAACGGTTAAAATAAACCTCAGCTTACATCCGCACGACCAATTAAAAAATAACAACTTTGCGAATTCCGCCTACGGCCGTCTATAAAACTGCCAGTCGAAATTCGCAAATCTCAAAACGATCTATGTTAACGCTTCAGGATTTAAACGTTTCTTTCGGGGAACGCACACTATTTAAAGACGTCAATCTAAAATTTTTGCCCGGCAACTGCTATGGCCTCATTGGGGCCAATGGTGCGGGTAAGTCAACCTTGCTCAAAGTTATCGCCGGAGAGCTTGAATCAACATCTGGAACCATCGGGATGGGCAAGGGTGAGCGGTTGGCGATGCTTAAGCAGGACCAGTTTGCCCATGATGATCAAACGGTTCTTGAAACGGTTATGTCAGGCCACACTGAACTTTATGCAGTCATCAAAGAGCGGGAAGCCTTGTACAGCAAACCTGACTTTACGGAAGAAGATGGGATGCGTTCGGCCGATCTTGAAGCGGCGATGGCTGACATGAACGGCTACGAAGCTGAGTCAGAAGCGGCCGTGTTGCTCAACAACCTCGGTATCGCAGAAGAACATCATTTGACTGTCATGGGTGACCTTGAGGCGGGACAAAAAGTACGTGTGTTGCTGGCTCAGGCTCTATTTGGCAGCCCTGACATTCTACTGCTTGACGAACCGACCAATCAATTAGATCTGGGCACGATCGGTTGGCTAGAAGATTTCTTAGCCAACTTTCAAAACACCGTCATTGTTGTTTCCCATGACCGTCACTTCTTAAACAATGTCTCCACCCATATTGCAGACATCGACTTTAATCAGATCCGGCTCTACGTCGGCAACTATGATTTCTGGTATCAAGCCAGCCAACTGGTGCAGCAGCAGCGCAAAAACCAAAAACTGCGTGCGGACGACAAAATCAAACAGCTTGAAGGGTTTATCCGTCGTTTCAGTGCCAATGCGTCAAAATCAAAACAGGCAACAGCCCGTAAAAACATGATCGACAAGTTGAAAGTAGATGAGCTACCGCAATCGAGCCGTCGCTTCCCGTTTGTTGACTTCAAACCGGAACGCTCAACGGGTAAAGTTGTGTTAGGGGTTGAAGATCTCAATGTCACTGTTGAGGGTGAGCAGTTGCTCAAAGACTTTAACCTAAACGTTAATCCTGGGGACAAGATCGCATTTATCGGGCCAAACGACCTGAGTAAAACCGTCTTGTTTGAAACCTTGGTTAAAGAACGCGAAGCAGACAGTGGCTCCTTTATGTGGGGAAATACAATCAACCACTCATGGTTTCCAAAAGAAAATAGCGAATACTTCGATAAAGATGTCGACTTGGTTGAATGGCTGCGCCAATACTCTGACGATGACAGCGAAAGCTATGTGCGCAGTTTCCTCGGCCGCATGTTATTTTCAGGTGATGAAGTATTTAAATCTGCCACTGTACTTTCCGGTGGTGAAAAAGTGCGCTGTATGCTCTCGAAGATGATGCTTTCCGGTGCGAACGTCCTTGTGATGGATGAACCGACCAATCACCTTGATCTCGAATCAATCACCGCCCTAAATGATGGCTTAATTAAGTTTGAAGGGGTCGTATTGTTCACTTCGCACGATTTCCAATTTATTGATACGATCGCAAACCGAATCGTCGAAATCGCTCCAGGTGGCGTTATTGATCGTCATTTGCCATTGAGCGAGTATTTGGAAGACGAGCGCGTGCTTCAGCTTCGTCAAGAATATTATGACAGCGAAAAGGTTATTAATATTTAACCGATCTATTAGGGATCGGCGTCGCCAGTCTGCAAGACTAAGACCGCGACCTGCCCTCTACGCAAAAAATTATGTCTCTAAAAATTCACCAATTACCATTAGGACCTGCTGACAATTTGATCTGTGTTTTGGCCGATGAGGCTACGAAAGATGCTGTGATAATCGATCCAGCTTGGGACGTGCCCGCCTTATTGAATGTAATCGATGAGAATGGGTATAACCTTGTGGGGGTCTGGTTGACTCATGCGCACGGTGACCATGTCGAAGGAGTTCCGGCCGTGCTTGATGCACATCCTGACATCGAAATTTGGTCATCACCAAACACGCTTGATTCATTTAATCCCAACTATCCAACCCTCGATATTGAAGATGAAATGACGTTGGGCGACCTCACCTTTGAGGTGTTTCATACGCCCGGTCACTCTCCGGGAGGTGTCTGTTTCAAGCATGGAGACGACATGATTGTTGGTGATACGCTATTTGTAGACGGCTGCGGCCGGTGTGACCTGCCTCAAAGCGATGTCAACGCCATGTATGACTCGATTCATGGTACGTTGATGAAGTTGCCCGACTCGACGGTGATTTACCCAGGCCATAACTATGGCCCTTCTCCCAGTGACACAATCGGTAACCAAAAGAAAACCAATCGGTTTATGCTCGCAGCAACTCGTGAAGCCTTTATCAAAGAGAGAATGGGTTGAGTCAACGAAAAGGGGAAAAAAGAAAGGGAAAAGGGGATCGGCGAACTGAAGGGAATAAATCCAATCATTCCAAAAGTAGCGACTTTCGCGCTCCACAAAAAGGGAAGCCTACAAAACCAAAAGGCTCTAGCCCAAAGCCTAAAAAAGGGCCGGACCCCGATCGCTTAACTCGCCGCAACACGGTGCTTGAGGCGTTACGTGCCAACCGTCGCCGGTTCAAGGTGCTTTACATGCAAGCTGATATGCAGGATAAGTTGGCTCGGCCGATACGTCATGCCGCCAAGGAAGCCAGCGTTCGCATTGAAGAAGTGGATAGAAACCGATTAGGCAATTTGGCTGGGGCCGGAGATCATCAGGGTGTTGTGCTTGAGGTTGGGGATTACCCATATTGTGAAGTTTTTGAAATTTTAGAGTATGCAAAAGCGTTAGAAGAGCGACCGCTGATCCTTATTATGGATTTGGTTCAAGGTACGTATAACGTGGGGACTTTATTGCGCACGGCCGAAATCGTGGGTGTTCATGGGGTTATTTTGCAAGATCGCCGTGCACCAGAGATTACGCCGCTGATTGTTCAGCACTCGCAAGGGGCGGCTGAGCATCTGCGCATCGCTCAAGTCACCAATCTAAATAAAGCGATAGATGAGCTAAAAGCGGCCGATGTTTGGATCACTGGGCTTGATTTTGGTGAAGATGCTCAAAAGCTTGGCAGCATCGATTTAGATCGGCCGTTGGCCATTGTCGTTGGGCATGAAGGAGATGGCATTCGTCGTTTGGTCCGTGACTCGTGCGATTTCATCTTAGAAATCCCGCAGCGGGGAAATGTAGAATCACTCAATGCCGCTGTTGCAGGCTCTGTGGCACTTTACGCAGCATGGCAAGCAAGAGGCTTTTAGTTTAAAAAGAGTACAGAACAGATATGAGCAGAGAAAAGATTCGAGCCATCTTTTTAATTGGATTGCTTTTGGGGGTAACCGCACTATTTGCGAGCAGCACGGCCGATGCTCAAAACGATGCACCCCTCAAAGTTGCGATTAACTCAGTTGAGCCATTTGTTTTTCTAGATGGGCCGAACCCTAGTGGATTTAGCATCGATTTGTGGGAGGCTGTCGCCAACGAAGCAGGTTTAGACTATGAGTTCGTTGAGGTTGAAGATGTAACCGCTTTGCTAGAGTCTGTGCAGATGGGAGATGTTGATATCGGCATCGGTGCAACCAGCATTCGTGCGTCGCGCGAGGAAGTTGTCGATTTCTCACTGCCATTTTTTTCGGCCGGTTTGCAGATTATGACCACTAGCGATGTCGACCAAGGGGCTTTATCTGTTTTTAGATCGATCTTTACACCCAACTTACTCCGCTTTTTTGGAATAACGCTGACCACCTTGCTCGTGATTGCCCATGTAGCATGGTTTTTAGAGCGAGACGAAAATGAAGATTTTCAGGGCGGCTACTTGCGCGGCATTGGGGGAGCATTTTACTGGACCATCGTTACCGCTTCAACCGTAGGCTATGGAGATACAGTTCTAAAAGATGGGCGTGGAAAGATACTGGCTGTGGTTTGGATGTTGTTAAGCCTTTTCCTTGTCTCATATTTTACGGCAACTGTCACAACCAGCTTGACTGTGGGTCGCTTAGAAGCGGGTATTGGTGGTCCACAGGATTTGCGTGGCATCGCTGTTGTGACGTTGCCCGGTACCACATCTGCTACTTATTTGACAGAGTTTGGCATTGCACATGAGACCGTACCAGATGTGCCAACCGCAATTCAGGCTTTGCAGGCAGGATCGGCCGATGCTTTGGTTTATGATGCTCCTGTCCTTCAGTATTTTTCAAACCTAGCAATTGCGCAGAATACGATACTCGTGCCAACTGTTTTTCAAAATGAAAATTATGGGATTGTATTGCCACAAGGCAGCCCGTTAAAAGAAGATGTCAATCGTGCTTTATTGCAGGTGCAAGAAAATGGGGTGTATGATCAGCTAACGCTCCGCTGGTTCGGCCGTTAGGCCACTGCCTCCATTAGATCTTTACTACTGCTGATTGGACAATCTGGCTGATCACGTTTTAATTGGACTAATCTTCGTTTAGGAAATTATTTTTGGCTGAACAAACTACAGAGAACACCCTCGACTTCAAAAAACTAGTCCCAGTCTTAGTTGTTGTATTGGTAGACGTTTTAGGATTAACAATCTTGATTCCGATTTTACCTTACTACTCAATTACGTTTGGTGCAGACGCGTTTACGATTGGCTTGATTGCGGCAGCTTACCCAGCGATGCAATTTATGTTTGTGCCGATTTTAGGCTCATTGTCTGACAGAATCGGCCGTAAGCCGGTATTGGCAACAGCTCAGATGGGGACGTTTATCAGCCTAATGATTCTCGGTTTTTCAAGCGCACTGTGGATGATCTTTCTTTCGCGCATTTTAGACGGTATTACCGGAGCCAACTTTGCAACAGCCCAATCGGTGATTACGGACAGTACTGACGAAGAGAATAGAGCGAAAGGGTTAGGCTTAATCGGAGCAACGTTTGGTGTCGGCTTTATTTTTGGACCGGTACTTAGCGGATTGGCTCTGTGGGTTAGCGGGAACAATTATAGTGCCCCTGCATTCTTAGCGGCCGGATTTGCGTTTGTTAGCTTTTTGCTGACAACGTTTATGCTCGAAGAAACCAATCCGCCAGAAAATCGTGCCAAGCCTACTGAGTCGCGCCAGCGAAATTTTCGCCGGATGGGACAGTTTATGATCCATCCAACGCTCGGTATTTTATTCCTTTTTGTTTTTCTGAATCAGGTTGTTTTTGGGATGTTTCAGATTACGTTTGCCCCCTTTACACTGAACAAATTGGGGTTAAACAGCTTGGGCAATGTGATATTTTTCACCGCTTTTGGCGTTGTTTCGGCCGTGATGCAGGGCGGTTTTGCGGGGCCGTTAAATAAGCGATTTGGTGAACGCAAACTTGTTTTTGCCGGATT
>JBGCDP010000400.1:0-3584 GCA_045105475.1 Anaerolineae bacterium
TGGCGGCCGAAATCGGCCGAGCGGAGTCGCCTGATGCCCATTCAGATGAAGCTGATTCAACTTATTACGAGCGCTGGTATAAGACGCTGGAAAAACTAATTATTGATAAAGGGCTGATTTCGGCCGATGAGTTAGAGGCGCGAGCTGTGGCGCAGGCGCGGCACGATAACCACGAGGATTAAACGCATGAGCCCAGACCGGAAATAGCCATCTTGCAGAAAAGCTAAAACACCTGGGCAACTTTCAAAATTGATCTATATTTGCCTGCATGAAAATCCTAATCATCAACCAGACTGAAGTGGGGCAGCTTCTCCCCTACGATGAAGCGATTGAAGCGATGCGGGGAGCCTTCACCGCCCTGGCACAAGGAAAAACAATTCAACCCCTCCGGCCGATTTTGTGGCTGCCTGAAAAGGTGGGTGCTTTGGGCATGATGCCCGCCTATCTCGAGCCGATTGAAGCTATGGGGATCAAAGTGGTTAGCGTTTTCCCCGGCAATCATGGCACTGAATATGATTCACATCAGGGTTCGGTGATGCTGTTTGAAACAAAAAACGGCCGGCTGCTTTCTCTGATGGATGCGAGCGAGATGACGGCCGTGCGCACTGCGGCCGCAACTGCGGTTGCCACCGATCTGCTGTCACACCCAGAGGCAACTGACTTAGCGATTTTAGGCTCAGGCGTTCAGGCTCGCTCACACATTGCAGCGATGCTTGAAGTCCGGCCGTCGATTAAGCGTGTCAAGATCTGGAGCCGGAACGGAGAACATGCGGCTCATTTCGCAAAACGTGCGGCCCAAAAATTTGGTGTTGAAGTCGTGACGGCCGACTCTGTCGCTGATGCTGTTGCAGGCACTCAAATTATCTGCACAACGACGGCCGCGCCTGAACCGATCTTACTCAACGAGATGCTGGAGCAGGGGATGCATATCAATGCGGTGGGTTCCAGCGTGCCGTTCGCCCGTGAAATCGACTCAGCCACGATGGCACAAGCCACGCTGTTTGTTGATCGCAAAGAATCCACGGTGAACGAGTCGGGCGATTTCTTGATGGCGAAAGCGGATGGTGTTATTGATGAGGATAGCATTGAAGCGGAGGTTGGCGAGATTTTGATTGGGGAGCATCCCGGCCGGTCGAGCTACCAAGAAATTACGCTGTTTAAATCATTGGGGTTAGCGATTGAAGATGTGGCGGCTGCGCATCACATCTATCAAAAAGCGGTTGAAAAAGGTGTCGGCACTTGGGTTGAACTGGGTGGCGAACGGCCGGAATTTTAGGCGCATCTTACCGTAGGGGTCGACGAGGTCGGGTTCAACTTCGCTCCGAAGAGAATAGTTTGTTCCGACCCCGTCGACCCCTACCCGAATATTACCAAGGAGACAATTATGTCAAACAAACCAGAAGAACTAAGAAAATTTGTAGAAAGCCACGGTGGAATTCACGCCGTGCGGGGCGGCGGTGCTGATAATCGCTCTTGGAACGGTATCCAATACAAAACCGGGTTGTCAGGCAAAAACGTCGGCTCAAAAAACTTGTCGATGAATGTGGCAACAGTCCCGGCCGGTGCTATCGCTTATGCTCATATCCACGATGGTTTTGAAGTGATGCTCTTTATCCTAAAAGGAAAAGTGCGTCACGAATACGGGGAAGGGCTGGTCCATTCAGTCGACCACGAAGCGGGTGACTTTATCTACATCGAGCCGGGTATCCCGCATGAGGTGTTCAACATCGGCGAAGGCGAACTGATGGCGGTTGTCGCCCGTTCGGCCGCTGATGAATGGGACAAAATTGTGAATTATCCATCGCCCAACCGGCCAAAGGAAGAGTGATTAGTGGCTAGTGATTAGTGGTCGGTAGACCACACTAGTCACTAACCACTACCCACTAACCACTAAAACCATGACTGTTTCACTTACCAATTCAAAAGCGGTGTATCAGGGAATCAAAGATGCGGGGGTTTTCTCGCTGTCGGCACTTCCCGAAACGTGGCTCGTTTATCTGCTACAGATGGCGGATGATGACCCGAACATGAGCTTGGTCGAAGTCGCCAAAGAAGAAGAGGCGATTGGGATCGCGGCCGGTGCTCATTTTGCCAATGAACCCCATATTTTGCTCATGCAAAACCACGGCTTTTTGGCCGCGATTAATGGGATCGTGTCGCTGGCCCAGCTCTATCATATCCCGTTGTGTATGTTGATCGCTTTGCGCGGCCATTGGGGTGAACCGTATCCGTGGCACACACGGGGCGGCATCGTCACAGAAGAGGTTTTGCGGGCGTTGAGCGTACCGTTTGAATATGCACGCGACCCTCAGCAGGTCGGCCGTCAGATCAAAGAAGCCTATACGTTTTCACGCAGCTCTTCAGGGCCGGTTGCTCTGTTGTTGACTCGTGATTTGATGGAGGATTAGCATGGTACGCTCAAAATGCTTAGAAGCGATCTATGAAGCCCTCGAAGACAAACTCGTTGTCACCATCATGGGGGCTTGTGCCCAAGAACTTTATGACTTGGGCCATCGAGACAACTTCTTTTATCTGCAACATGCGATGGGGCTTGCCTCATCAATCGGATTGGGGTTGGCAATGCATCGGCCGAAAGAGCACGTCGTGGTATTCGACGGCGACGGTTCTGTATTGATGAACTTGGGTTCATTGGCGACGATGTCCCGCTATAAGCCAAACAATCTGACCCACATTATTTTCGACAACGGCAGCCTGCTTTCAACCGGCGGATTCGCCACCCATACGACAGATGGCACCACCGACTTAGCCGCCATCGCCAAAGGGGCCGGTTGCCAGTATGTATCGTTGGCCCACACCCCGTTTGAGTTTATGGAAGCGGTCGGCGATGCGTTTGACCGGAATGAATTTAGTATCGTTGTCGCTAAAGTTGAAGCGGTTGGCCCTGATCATTTCGGGATGGATTTTCAATTGCCAGAAAATGCCTTTGCGTTTAGCCGTCATATTAGAAATTTAGATGCAAGTGATTAGTGGTTAGTGGCTAGTGGACAGTTACTAACCACTAGCCACTAGTCACCAGCCACTCAAGGAGTACAAATGTCCACACCAGTCACTGTTTTATCATTACTTGTTGAAGAGATGCGCCAGAATCGCATCAAAGTGGTTGACTTGACCCAGCCGCTTGGCCCAGATACCCCGGTCATCCAACTTCCGGAAATGTTCTCGCAATCACCAACCATTTCAATTGAAAAAATCTCGCAGTATGATGATGCCGGTCCAGCTTGGTACTGGAATACGATCACGCTTGGGGAACATACCGGCACCCATTTTGATGCGCCGATCCATTGGGTGACGGGGAAAGATTATGCCAATAATACAACTGATACGATTCCGGTCGGGCAGTTTGTCGCTCCGGTGTGTGTGATCGACTGCAGCGCAGAATCGGCCGAATTTAATGACTTCCTGTTGACCCGTGAAGGGGTGCTCGCGTGGGAAGGGGAACATGGGCAGATTCAGCCTGGCTCGTGGGTGTTTATGCGCACCGACTGGTCAAAACGTGAGGGTGCGGCGTTTTTGAATGCGGCTGAAGATGGGCCACATACGCCAGGACCAACTGCTGACTGTGT
>JBGCDP010000401.1:0-5691 GCA_045105475.1 Anaerolineae bacterium
GTGCCGGTTGCTGTCGGCCGTCAAAAGCCAGATTATCCAAAAGGGCTAAAAGTTATTGAATGCCGTACGCTGAAAGATGCGCTTGCGGCCGGACTTATGCGGGAATCTTAAGCATGGCTGAACAAACGTTACATGAAATTCAAAAGACAGTAGACGAGTGGATCAATACGATTGGCATTACCTATTATGGTGAATTGACCAATACTGCGATCTTAATGGAAGAGGTAGGGGAGGTCTCCCGCCTGATGGCTCGCATTTATGGAGAGCAAAGCTTTAAGCGGCCGGAAGATGAGGCCAGCGCCCCTGAAATGCTAGCGGAAGAGATGGCAGATGTGCTGTTTGTGTTGGTTTGTCTGGCAAACCAAACCGGTATTGATTTGGACCAAGCGATGCAGAAAAATCTTGAGAAGAAAACGATTCGAGATCGTGAAAGACACAAAAACAACCCGAAATTGAAACGATCTGGTCCTAAGGGGTCATGACTTTTAGTAGATTAGTACTTTGGTCCTATGTGATTGGTGGGTCATGTGTTTGACTTTTATTCACGCAAATATATACTGGTAATTGCATAGGCTCCCCCCCGAGGTGATGGAATCAACGCCCGTTGTTTCCTCACCTCATTTTTTTGTCTCAAAATATTTACGTCAATTCAAACTCTTTCCATTTTCCGCTTCGGAAGCGCAAAAAGTACGTGATAGCCAGCGTGACTAGATAAATTAAGGCAGCGACCCATGCACCCGAAACCCCTCTGTCTAGCCTAAATATCGCCAACCAAGCCATAGGTAAAAAGAAGCCCCAAGCTAGAATTAGGCGAGTCAACATTGTAAATCGTGTGTCTCCACCTCCCATCAATGCCCCTGAAAGCACGATGCCTGCTCCATCAAAAATTTGGTATAGAGCGATGATGCTTAAAATCGACACTCCAGCATTAATGACGGTCGCATCATCTGTGAAGATACCCATGAGAAATGCTGGCGCGATGATGTAGGTTAAGCCGATCAGACCCATCCCGATCATACCGATGGCGAGCGCACGGTAGGCGGCTTTTTCAGCCGTTGATGGGTCCCCAGCCCCGACAAACTGAGAGACGAGGCTAGAGGCGGCCATGCTAATGGCTAGCCCAAAGGTAAACGAAATGCTCATGTATTGGACCGCGATTTGATTGGCAGCCAATGTTTCAGTCCCCAGCCGCCCGATAAAAGCGAAAAAGACGCTGAATGATGCGATTTCGATAAAGTCACCAAAGCCAGCCGGTAATCCCACTTCAATTACTTTGCGTATATCGGCCCAAGGGGTGAGCCGAGGACGGCCGGTGTCAAACTTCGCCCGATTTCTGGGAGACCACAAAATGAGACCAGTGACGATGAGGTTGCATAGGTTAGCTAAAACAGTTGCCCATGCGGCACCTGCAACCCCCAGCGCAGGAACGCCTAAATTACCAGGTACCATCACCCAATCTAGGAAAATATTGATTGCGACCATACCCCACATCATGAACATCGGTGTGCGTGAGTCCCCCCGGCCGACGAGGAATGCCCAGCCGACTGCGGTAAACATCGCGATTGGGATTTCAATCGAGCGAATGCGCATGTAAAGCGCCCCATATTCAGCCACTCGACCACTGTCGGCCGGAGCCGCCCAGCTCATAATGTAGGTGAATAGCCATGGCAAAATAATCACAGTGAGCGAAAGTAGCCCCGCAACCGATATGCCGCGCCACACAATGTCCCCAATCTTTTTATCGTCACCCGCTCCATGCGCCCGGCCGACAAAGGCAACCAAGGCGTTTAATGAATTACGGTAAAAAACATAGAAGGTGAAGAAGATGACTCCAGCTAACCCCAACGCCGCAATCGCTTCGGTGCCGATAGAAGAGATAAACCATGTGTCGATCACCCCAAGTAGGGTTTGAGCGACATTTTGCAATACCAGTGGGGTGGCAATGGCTAGCACTTGCATATTTAAGGAACGAGTTTGAAGGATTGGTTTAGTAGAGTTTTTGGTCATGGGCACACATTCGTTGGATGATATGGATACGAAAAAAAAGCCAATCGGCTGGCCGATTGGCTTTTAAAGTCATATAAATTATAGCTTGATTTTGAAGAAAAAATTCGGCCGTTTACCTTGTTCCTGTACAGGCTTGTCACAAACAGAAGGATTCTCTCGTCTATGGTTTAAGATAAGAATTATTAGTGGCTTTCGTTAAGGAGAAACCCAATGAGCAGAATTGAAGGAATTAAATCCGGAGGTGGTTTGATTGCATGGATGACACGGATCGGGTGCAAAATCAAGCTGGGAAAAGTGGTTACACCGATCTATGCTCAATCACTTAGCCCCGCCGTCATGTGGGGGGTTGGTCAGATGGATTTGTCCCACGATATGGTCAAGGCGATTCCAAAACATATTGTGCATTTGGCTGAAATGCGAGTTGCGACTCGTGTCGGTTGTCCATTCTGAATTGACATATCCACTGCCGTTGGCAGAGATCACAAGTTAAGCGAAGATCAGATTTACTATTTGGCAGATTATGAAACAAGCGAGCATTTTGACGCGGCCGAGCGGGCGGCTATCGCCTATGCAGACCGTATGACGGATATTCCGGTGAACGTTTCGGACGATCTGTTTGATGAGTTAAAAAGCCACTTTAATGATAAGCAGATTGTGGAACTAACCGCAATTGTTGCACGCGAAAACTATCGTGCTCGATTTAACCATGCGCTCGGTATCGGGTCAGACGGTTTTAGCAGTGAAGGGGCATTTTGCCCGGTTCCAGTTCGAGCGTAGATTATATACTTGCTAGCGATTAGCGTTCATTGAATGGTGACAATCGCTAGCAAGGCTAAATTTATCAGCATCTTGAAGGAGATCTTTCATTGATAAAAATCACGCCACCTACGGAATACAAAAAAATTCCTTGGAAAAATGGGAAAGGGGAAACAACCGAACTTGCAATGAGTAATGGCGGATCAATCGATCAGTTTGATTGGCGTATTAGCATTGCCAATGTGGTTGAAAATGGAGAATTCTCTGACTTTACTGGTTATATGCGGAATCTAGTTTTGATTGCAGGGGATGGTATTGATTTGGTCCATGGAAATGGCCAAACTGATCGATTAGAGAAGTTGCTGTCAGTGGCGACTTTTGACGGAGGTTGTAAAACGGCCGCTGTTTTAAAATCAGGCCCGATTACTGATTTTAATGTCATGACCAATTTTGATAGGTATAAAGCCACCGTCTATTCTCAAACGGATCGCGGTGAGACCCGCCTGAATCAGTGCGATGAATGTTTTATCTATAGCCCAACAAACTCACTAGAGCTTTTATCGCCAGATAGATTAGACAAGTTAATCAAACATGAATTGCTTGCTGGATTTTTGATGCAGATCTCTGATCAGAACATGACCAATTTAGTCGTTTCAGGTGAATTATTTATCATCACCTGTTTGGATCGTTTGTAGACCTAACTCCCTTATGACCGAATCATTTGAAACACTTCGCAATTACCTTTTCGCAATCGCTTACCGTATGTTAGGCAGTATGATGGAAGCTGAAGATATGGTGCAGGAGGCTTGGCTCCGTTGGGATCGAACCGATCAATCGGCCGTGCAGAACCCAAAAGCTTTTTTAGCCAAAACTGTGACACGCTTGTGCCTTGATCACTTAAAATCGTCTCAAGTTAAGCGAGAGCAATATGTGGGGGAGTGGCTACCCGAGCCAATCAACACGGCCCAATCGCGTAATTTAGCTGACTGGGTCGAGCCAGATCAAACTGTTGAATTGGCAGAGTCATTGTCGTTTGCCTTTTTGCATATGCTTGAACGGCTAACTCCAGCCGAACGGGCTGTCTTCTTACTGCGCGAGGTCTTTGATTACGACTATGCCGCTATCGCTGAAATTGTTGAAAAAAAAGAGGCGGCTTGCCGCCAGCTTTTACGTCGGGCGAAGCGTAGCGTAGCGACCGACCGGCCGAAGTTTGACACAACTCCGGCCGAACATCAGCAGATTTTGGCTCAGTTTGCGACCGCTTGTATGAGCGGTTCGATGGATGGACTGTTAGCGATTTTGTCTGACGATGTCATCGAATATTCAGACGGAGGCGGGGTACGTAAAGCGGCTCTCAAACCGATAATAGGTGCGGATAAGGTTGCCCGATTTATGCTGGGCTTGACGAAGCAGGCGGGTCAAGGGTACACACCAGAATTTATCCACGTAAACGGCCGGCCAGCGATTCTTATTTTGTTAAATGGGGATCCATATAGCATTATGATGCTACATATCGAAGCAGGTAAGATTAAGCGCATTTATAGCCAATTGAATCCTATAAAATTGTCCATTTAACCGAATAAAACAAAAAAAGGGTTGACTCATAAAGAATCAACCCTTCCTAACTGTCTCAACTTAAACTCGCTGGCTTAACCAGTAGGAGCTGGAGCCATTCCGATTAGCGAGTTACGATTCACATGCTGCAAGGCTGTCATTGCCGTTTCCACCGTTGCAGGAGTCGTTTCCGTTTCTTCCGTTAAGGGTGTCACCACCATTGCCGCCGAAGAGGCTGTCATTTTGCTGGCCGCCACGCAAAACATCAAACCCTTCTTCACCGTAAATGGTGTCTCTACCACGACTTCCTTCGAGATAATCGTGGCCTCTGCCACCCCAAATCTCGTCGTTGCCATTACTTCCAATGAGCCAGTCGCCACCCGTGCCACCGATGATGAGATCGTTTCCACGGCCACCTTCAACATAGTCGTTGCCTCTGCCAGCGCAGATAATGTCATTGCCTCGTCTAGCGTAAATCTCATCTGGGCCGCCTAGGCCAAGGATGAGGTCACGGCCGTTGGTGCCTTGAATCAATTCGCCTGCATTGGTGCCGATGATGAGGTTGCCATTGAAGTCAGGTGCTTCATAAACCCCGGGTCCGATTTCGAAGACATCGTACCCGCCACAGGTTGCGAACAGTTCTCCGGCAGGTTCTTCGTTGACCGTTACGGTTAGTTCGTCAAAAGCGGATACCTGACCATCATCGGCCGTTAGGCGCAAGACATAGGTGCCTGCGGCCGAAAAGCCAGCCGTTGTCGTGGCTGAAGCTGCGTCACCAAAGGTGACTGTGCCCGGACCACTTTCTTGTGTCCACAATACCGAAACCGGTCCGGGATTCCCGTCGTCAGTTACCGTTCCGGCTAGATTTGCCACAATCGGTAGCATAATCGTCTGGTCATCACCCGCACTTACAACTGGTGGCTCATTAGGATCTGCCACATCTACCGTCCATGTGTAGCTGGCTGCTGTTGGGTCAACCAATCCGGCGGTGTCGCTCGCACGTACCCCAAAGGTGTGGCTCCCATTGCTCAAACCGGTATAGCTTTGCGAGCTGCCGCAAAGGGTAAAGCCGCTACCATCTAGCTGACATTCAAAGTCTAGAGCATTGTCGTCTGCCACCGCATCTGTCCCACTTAATTCAAAAGCTGCATCGGCCGATGTGCTGGTCGCAGGTGGGTTGGCCGTAATGCTTGTTTCCGGTGCATCCTTATCGATCAGCAAGAAGTCGACATACTCGCCCACATTGCCAGCCAAGTCTGAACAGCCGCCGCCATACCCAACGTTACTTCCTTGAGCTGTCACAACCGTCGTTAAATTACACGCATCTGGGTTAACCCCGCTGCCACCTGGGTTGTCTGTCCAGTTAAAGGTAAC
>JBGCDP010000402.1:0-5160 GCA_045105475.1 Anaerolineae bacterium
TCAGGCGAATCGGTTAGACAAAGAAGAGACTGCGATTGAATTGGGGCGAGCCTTATCGGGAAGCCAGAAAGGGGTAGATCCCACCCAAAACGAAGCGCTGCTTCAAAAAGGGTTCTGGCTCGATGGCTTTTTACGAGACTCAGAACTCGTGTTGGTCCATGACCGTCAGCTTTGGAACGTACTCGATCATTGGGTGATTGGGTTAGGTGAAAGTGCTTTCCACGAGATTATGCCGCTGTTACGCCGCACGTTTACTGCGTTTTCTGAATCGGCCAAAAATGTGCTCAGCCGACGCTCGGCCGGTCGGCCGGTGAAAGCCAACGACCTAATTGTGCAGGTCGGACAAGACGGAAACCCGGCCGATGGTGTGTTTGATTATTTAGAGAAAATATTGACATGATTAACGAACGAACACGCCGCTGGCGACTCATTTTAGGCAAAATCGAAGAAGATCAAGAACAGGGAGAGGACGGCCAAGCGAGCCAATCGTCTGACGGAGACGGCCAAGACGGGATGCCGTCGCAGGGTATTCCTGATCTTGATGAGAAAGATCAAAAAATCGACCGTGCTTTAGAACAGCTTTATGGGGATGAGTCGAACGACGAAGGGGATTTGAGCGATGCTGATCCAGATATCGCTCGCTGGTTGGGTGACATTCGTGAAATGTTTTCTGAGCCTGTCGCCCAAATGTTGCAGCGTGATCTGCTCGAAAAATCGAATTTGCGTAAATTGCTCGATGATCCTGAATTGATGGAGCATATCGAGCCGGACATCCATTTGGTGTCACAGATTTTGGCGTTACGACGAGTATTACCGGCTCGGACAAAAGAAACGGCAAAAATGGTGGTGCGTAAAATCGTTGAGGAGCTGCGTGAGCAGTTGACACGGCCGCTGGAACAAGCGGTGCGCGGGGCGATCCATCGGCCGACGGTGAACAGACGGCCGAAGCACAAAGAGATTAATTGGGGGCGCACGGTCCACAAAAATTTAAAGCACTATCAGCCGAATCAAAAGACGATTGTGCCGGAGCAGCTGATCGGGTACGGCCGACAAGATCGGGGGTTGCGCGACATCATTGTGTGCGTTGACACCAGCGGCTCAATGGCTGCATCGATGGTATACGCAGGGATTTATGCCAGCGTCATGGCGTCGATTCCGGCGATTTCAACCAAGTTGGTGATGTTTTCGACGGCCGTGGTTGATCTAACTGACGAACTTGAGGATCCGGTTGATATGCTGTTTGGGATTCAGCTACGAGGCGGGACAAATATCGAAAAAGCGGTGGGGTATTGTGAGCAGATTGTCGATCGGCCGACAGAAACAACCCTGATCTTGATCACCGACTTGTATGAGGGTGGCGATAAGGAGCTACTTGTTGAACGGCTGGCCGGTTTGGTCGGCCGTGGGGTGCAGGTAGTGACGCTGTTGGCTTTAAATGATGAGGGTGCACCCCGTTTTAGTCGGGAGTTGGCGGCTGAATGTTTAGGGTTGGGGATTCCGTCGTTTGCTTGTACGCCGCAGCATTTTCCAGGGTTGATGGGGGCGATTTTGGACGGCCGGGATGTAGATAAATGGGCGGCCGGGCAGGGGATTGTGACGGCGCCGGATAATTAAGCTAAAGTGGCTTTATGTTCCACTTAAGAGCATTTGGATCCTATATCTTCGTTATGCCATGCTCTTACTCCACACCATCGAATAATTCTCAAATGACCGTTCGCATCTTTTTCAAAAAAAATTGTTGCAGTAAGGAAATATGTCCTATAGTTCATTAATTCCCCTTCAACAGGGCACTGATATTGGATTGATATTTTCTGTTCCAAGTTTTGTTTATAACTTGAACCGGGACCCAAAAGTACCAAATCAAAAGGATGTCGACATCGATTAGTTGCAGGTTCAATTTGGTTTACCAGTTTAATTAGGTCATCCCTTTTTGACTCAACCACAAATGGCTTAATTCCTTCAATCTTGTGAAATGCTATTGATTCAATGAATGTATAAGCAATTTCATCTTGGTTTTTGGGATCTTCAACAGTGAAATCGCTAGCTTCAAGCCTAAGAGGTGAGCCGTAGGAAAAGACAAAAGCAACACGGCCACATCCAATTAGAATGGCTAAGATTGGAGTTAAGATTAGGATTTTTCCCCAATTGTTTTTAATCCAATTTCGCATTTAAGTTTTTCAACTAACAGAACAGGCAGAACATACACAGCTTTAAAGATTTGCTAACGCGTGGTAGGTCTTAAGCGGCTATGAAAAACAATGAATGAGGAAGTCTAAAAAACTCAGCCAACTGATTAATATGGTCAACTGTTAGCTTTCGTTTGCCAGCAAACACGGCAGAAACAATCGACTTTGTCTTAAAAATCGGGACCAAGTCTTTTTGCTTTAAACCCTTTTGAGCCATCAATTCTTTGATTAAATCAACTCCTCGTAACTCAAACTGATCATCTGAATATTCACGAGCTTCATAATCAGCAATTAACGTACCCAGCAGGTGCAGCATGTCTTCTTCTTCAAGTGTAGGATTAGCCAAATCCAAGAGTTGGTTGAGTTGGGTCACCATCAAATCATATTGCTTTTCGTTTGAAATCGGCCGAGGTTGGTAAATTTGAAGTAATTTTGGGTAATCAAGCATTCCAGTCGTCATTTTTCCAATTGCCTTTGTCATATTCCGCATGAGTCAAAATATGCCGAATATAAACTCTTTGAAGCTGATACTCCACACGTACAATAAGTCTGTAGTTTCCCCCACCGATATTAAAAACAGTCAGTCGGCCGACTAAATCGGCCGATGGAAAATCATTTTTTAGCTCAGCCAAATGCTGCCATTGCGCATAATTCGTTCGAGTAAACCACCCTTTTAGCGGGCTTTCTGCATTGGGATGTTTTTCCCAAAACTCAGCTAATGTTTTTCGTGAGATTATATGCACATCACAAATGTTAGCAAATTGCGAACGACCTGTCTACCCCAACTTTCTTAGCTGCTTTTGGCTACAGCTCCAACGTCTTCCACATACTCACATTAAACCGTGCATACCCCATCTTCTCAAAAAAACTGTGAGCCTGCCCATTAAATCCCCACGAATCCAACTCAATCTTCGTCACACCACTGTCTTCGGCTAGCTTTTCGGCCGCCAGCATCAACGCCCGGCCGACACCTAACCCCTGACTTTCAGGATTCACCGAAAGTTGCTGGATATAAATCATGCTATGAGCATGCTTAAAAAGGCTTTCGGTCCGGTTTTCACGCGTACACCAGATGTAACCGGCCGGTTCGCCATCAACCATCGCAATGAAAAACGTACTGTGCCTTTGCCCGATCCGATTGCTGAAAAATTTCTCAGCTGCCTCACGATCTAGCGGAAATTTAAACAGATCAGGGTAGTGATCCGCATGGATTTTCTGTACCGGTTCAAGAAGTGTCGCAAGAATCTTGGCATGCTCAGGCTGAGCTTTGATAATTTCCATAGTTTAATTCGCCAGCAAAATATAAATCAGCTGTGCAAAGACGATTTTGCTGATAATCCCGATCGGGAACGTCATCGCATACCCGACATTGGGGAGCTGATTCTTGGCTCGCTCCAAGCCAAAGCCGATCACGGCCGGTTGCAGCGAAATCATCCCGATCAACAGGCTAAACGGAATCTTGAACCACTTGTAGCCGACATACAGTGAGATCAAAGCGGACAACAGGGTCACGACTGTTCCTATCAACAAAATCAGCCCACCACCACTTTCACTAATCGTTGTAAAAAAAGTATGACCGGAGCCAACCCCAACCACCGCCAGTAAAAAGCTCAGGCCGATCTGGCGCAGGGTCAAATTGGCGCTGTAGGGCAATGTCCAAACGATGGGGCCCGTCCGGCGCAAGGCACCTAGGATGAGTGCCACGATCAGCGGCCCACCGGCAAATCCCAAGCGAAAGGCGATGTCACCCGGCAGCAAAAAGGTAGTCATCCCCAAAAGTAGACCCAGCGTGATGCCTAATCCGAGTGAAAGCAGGTTAATTTCGCTCAACGCATGATACGAATCGCCAAATTCTTTGCGTAGCTCGCGAATATCATCTCGATTACCGACAATCCGAATCCGGTCACCTAGCTCAACAACTGCGTTGCTCGTCGCCAGGATATCGGTATCCCCCCGGCCGATGCGGGTCACGATCACGTTGTACCGTTCAGTTAAATTGAGCGTTGCTAGCTTTTCGCCCGCCACTTCAGGATTGGAGACAAAAATCCGACTTTGGGAATAGTGGGTTGAATCGAGCGACAGGTTAACAGTAGCCTCCTCACCGATTACCTCGGTCAGCAGGCCCAAATCTTCGGCCGTCCCCACAACCGTTAGCAGATCACCATTAAACAGGCGCGTGTCATAGTGGACCAAGTGCAAATTTTCGTTGTCGGCTCGCTTCATCCGGCCGAAAATGACATTCCACTGGTGCTGACGCATAAAGTCGCGCACCACGATCCCCCCATCTCCAATCTGCGTCAGCTGAATCGTCCGGTTGCTCATCTCTTGG
This sequence comes from Anaerolineae bacterium, assembly GCA_045105475.1. Lineage (GTDB taxonomy): Bacteria > Chloroflexota > Anaerolineae > Promineifilales > Promineifilaceae > WTJY01. The sequence continues at coordinate 4,516 of JBGCDP010000402.1, forward strand.
GCCATCGGATATTTTTGGCGCAAGGCATACGCCTCGGCCGCATAATCGATCTGCCACACCCGTTCCATCAGGCTAATCATCAGCATCGAGCCGATCACACCGACCGGATAGATGAGCGAATACCCCACAACAACATCGGCCAATAACCCTTGGCGCGTGGCGGCCGGGGCCGTATTGGTGATGTAGTCGAGCACGCTCGAAAGCGCAGGTGTATTGGTTGACACCCCCGCAAAAATACCGGAAGAGACAGAAGCATCGATCCCAAACAGCAAACTCAACCCAACCGTCAGGATTGCGGGCAAAAACAGGATAACGAGTAAAAATCCAAGCGTACGCCGCCCATCTCCCTGAAATGAAGCAAAAAAGCCCGGCCCGTTGCTAAGACCGATGGTGTACACAAAAATGACGAGGCCTAGTTGAAAGACGATGTCGGGTATTTTTAGATCAGGGCTAAAAGCGCCGATGCCTAGCCCGACAAAAAGGACGGCCGCAATGCCCAAACGGCTCCCTTTGATGCGAATATTGCCGACTCCATAGCCGATGGCACAAACAAGGAATAGAAGTAGGAGCGGATTGTCGATTAATAGCTGAACCATAAAAGCTGCAAAAAGATATAAAAATAAGCCGCTACTTTAACCGATTTAA
>JBGCDP010000403.1:0-8086 GCA_045105475.1 Anaerolineae bacterium
TTTTTTCAACGGGATCAGTGGCATCACCAAGATTGATGACGACTAAAAAACCGACCATTGCAATGACATAAGCTAGAGCCTCATATAAGGCTGCAAATCCACCTGCTTTTCGTAACGAATTCATGATATTTCTCCTTTGTAGAAATGTTTCATATTTGTGCGTCAGATGGCTTTAGAGGAGTAATAGAAATCAACTTCAAGCCCAAATTGTTGATCCGTTTTAGGACGCCGTGCAGCTCTGCTTGATCTCGAATACTGCCTTCTAAATGCGTGCAACCGTTTGGCTGTGGGGTGATGGTGAGTCCGTCAAACCACTCTTGCCATTGGATGTCTAAAATCCCTTGAACCACAATCAAATAATGTTGTGGGCCATCTGTGCGCTTGTTAATCATGTGCTTAGCATAGAAAATTGAGCAGGGTTGCTCCCCACAGGAAACTGTAGTTATTCAGGAAAAAACTGTGGTTAAAACTGTAGTAGGCCTGTGTTTAACGATGATGTCACCTACTGCCAACTTTTTTGCGGAAAAAGCGGGTTTTTGGCAGACGGGTTTCGTTGCACATACCATTCTGCTACGATCAGATTTGGCACCCAACACAGCCAGGATGTGAGGATATACGCGGTCTCAGATTCAAAATTAGGGAGCGCAATGGCAAACGTCGGTAACCAGAGCCGTAGGGCTACTGCAGCGAACAATAGTGCATAGCTGCGAATCATCCAGCGACGATGGGCATCAATATCAACTTCGCGAATACGCTGATAGGCCAACCCAGTGGTAATCATTGTCAGTGTTCCCAATATCCCAAACCCCAAGGATGAAACCCAACCGCCGAGCGCATAAAACGACAGATATAAACCGGTCAGCCCCGTCAGGGCTGCAGCAATGATATGAACTTTCCCAAGGTTCCGGTGCAGATTTATCCGCTTTTGTCGAAAGCCTGCATGAAATTGAAGTGGGCCGATGACAAGAGAAATCACTGCTACGCCTATGTGAGTGTAGATGGCCCAAAGGTGTAATTTGAAGGATTCTGCTAAGTTTGGTGGAAATATTTGCTCCCCCAATATGAGGTATGCTGATCCGTATAGCGCAATTAAAAATGAGAGGATCGCCATTACCCACCAACCCCACCGGACTCTCTTTCCGTTATTTACAGTATTCATTTCTAAATCCTCCGTGGGGCAACGATAGGCTGTCTTTCTCATGAAACTGCTTATGATTGCCTCCGCAATAGCAAATCCAAATTGCTTCAAACGAACTTGCTATCTTGCACAGTAAAGCCACTAGCTGTTGGCGCCATATACCCGTCTGCTTGGTGTGTTGAATGATAATCCCCTCGATCATGAGTGGTTTGTATCGTTTTTCTTCGGCCATCATCTTGATAATTTCTATATCAGCATAAATCATGATTTTCTCGCTTTCTGAGCCTGGTTGGGTTTTGAAAATTTTGCTTTAATGTCATGTTTAAGCATTAATTGATTATGTATCAATGAACCTAGTGCAACTGTTATGCTTAACAACCATTTTGACATGCCTCACCTCCAAACTCGAATGCATCAATCCTTTTTACGGAGATCAGGGTCAGATTCATGTCGCGGATTTTGTGAAAGATGGCAAACAATCGACCCTGATCTGGCAAATTTCCGGTAAGCAATGTTGTGCCATTGGGCTTGTGGCTGACGATGACATCGTCAAACCATTCTGACCAGCTTTCATCCAGATAACCTTGGACAATAATTTGATAGCCAACCATTAGTGCGCCTCCTTTTGATGACGCAGCAAATTGGTTTGAGCGCGATTCATGATTTTCTGCCGAGCAATAGCGATGATGCCAACTAGCAGCAACAGGTAAAATACAAGTGTGCAGCCGCTTTTCAATATGGTGGTAAAACTGGTTAGTGAGACGGTGAATGTAGTTAGATTCGGATACGAGCGCAGCATCAGAATAATTCCGATATTTTCAATATAGTCGAAAAGGCCTGCTAAAAAAGGCACAAAAGCAAAATAGAATACGGGAGAATCTGCTGCAAATCCCTTTCTAAACAGCCAGATCAATAGGCACGTATAACTAATCGCGAACAATCCGGGGTAAATGAAATCTAAAGGCAATTGTTGTGACAGATAGATCGAGCGCCCATCTGCGCCTAGTGCTTCCAACAAAGTCGCTGCATATTCAAACGAGTATCCAGCAGGCGACATATCAAATAAAGGGAGACCCGGCGCATGTGCTTGAACAGCCGGAATTGTCGCTATTAACATCGTGGCATAGATGCCCATCGTCAGGACAAAGAGAATGAACACCAATTTGCCGGTTATATTGGTCTGTAACATTTGAATCATTTTTTTCATGAGATTTTCCCCTTGAATCTAGCGTTTATCGCTGTTGGACTAACTGCAATCGCTGTCCTACTTTGCAATAAACATTCTTTAAGAGGATGGTACAGATTACTGGCAGATTTGTAGGTGCCCGAAAGGTGTATTAAGGGGAGTAAAGATGAAGAAAGAGGGGAGAAATGTAATAAATGATTATTTGATCAAACCAAGATCACGGGCATGGGCTACTGCAGAGACTCGGTTCCCAACTCCCAATTTACCCATGATATTACTCACGTGCTTTTTGGCAGTCGTGTGTGCGATAAAGAGTTTATCGGCGATTTGTTGATTGGTCGCACCGGCCGTCAGTAATTGCAACACTTCTAATTCACGTGAACTGAGAGGTTCAATCAACTCTGACCGAAGATTAGGGGATTTCGGTTCTAATTGAGATGACTCAATTGATGGACGGTTAAGAGCGGCGAGAAGACGATCACGATAAGGTGCGGTTGGTAACTGCTGAAGTAGGCTGGCCAAAGGTTGCCCTTCATCTACATAGAGACGAATGAGGCTTTCTGGCTCGGTCGCATGCATGGTTTCTTGCAAAATGTGGCGAGCGGTATCTGTTTTTCCCAGCTTTTTTTGGGCGACGATCTCGATCACTCGATAACGCCAAACATCACCCGTTCGCCCTGACTCAGTAGCAAAAGTCTGCAACCGCTGGATCAGTATCAATGCAGCCTCCACCTGACCCATGAAACACCATGCCCGCACCAATGCCACATATCCTGGCTCATTATAAGAATTGAGGGGATCATCTCTTTGTAAGCCACATCTTTCTACCCAAGTTTGAATCTCGGTTTGCAGATAATTCCATTTATCCCCCATCAGCATTAGGCGGATCTGCCATTCAACAACGGCTGCCTCGAGGCGTTGCTGAACGAAGACAAAGGGGGAAGCTTGGCTTAGTTCCTGTAAGGTTTTTAGAATTTCCGCGATAGCCGCTTCATTTCCTTGAGACCATCGCAACCAAGCTAACCCCAACATCCCTTCAGGTCGGTTTAACCCATTAAGTTGAGCATAAAGTGCCTCAGCTTCTTCAATAAGCTGGGTGGCTTTATCCAATTCGTTCCACTGATAGTGAATCAATCCCTTATTTAGAATCAGCGGTGCGGCTGCCAGAAGCTTAGAATTAGACCAGTGAAATTCGCCTGACCAAACCCGTACCTGGTTCAAGCCTTGATTCAAAATATCGGCCGCGCGATGCCACTCGCCTTGGGCACAAACAAACTCACCCAGTTTGCTCCATGCGGCTAGTGCCGCAAGCGAATTGCCAGCCTTCACGTTCAGGTCCACGGCTGACTGGGCCATAGCGGCTGATTTTCTTATCTCATTTTCAAATGGATAGTTGAAGGCCAATTCAACTGCCGCCGCGCCTTGCATCATCAAGTTTGTCTTATCCGGCTCTGGGAGCTGTGCCAATTGGTCAAATGCCTGCTGAAGCAATGGTATCCCTTGATGCAAACTATTGGGGAAACGGTCGTTGCGAATTGCCAAGTACCCTTTTATCAAGGTTTCATAAGCAGTGACAGGCCAACCTAACAGGTTAGGGAGGGCGGTCAAATTCTCTATGGTTTGAGCACATTGATTAAATTGTCCTATAAATAGTAGTGCCCAGGCATGATAAAGGCATATACGCTGGTCGATATTACGATGCGTGGGAGGAAGTTGATTGATGTAGTACAACGCACTGCGAAAGTCACCACGAATGACCATGTTTTCAATGTGTTCTGATAAAAACGTCGTTGCCCGATCATAATCAGATGCTTGCAAGGCATGATAAATTGCGTCGTCTAAATATCCAGCTTCTGCAAACCAGTTGGCAGCACGAAGATGTAGCTGGGGTAACAAACCTGCTTCTGTTTGCCTTAATTGATGCTGTAAAAGCTCAGCAAACAGGTGATGATAGCGGAACCAAACATGGGTTTCATCTAATGAAATTAGAAAAAGGTTGGCCCGATCTAAATCAATTAAACGCGTTGGATTATTGTTGCCCACAACCGCCCTACATAAGGAGGCATTAAAACGTCGTAAAATGGCGGTAAATCGCAAAAATTGTCGGCCTTGGGTTGATTGTTGGCTGAGGACCTCATCAATTAAATAATCCATCAGATATTGATTGCTGGTTGTGAATTGTTGAATGAATTGTGATCGTTTCGTTTCAGCGCGCTGCTTCAACGAAAGTGCGATCAATTGTAAACTTGCTGCCCATCCTTCCGTTCGTTTTTCCAAATCAATAAGCTCTTCTGGATCGAGATTAAGAACCATAAGGTCATTTAGAAAAACGCTTATTTCCTCCGCCGTAAAGCGCAGATCGGTAGATCGCAACTCTGATAACAGGCCCCGGGCACGCAAGCGTGCTAGAGGTAGGGCAGGTTCTTGACGAGTCGCGATGACTAGATTCATCTGCTGTGGCAAATGGTCCAGAAAAAAAGTGAGCACCTCGTCAATTTGAGGGGAATCGAGAACGTGGTAGTCGTCCAATACCAGAGCTATTTCATGTGGGATAGCCGTGACTTCGTTCAGAAGGGTTGTCAAAATGGATTCAGTCGAGAACGGCTGTGTCCCTTCCAGCATCGCCACCGTTTTTTCCCCGAATGATGGCACAACAGTTTGCATTGCGTGAACGAAGTAAAGCAGGAAGCGAGAAAGATCACTGTCCCTTTCGTCCAAAGAGAGCCAAGCAAACTTTCGGTCACAAGCATTAATCCACTCAGTAATGACGGTTGTCTTGCCAAACCCGGCTGGAGCGGATATTAATGTCAATTTGCAGTGTAATCCTTGGTTAAGTTTTAGGACGAGGTGAGGACGAGGGATCAAAGACGGCCGTAATCTAGGCACAAATAGCTTCGTTTGCAACAAGTCATCAGACATATGGATATTATAGTGGAAAGGGTATTCAGATGGTGCGAAAGGGTGGAATCCAGCAGGCACTATTTCAAACCGTGTGCTGGCGAGAGCATCAAAAACCGGGGGCAACCTTTACAAGTTGTATGAACCGCTATATTGGTACAGATGACAGAGGTTTATCAATTTCGGGTTTTTGTTAGAGATATCAGCCCAGCCTGAAGATGAATTCTTGAAAGATATAGCGGTCGATCTTGAGCGGGTCAAATGGTATCTTTGGCATGGCAACGTTTTTCGAGCATGCAAGTACATCGAGGTGATTGAAAGTGACCTAGAGATTAGCGAATCGAAGCCATTCATCAGTCAAGAAACTGCTTAAAATGATCCATGAATTTGGTGTTTACATCGGCAATAATGAAGGCTTCATTCCCAATTATAGCGAGAGGTATCGCTACGGTGAAACAATCACAACCGCGTTTGGAGTAAGGTGTCAATCACCTTGTCAAGTATAAGGGAAGTTGGTCAATAGGGGTAACAGACGTTGCCTTTTGCTTTAGGAGGGAAACAATAGACCCTTCCTGTACTCTTGGTTTCGAGAATACTAAATCAAACCTAACTCTGTGGCTTTAATGACTGCAAGTGTCCGCTTGTTAACTCCCAACTTCCCGTAGATGTTTTTCGTGTGGTACAGCACCGTGTTTAGGCTAATAATCAGCTCTGCGGCAATCTCTTTGTTTTTTAATCCGGCCGCAATTAAGCTCAAAATTTCTAATTCCCGCTCACTCAGCGGATCAACCAACGGTTGGCTTTTTATAGCTTTATCTGGTTGCACACCAAACGCCGCTAATAGCTTGTCGCGATAGGCTTTTTGCTCAGGGTTTTCAAGTTCTAACTGCTGCAAATGCTGAAACATCGGCTCACCCTCATCGACAAAAAGGCGCACATACCCTTGAGGCTGTGCTAAGGTCAACGCTCTTCGCAAAGGGACTTCCCAAGCTGATTCATTTTTGTCCAACGCATTCGCCAATGCCTGCAGAACAAGACATTCGATCACGCTCCGCATCCGGCCGTCACTTTCAGCCGCTGCTAACAATCGGGACAATAACGTTTGAGCATCACTCAAATCTGAAGGGGTCTTGTCTTGTCGAAAGCGTGCAATCAATAGCCGGACAAACGTCAAATGATCATATTCGCGCAGGTAGCTAAGTTCATCACCAACTGCAAGGGATTGTTCACTCGCCCACTGCTCTGCTTTCGTCAGTTGACCATTTGCAATAAGTATTCGGCTTTTCAGCGCACCAATTGGGGCGATGTCAGGCATCCGGCCGCGACTGTAATAGGCCTGTGCCTTTTCAAGCAAGTCAATGGCATTCTCAATGTCCCCTTGAGCCCTCTTTAACTTCGCCTGCACAACAAAAAGCATAAAAGAAATATCTTCCATACCAGATTCTTCACTGAAAGCCTGACTTTTCTCAATATGTTGCTTGGCAGCTTCTAAGTCACCTTGTTCGCAAAAGATTGCCCCAATGCCCCTATACATGCCTCTTTGTATGTTCTCACCGAATCTAAATAAAGGCACTTTATGTTCTGCAAACCGCTGCAAAGATTGCTTATAGATCTGGACAGCTTCGTGAAGATGACCTTGGGCTACTTTGATCTCAGCCATGACAGTTCGGCCACCCATTTCAAAAAGCAAATTATTAGCAAGCTGAAAACTAGTGACAGCATCTGAAAATGATTTGAAGGCCGCCTTTAGATCTCCGTTTGCCCACTGAGCCAATCCCAATGTTACTGTGGGAATTCCGCGATAGAAATGGTCATCTTCTGGTAGGAGGTCAAGCGTCAGCTGAGCATATCGCATTGTAGCAGGAAGATCGCCTACAGCATGAGCTATGTAAGCCCGTGCGGCCGCAATTTTAGCAGGCAGTGATTCAAACTCTTTTTGATCAACAACAACCATGTCGGCCGTTGGGGTTTCAAGCCATTGCTCAGCTTGATCTAATAAAGATTTGACCTTCTCAATTTGCTCAAACTGCCCTGTATCGAGCAGGGCCCAAGCATAGCCCGCACACAAAACCGGCCGCTGGCGGATCAGTTTTTCGGGTAAGCCTTGCACCCAGCTCAACCAAGTCACCTCTTGAAAGCTCCGCTCCATCTTGCCCCAGACCAACTCAACTTGGCCTGCCGCCAGCTCGAAATCTTTGGCAGCATATGCATGACGAATCGCTTCTGCCGCAGTCCCGTTTTGGGCATACCATTCACTGGCACCGCGATGCCAATCAGCCATCTGCTCCTGATGATTGTGGCGGGCATGGGCTTTTAAGACATCTGCAAACAGGTGGTGGTACCGATACCATGTTCGGTTATGGTCGAGCGGAATGAGAAACAGGTTGCTCGACTCTAACTCTTCAAGCTGTTGTTGTGCGTCATTCCGGCCGGTGATCGCCTTACAGATTGGACCGCATAAACGATCCAAAATTGAGGTGCTTAACAAAAATTGGCGAGTTTTATCAGGCAGTCCTGCTAGAACTTCCTCCACTAGGAAATCAAGCACAAATCGATGGCTGCCGCTAAATTGATTAACAAACTCAGCCGATGCCTTATCGTCTCGATTCTGTAAAGAAAGGGCGGCCATTTGCAAGCCTGCCACCCAACCTTCTGTCCGCTGCTCCAAAACAGCCATCTGATCAGAGCTTAATTTGAGCCCCATTGTTTGTTGAAAGAAGTCAGCGACCTCCGATTGGCTGAAGCGCAAATCATCGGCCCTGATTTCAATAAGTTCACGTCGGGCGCGTAATCGAGAAATCGGGAATCCTGGATCAGTTCGGCTGGTAATCACCAGAGTCATTTGGGGCGGCATGTAGTCGAGC
>JBGCDP010000404.1:0-3704 GCA_045105475.1 Anaerolineae bacterium
CAAATCGATTAACAAGCACCAATAGCCACTGGCCATCTTTGACAGTCAGCCAGAGGATAAACCAGATGGCTAATCCGATCACATAGGCGAAGGTGGCAATAGAGATGAAAGATTTTAGTTTTGGGAGAAGAGTCATAGACATCCCACAGTGTATTCGTTTTGAGTTAATTTTAAATGATTCAAAGCCTTGACATTTGGCCTATTTTAATATGAATTCCGCAGTTTTCTCACTATGTTGATTTTTATAATAGTAACCCATCACCCATCCGCCAAGGCCTCCACACATACCAACGATAGGAATCAACAAATAATTTAAAAAGTTTTTTTCTATCGAACTGCTTGGAAATACAAAAAGTAAAATGGCTAACCCGCTCCAGATGACGATACCTGTTATTGAGTAAGGTAGTTGCCATTTTTCATCAAGGTCGCTGTTTTTTCCGAAAAGTTTTCCTATCCCAAAAATAAGATGGGCAGGAAAGGTGGCAAGAACTGAAAAAATCAGAATTGTGGAAAGTGAATTTGCTAGAGTCGCTTGCAGACCATCATCGAATTGCATTTGGATGGCAGGGAAGCCTGATACGAGCCAGACAATGGCTAAAAGCAAGCCTGTTGCTTTGCCTCCAACCAGTCCAAATGCTTTCCATTCTTTGTAATATACGTTTAGTCTAACTCGGGTAACCCTGTATCCTCCTGCAACCGAAGCGATGCAAACACCGAGAAATGTGAATGCAACGACAATCAGCTTTTCAAAAAAGATCAAGTCATCTGTTTGAGGGAAAAAGATGATTAAAGCGATAGGCAACCAAGCGATTAGAGAACTTTTTCTCCATTTCATCTCATCGGTTAAATCTGGTTGTTTAAATTCAATAATCTGAGCGATGGGGCGTATAAATAACCATCCAAATGCATGGCCTAAAAAGACCGCTAAGATGATCGTTAATAAGCCTGATGCACTCCCAACCAAGAAAATATAGAGAATAGCAATGATAAGAGTGGTGCCCGTGCCAGCGGCAAACCCCTTCATCATCGTTTCCCGATTACCGATTAAAACTTGCAAGACTCTATTTGTATTCATGTCGGATTATTTAACTAGTGTTTCTACAGCGCTGATTTGATGGTTTTGAAAATACAAAGAAACACTGTGGGTCACGCCCCTTTGGGCAAAAAATAACCATCATTTCATCTGGGGCGTGACACTAGGTGGGTAAGTAAAACGTCCCAATCTGTATAAGCTCATATACGTTTTGGCTCAATAAATCGTTGCGTAGGCTCCCACCGGTCACTTAAAACTGGTCACGTTCTACTTTTTATAAGATGCCGCCAATCCGGCCGTCGCTTTGCCCAATACCCCGGTGTCAGAGCCAACCGCCACAAAACTAAAGCCCCAATCGATATACCGATTCGCATCGTCAGGATTAAACGCCAGAATCCCGGCCGGTTTGCCCATCTCGTTTAGCGTATCAATCCCGCTTTTAATCGCCGCTTGAACTTCTGGATGCGCTGCATTGCCGATGTGCCCCATCGACGCAGACAGATCAGATGGGCCGATAAAGACCCCATCCACCCCAGGCACGGCTGCGATTTCACCGATTTTACTTAACGCATCACTCGTTTCGATTTGAACCAACACACAGATTTGATCACCCGCTTCGGCAAGATAGTTTTTCACACGGCCATATCTCGCCGCCCGCCCGCCAGTCGTTACCCCACGAATACCCTTTGGCGGATACTGAGTCGAAGCGACGGCCGCGGCCGCTTCTTCCGCATTCTGCACAAACGGTACCAGGAGTGTCTGCACACCAGTTGTATCCAAGATGCGTTTAATTAGCACCGCATCGTTCCAAGCCGGCCGAATAATCGCCGTGGCTGAACCGGTCTGCATCCCCTGCATTTGGCTGATGAGGCCGGGCAATTCGTTGGGTGTATGCTCTGTGTCGAGCAAAATCCAATCAAAGCCACTGGCACCGATAATTTCCGCCACAATATTTGATCCTAATGTCGACCACAGGCCGATTTGAAGCTCCCCGTTTAATAGTCGAGCTTTAAACTCGTTTTTTGGCATGTTCATCTTTTTCTCCGAAAAAAGATGTTAGATATTGGTGGTTAGTTTTTAGTGTGCCGTGCGCAATATCACTAATATCTATTATCCAGCATCTAATATCTTCTCTACCTAAACAAATTGAATTGAAATTGACCCTAAGCTGCCGAAGTCGGCCCGAACCGTGTCGCCCACTTTGGCGTGGACCGGCCGTACGAATGACCCCGCGAGCATAATCTGCCCTGGTTTAAGCTCTTCACCCAATTCAGACAGTTTATTGGCGAGCCAAGCAACACCATTGGCCGGATGCCCCATCACTCCTGCCGCGACGCCGGTTTCTTCGATTTCAGCATTCACAGACAGTAACCCCGGCACCATGCGCAATTGGGGATCATCCGGCCGGATGGGGGTTCCACCCATGACGATGCCAGCCCCAGCCCCATTGTCAGAAATCGTGTCGTAGATTTTGCGCGGCTCATCGACCCGTGCATCGATCAATTCGATAGCGGGCATCACATATTCCGTCGCGCGGATCACGTCAACCATAGTGATCCCAGGCCCTTTGAGCGGCTCTTTGAGGATAAACGCCAGCTCTAGCTCAACACGAGGGACGCAGAAGTCTGCATGTCGCAGTTTTGCCCCGTCGGCGTACATCATGCTTTCAAACAGGTAACCATAATCTGGCTCATTGATTTTTGAATTGCGCTGCATGGCGATAGAGGTAAGTCCCACTTTGTAGCCGATGATTTTTTCGCCAGCGTCTGCCTGCCGTTTTGCAAATTCGGCCGAAATCGCATAGGCATCTTCAAATTCAATGTCAGGATAAACGGCTGACGGCCGGGTGGTTTGTACTTTGGTGCGGTGCGCTTCTTCTAGCGAATCGACAACCTTGCTGCGCTCTTCATTGGATAGCATGAAAAATCTCCTAGATGCAAAATTTCTGAAGCGCAAGTTTAGCAGGTTGGTTAGAAATCGCCTTTCAACGACACTTTTCTACGATGCTTTTGCAGGTTTTTACATTTTCCAGATTGTCATTTTAATGCTCGATTTGAATAACATGTAGGGTTTGTGGTTGAATCTCACCAAACGGAACATATTCTACAAACTCTGTATCAGTGGTTAAAGCTGGAAGGGGTCGTGGTTCTTGACCAAACAACGACACGGCCGCTTTTGCTCCTTCAAGAAACCCCAGTTCGATGTTTAGCCCATACTTATCCTCGGTGACCGCCTGCTTCCCGTTTAAATTCATCACCACCAAAATCGTTTCATTTTCTGACTGACGCAAAAACGCATAAATGCGCGGAGAGCCTGAATCGACCAAGGTCCAGGCGCCAACGCGTAAAGCTTCATGTTCATTGCGCAGATGGATCAACGCGCGATAGTGATTGAGCAGCGAATCCGGCTCGTCATTTTGCCGTTCAACACTGCGTACTGGAAAATCATCGGCCGGTTCGCGCCACGGTGTGCCGGTTGTAAAGCCAACTTTTGGCCCGTTGCTCTGCCACTGCATCGGCCGTCGGATGTCCTCATCCGGCTTTATTCCGCTCATCCCGATCTCTTCCCCATAATAGACAAACGGGACGCCTGTCCCTGTTAACAAGATCGAGGCGGCCATGCGCGCTTTGTCTTCATCTCCTCGGAACTGGTCGATGACCCGATTTTGATC
>JBGCDP010000405.1:0-15183 GCA_045105475.1 Anaerolineae bacterium
CAGTTGCTTAAGCTGCGCGGCCGTTCCTCCACCGTGTCAGCTTCAAGCCTATGTGAGGGTGCCTCATCCTCAGCGTACGGCCTTTAATTTACCATCTTATTCGTAAAATATGCGATTCAATTCTGGGTAAGCCACCCTAACATAGTATTAACCCGACGCAATTCGGGATAATATTGGAATATTAGTGTAAAGCCGAATTGTTTTAGTGATTTTTCGGCCTAAGACCATATATACAGGTTTATGCGGAAATAGTTTCGGGATAACACCTAAATCGCTGGTTTATCAAGAAATGATTCGGGATAAAACTGGAAATGACGTTATATCCCGAATGGGAGTGATTGTTCAAAACTTAGCTGCCAATGGCATAATCGTTGCTTCATTTGTTTCGATAATTTCGGCCGATAGGGTGCCATGTGACATCTCATTGAGGGCGGTTTGAAACGGCTCAAACTGCTCGACAATGAATTGCACAACCAATGTGATGTCGGCCGCAAACTCTTCATCTTCGATTTTGCCCTGATACTCAGCAACTAACAAACGAATGCGTTCTAAATGTGTGTAGGGGACCACGAGCATGGTTGTGTGGGTTGGCACTTTTTCTGCTCTAGGGATAGCGGTGAGTACCTCTTTTACCGCATCACCATAAGCCCGTACAAGGCCGCCTGTACCGAGCTTGGTGCCACCCCAGTAACGAGTCACCACAACCGCAATATCACCCAAGCCACTCCCTTCGAGCACGGCCAGCATCGGCCGACCGGCCGTGCCGGATGGTTCGCCGTCATCGCTACAATGCTTTGTGATCGAGGAGCCATATCCAACTAAAAAAGCAGGCACATTGTGCGAGGCATCGCTGAATTCAGCTTTTACTTCTTTGATAAACGCTTTGGCTTCCTCAACTGAAAAGACCGGCCCGGCGGTGGCGATAAATCGGGATTTTTTGACTTCGATTTCAGTTTGGGTTCTTTCGGCCGGGATCGGGTAACGCATAGTGGGTCAATTAAGCACTAACGATTGAGCTTGGCGCTCAACAGTTAGTTAAAGTTCGTCCACCTGATTGTGCAGCAGTGCTAGGGCCAATTGATCAACTGAGTAGGCTTTTGTGTCTTCTACCAGCTCAGCCTTGCGCTCATCAGAAATTGAGTCTCCCACACGATTGATCACCTCTTCAGCCCGTGAATAGCCGATTGACCCCAATTGTGACTGACGCCGACAATATTCAGCCACTTTCCACGCTTCTTCTGGCAGGCTGTCAATTTCAAGCAAGAACAGAGCTAGCCCGGCTAAACCTTCAATGAGTTTGGGAATCGCCTGAATGCGATGCGCGATGCGCACTGCGTCCAGAAAGTGGGAGCGGGCGGGGATATAATCTGCCTGCTTCATGTCGATGTGTCCCATCACAATAAAAGCGGTCGCTTCACCTTCTGCGTCACCTGACTCTCGGTAATAAACCAGACTCTCATCGATTTCATCATTGGCCTGCTTATACTCATCCACAAATGTGCGGACCCAGGCTAGATTGAGCAGCTTGACGGCCAGTTTTTGCTTATTGCGCCACTTGCGTGAAATCTCAATATCTTTTTGGATGATTTCCATCGCCTGACGATATTGGCCTACCATGACTGTTGGTAACGCCATATTTGCCCGGATGCGCCACTCGCTGTCTTCGTCACCTAAGCTTGAAAACCCTTTTAACGCTTCTTCAAAGTGGGTGTAAGCATCACCAAATTGGCCCGAAATATAACTGGTGCTGCCGATGAGATTGTGAGAGGTTGCCTGTCCGTGGGTGTCACCCAGTTCGGTCGCGATTTCGAGCGACTTCCGGCCGTGAGCGATGCTTTGCGCAAAGCGGCCGACTTTCATATCAATGTTGCCCAGCACCACCATCGCTTTACGGGCTTCTAGCTGAGCATTTTCAGCATTCGCCAATTCAAGAGCCGTCTGTGCCAGCTCTTCCGCCTGCTGATAATCTGCCAGCCTAAACAAAAAGCCTGCCAGCCGAATTTGGAAAATAATTTTTAGCTTATTGGGCGCGGCCGTCGGCAGGGTTTGAAGCGCCTTCGCAAAGACGTCTGCTCCCTGGCGCTCAATCCCATCCATTTGAAAGTATTTGGCCAGAGCGTGTGTGGCCGATTCAAGGTCGTAATGGGCCCAACCAAAGGTTAGTAATGCTGACTCCCACGCTGTCAGAATATCGTTGTAAGCAAAGAAAATGCTTTCAACCGCTCTAAACTGGCCGGGTCCGTACATTTCGCGATATTGACTGTTGAGCAATGAAATAAACCAGTTGCTGTGCCGTTTTTGGGCTTCTTGCAAAGCATCGTCGGTGATGGTCAGAATTTCGTGGGCATAGTGGCGGGTGATCTCATGAAGTGAGTACGACCGGCCGCTGATGGTGTCTTCGCTGTCAGTTCCGAAGAAAGCGGTGACGAGCGATTTGTCGACCAAGCTCGTGATGACTTCGATGGTGGTTTGCCCGATCTCTTGAGCTGTTTCAAGACTAAATTGCCCGCGTATCAAGGATAGATTCATGAGGGCAGCTTGTTCGGCTTCGTCGAGCAGTTCCCATGAATAAGCGAAAACAGCCCGCATGCTGCGGTGGCGATCAGGCAAGCGTTTGATGTTGGACTCTAAGAAATCGATATTCTTTTCGATTTCGTTAACGATTTCGGCACAGGTGAACATGTGTGTCCAACTCGCAGCTAGCTCGATGCCCAGCGGCATGCCGTTAAGTAGAGAGCAGATGCGCCGGATGTTTTTAAGATCGGCTGAATCCGGCCGAAAACGAGGCTGTAGTTTGCGGCTTGTGAGTAAAAACAGGCGTGAGCCATCATCTAGCATTTCCCTGGGAGACGACTCCGGCATATCAACTGATTGGGCGAAACCGTAAATGGGGTAGATGTGTTCGTCCGCAATGCTGAGCCGCTGACGGCTGGTTACTAATATTCGTAGCTTGGGGGCCTGCTGGAGTAAATCGTCTATCCAAGCTGCTTGGCTGATGATGTGCTCAAAATTGTCGAGCACGAGCAGTGATTCCCGCTCTGCAAACCAGTTGAATATCTGCGTTTCTGGGGATTCTTTACCGGAAATTGGGATATTACAAGCACGGGAAATCGCATAAATTAGGGCTTGCGGATCTTGATCGATATTGATGGGAGCAAGAGAAACGAACCAAGCCCCATGTAAAAAATAGCGCCAATCGGCCGAGGCTAACTTACGAATAGCAGCGCGGCCGATGCGTGTTTTACCCATCCCACCTGGCCCAAGCAGCGTTAAGAGTCGGCATTCGTATGATGTGAGCCGAGCGGCAATTGCGTTTAGCTCTTCCTCACGGCCGACGAACTGGCTTGCATCCGGTTTGAGATTGTGAAGCGGAGAAATGCGAGCAGATAAAATACTGTCACGCAGTTGCATCGTTTCTGGGAGTGGGTCGATGCCTAGTTCGTCTGCAAAGCGTCTCTGTAGCTGTGCATAAGCCCGTAATGACCCCGCATAGTTGCTGGTGCGCGCGTGCAGAAGCATCTGCTGCTGTACCTGATCCTCGCGTAACGGGTCGATTTCAAGCTGTTTGTTGATTTTATTTATTTGAGACTGTGCCCGCTGCTTTGCTGCATCAGGCTCTTCAAAGTAATTTAAGTTGATATCTGTTGTGACTTCGAACTCATCTGCTGGATCGGCAGGATCTGAAATGTCGGCTTGATGAAAGACGGAAATCGGTTCGGCCGGAGCGGGTGAAATCGCCATCGACTCAAGCACTTGGCGCATGGCACTGCGTAATTCAGTTGCGGTTTGGTAACGTTTTTCAGGGTCTTTTGCCAACGCTTTATAGATAACCGGCTCGAGGTGTAAGCCTTCTTCTCGGCGCGATTCAGTCATCATCTCAGATAGCGGAGGAGGGGGATCGGTTGTTTGTTTGAGCATGAGCTGAATAGGAGAGTCGGCCGTAAATGGTCTTTCTCCGCACATCAGCTCAAATAAAATCACGCCCAGCGCGTAAATGTCCGCTTGGCGGCCGATAATATCCCCTTCAATCTGTTCAGGCGCCATGTAGGCGGCCGTGCCTAAGACGGTGCCTGCCCGTGTGATGCTGTCATCGATCAGCATTTTTATGATGCCAAAGTCCGTGAGTACCGGTTCTCCGTTTAAGCGTAGCATCACATTGTCTGGTTTTAAGTCACGGTGCAGTATGCCACCCTCATGCGCATACCCGACAGCATCGGTCAGCTGAATCATCAGCTTTAAGACGCTCTCTGTGTCCCATAAAGCATCTTGCTGAATATTGATGGCAAGCTCTTGTTTGAGATTGTTCCCCTCGACATATTCAAGCACCATGTAGTGGGCGTCTTCGTGCTGATTGTAGTCAAAAACTTGGATGACATTTAGATGGCGCAGGCTAGCAATAGCGGCCGCTTCACGTTGAAAGCGCTCTAAAAATGTTGAATGGTTGATCAGGAAGGCATGGATAATTTTGATGGCAACCTGCCGGTTCAGGCGTGGGTCGTAACCCAACCAAACCGTTGACATCCCCCCTTGGCCCAGCATGCGCTTGACTTCGTATCGGCCGTTTAAAATGTCTCCGCCTTTGATTGTTGTGGACATTGCTATCGTTCATCCTGTGTAAAGGAGTTTACACTTCGGCAATTATAGTGTTTTTTTGTGATGTTGGCAGGGAAAATTGGGGGATTGGTGCTTTTTTCTATCTGTGGAACGGTTAGAGTCAGCTGCTGTAAATAATAGGGAGCCGGTTGTCTCATAACAGCTTTTGGCGCTGTTTCGGAAACCTTGTATAGTGGCTAAATGGTTCGATTCAAACTAAAACTTACAGCGATGGCTCATGGTGGACAAGCCTTGGGTCGCGATAAACGCAATCAGGTTATTTTTGTGCCGGGTGGTATCCCCGGCGAGATGGTTGAAATTGAGACTGAGAAGATTATTGGCAAGAAAAAATATTTTACAGCTAAGCTGGTTTCAGTTGTTAAATCATCTCCAAACAGACGGCCGGTAACAGGCACAACGTTAGGCCCACACGGTGGTTTTGCCTATTCTCATATCAAGTACAAGGCACAGCTTGAGTATAAGAGAGGGGTCGCGCTTGATCAGCTAAAGCGTTTGGGTGGATTTAAAGTAAAAGTGGAACCATTTGTACGCTCACCAGAGGAATGGCAATATGACCACGATGTGGTTTTAAGCCCAACGCCGGTCGGCGGGTTTGGCCTGTGGAACCCTGAAGTAAGCGAAGTGGTTCCACCTGAAGGGCCGATTCGCACCCTGATTCCCCCTTTGCAAGACCTGATGAGCGATTTAGACTTTGACCTGCCTGATCTACGCCGCCTAATTTTGCGTGCGTCAACTGGAGATGGAGATCACCTGATGGCGTTGGAAGTGAACGATGTTGAGCCACCAGAAATCGTTGTTGATTTCCCTGTGTCGGCCGCCATTGTGTTACCCGATCGGACCGCCGCTAATTTGATTGGGGATAGCTTTGTGGTTCGCCAGGTCAACGGACACGCTTACCGTATTTCGGCCGGGGTTGAATTTTCAGGAAATCCACCTGTGGCTGGAGCCTTGGCTCAAAGAGTGGTTGAGCTAGCTGACCTGACCGGGTCTGAAACGGTGCTTGATTTGTATTCAGGGGCGGGACTGCTGACCCATCATTTGGCCCAGCAGGCGGCCGAAGTGCACGGTGTTGAACGTAATGGGGATGCGATTGGGGATGCCGCCATCAATTTGGCTGAAACAGAAAACGTGAGCTTGTATGAGGGCTTTGTTGAGGAAGTATTGCCACTAATTGAAGTCAAGCCAGATCTGATCGTCCTTGATCCACCTGCACCAGGTTTGAGTCAAGATGCATTTGCTGAAATTACAAAGCTAAAAGCGAATCGACTGATTTACGTTAGTTCAGATGTGGCAACATTGGCACGTGATGGAAAGCTGTTGAAAAAAGCGGGATACAAACCGGAAATCGTTAGCGGCTTTGATATGTACCCTCAAACGTTTCATATGTCGCTTGTGTCTTTGTGGACGCGTAAGTAGATTTTTCGGGGGTCTGCTTTGCCGTTCTCTACTGATTTTCTGTGGGTTCAACCAAGTAGAGCCTGCCCGCTCCTAACAGACCAAAAATAACTAACGTAACCAGCAACGGCCCTCTAAAATCTGTCCCTGGCGGGAGTAGCAAAAACAGCAGCAAGAGCATGATGCCTAAGCTGATGATGACGGCTAACGCGACAAACATAAACAGCTTGGCAGGGGTCATTTTCAGGGATGGGTCAAATTGCTGAAAGATGTACCGAGTCAAGATGATGACCGCAAGTGGAGCCATTAAAATAGGCACAATCGATATGATGAAGAGTTTTAGGTAGTCGGTTTCGCTTAGGTAATAGATAATCAGGTCGATCATGGCAACAGTTATTTTGTGAGATATTAGGATCGCTGATCAGAATAGATCAATTTAATTTTAGGCTCGTTTACTAATTAACACAGTGCCAAATGGCCTATATTTAATCGGTATTTTGTCACTGTGTGGTTGCTCTGATTATGTCACAATTTTAGTAAATCAAATAATTATGAAAAGAATTTATATCATTCGACACGGATTTAGATTGGATCACGAAGATAAAAGCTGGAAAACGACGGCCGAACGGCCATTTGATGCCCCTCTTTCTGAAACCGGACATCTGCAGGCTCGAAAGACGGCCGTGGCTTTAAAGGATGCGGGTATCCAAACGATTTATTCGTCACCCCTGCGGCGTGCGGTTCAAACTGCTTCGCACGTTGCTGATGGCTTAGATCTGCCCATCCACGTTGAAAATGGCATTGTCGAATGGCTGAATCCAAAATGGTATGACTATACTGGCTGGCAAAAACCTCTCGAGGGGCGTCTGGCTGAATTTCCCCGGCTTGTGCCAGATTATCGGCCGTTGGTGATGCCCCGCTATCCGGAAAACCATGAGTCAGTCGCAGGCGGCCGGGGGAACTACACCGCCCGTCATTTGTCTTATAGTCACGATGGGCCGATTTTACTTGTCACGCATGGTGTGATTGTCATGACCTTGGTTGAGGCGTTTACAGGCAGCCGGAAAGGGATAGATGGGAAGACTTGTGCAATCACGATTTTAGAAGAGCAGGCATCTGGCTGGGTGCTCAAATCAAGCTCTACAGATCACCTGGATCGTGAATTGTCTGAAGACAAGGTTGACTTCATTTAGATCAGCCCGTTAAAACATCGATAAGAATCGGTTAGAGACGCTCATAATAGAGGGGGGTCCTATTGTCGATGCTGAATTTAGGTTAGTACAATCTCTTTTGGTATTCCGCCTGCAATCTTGATACGAGGAGGCGTTCTAATGAGATTGGAAGATGAGTTTGAGGAGTATGCATCTGAGCCTGTCCCTATTAACCCCAGTAGTTTTTTTGAGAAAGCCGGACAATTTGTATTACGCCACCTTGTAGACTCAACTGCGATTTTGATGGCGATGACTCCCATCTACATATTTGTTGAGCTGGTCATTTTACGCATGAGCGTCGATGTTTCGTTTCGGGCGAGACTGGTTATTGTGTCGATGACTTATTTGGGAACCGGGCTATTGGTGGCTAAAGGGCGAGACTTTTCTAAAAGGTTTTTTGGCCTGGACCAGTTGGGGGTCGCTGAACGAAAAATACTTGTGCATGATTTGTTTTATCTTGTAGCGTTTAATGCATTTTTTGGGCCCATCGTCTATTTACTGTCTAGAGCCTCGTGGACCGAACTAATTCAAGGGACGCTTTTTGCGATGGGGTTGTCATTTTTCACAGGGCCGGTCAACGGCTTTTTTATTGATGCGATTGGGGAGCTCACAGGTTTGCGTAAGTCTGACCGTTTGCCAGCGACTATTCTTTCGCTGAGCCGGATGGCCAAGCTGACTTTGTTTTTTGCTCTACTAGCGGGGTGGATTGGTGGATTTATTTTGATTTATCGTCAATATATTTTCAGCACGCCCGTTTAACCATGATAGAACCACAATTACTAATTGAGCTCACGTTACATGCTGATTTTGATGAGCCATTTTTTGCGGATGAATTAATCGGCCGATATGCGGCTAAATTTGGTAATTTAAATAGGAAGGAACAGAACCAGCTAAGCAATCAAGTTCGGTCAACTTTTGAATATCTGTGTCAGAATGCGATTTGGTATCATGAACGGCCACGGGTTGACTGCGCATTGCTGATTTCCGATTCAAACATTGTTGTTCGCTTCGCAGATAAGGCTCAACCGTGGAGCGAAACGGTGTTGCGACGCAATATTGCCCAGGTGGTGTCGGGCGAAACTACTGATGGTGACCATTATCATATTGAAGCCTTTAATCTAGGGTTAGGCGGCCGACAGTTACGACTGACAATGCCTGTTTGCATTAAAGAAAACAAAATCATTGAGGCACCTGAGCCGTTTGAGACTGTGCCTGGGGAAATCGGCTACCGCTTGCTGGAACCTAATGAAGCGCATGAAATGGTGAGCTGCATCTACAGCGCATATGGATACACCTACGGCATCCCTGATGTTTATTCACACGCTGAGACGTGCCAGATGATGGAGAACGGGGAGATTGTTGTGCTGGCGGCTGAAAGTGAGGCTGGCAAAGTTGGCGGTGTGTCGACCCTACGTAAACGCGTGCCTGACTCTAAGATCTTTGATCTGTGCCAGACTGCGGTTAAGCCAGAATATAAAGGAAAACGCATTTTTGAAAATCTGTTAAGCGGTGTGCTTGAAACAGCAGAAAAGACTTTGAATGCACAAGGGTTGTCAGGCACCATTCCCAATCGACATTTGGTGTCTCAAAATCGCTTAGAAAAGGCTGGATTTACGCCGGTCGGAATTTTCTTGGGTATAGTCCCGGCCGACTTCTTGCCGCAAGCAATTGGCCCATTTGCTCAAGAGCGAGAATCATTTTTGTTGATTTATAAGTCGATTACACAACCTGATTTCAAAACGATTTATAGCCCGATTCATCATGAGGCGATTTTGACTCGGTTGTGTGGGCAGCTCGATATGACGATGCCTATCCAAAGGATAGAGGCGAGTCAAAATGCGCACGGCCGTTCTGTGGTGCAGCGCAGAGAAATTGACAATATGCGGGCGGGGTTCATCGAAGTTCAAACGGCCGGAAGTGATATTGTTGATCAAGTGTTTGAGAGCTTAGCTCATTTTAAAGGCCGTCATTTCGGTAGTGTCCATCTTTATTTAGATTTGAGCGATCCGGTCATGATGGGCTATTGTGAGCGTTTTGAAGCGATGGGGTTCTTTTTTGCAGGTTTTTTGCCAGACGAAAAACCGTGGCTAATTTTGCAATACTTGAACAATGTGCCGGTGTTATTTGATGAGCTGGTTTATCCGTTTCCTGGCTCAAAATATATTCAATATCACATTCAATGGCTCTATCGCCGCGTGAAGCTGCGTGAGAAAGGTGAGTTTGCTGCGGCCGATGAAATCTTGCCGGTGCCGGACCTTTCGCAGTTCCCTAGTGACTGGCGGACGAATGATGACCTGATTATGAATCACGATCGGCCGGAAGAATCGCCTAATTTGAATAGATAAGTTGGGGGTGCCTACAGAATTATCCATTCTCCCCATTGGTTCTGCGCGCCTAAATTTCCTGCCATTTTGCAAATTGTCTCTTCCTTCGATTGAGTCAGTTCCGCTTTTATGCCTACCAGTTCCAGAAAGCTTCTAATCCCCTATTCTAAGCTTTACTATGCCCTTATTAAGCAAATAAAGAGCACCGCCATGGTGTTCTCAACCCATTTGTTGAAAAATAATATAAGGATAAAAATGATGACTAATAAGTTTAGATATTTCTTCCCAATTTTGTGTTTGTTTGGCACTGTTTTTCTGGCCAGCTGCACACCGGAAGAAACGGCCGATAGCAGTGAGAATGCGGTCGTGTCGGTAGATATCGAGGAATCGCCTACAGAAGTGCCACCTACAGAAGTGCCGCCTACAGAAATACCTGTTATTGAACCGGCCGTGACTTTGGCCGAGCGAGTTGAGCTATTGGCGGCCGGATTTTCAGTTCAACCTCCTGTTGGTTACAGCATTAATTTAGATGACCCAGAAGGGATTCAAATGATGGCGGAAGGAGCCAACGAGGATAGCGGACCGATGATCGCTATTTTTGGAGGAGAGTTTGGTGAAGAGATGACGGCTGATCAAATGTATGAGTTTATGGTGGCGGCCGATGAGACTTTAGGTGAAGTAGAGCGTTTGCCTTTTGAAAATCCCGATGCTGATGGGTACATCGCTGAATTTACCAATACCGATGGGGGCACACCGGTGAAAGGGCGTTTAATGCTCACTCTAATCGATGGGCAGGGGACACTGATAACGGCGATGTCTTCGCCTGAGGTGTGGGATGCTGGGTTTGGTGAGTTGCTGGATGCGGTTGCGCAATCAATTGAATATTTCCCACCGGCCGAATAGCCGTTTTTGCAGGTGTTTGAACCATGTTTAAATTAATTCTAGAACTAATCAATCGGATGCTGCTTTTTGTTGCCGCCTTTATTTTGGTGTTAGGCGGCATCAACTCGATCTTTGGAACCAATCTTGGCATTAAGATCGGTGGTGACCGAATCGCTTTACCAGACGAGTTTCTCGTTGTCGCGCTAGTCAGCGTGTTGCTCGTCGTTTTATCAGGCCTGTTAAGTCTGGCCCTTAATTTTAGGAGGGTTATCGATTGGATAAAGGCGGAACCGTTGAAGATCGGGGGAAGCCTAGCCGCCGGTGCTGTTGTTTTGGCAATAGTCGGCTATTTCGGAATGATTCAGCTTGCTGGCGGCCGGTTAACATTTGCGGTCGAACGCAGTGATCATGCGGCTGTGCAAGAGATTTTGGCGTCGGAAACCTACGGGCAAGAGGCGTTAGACGCTCAACTTTATCAGGCTGTGGCGAACGGGGACTATGATATTGCGATGACTTTAATCGACTACGGGGCTGATGTTGATCATCAGTTTGGCGAGTTTAATAGCCCGCTGCTACACGCGGCCGCTTTGTGGCATGAAGTTAAGGCAACTGAATTTTTGCTGGAGCAGGGTGCTGATCCCAATCAAGTGGATGATATGGGGCGAACTCCGCTGTATCAGGCGGTCTTTTATCGCGGATATTTAGGCACTGGCAGTTCTGAGGCTGAGGCGGCCGACATCGTGCTTGCGCTGCTGGCGGCCGGAGGGAACCCTGCGATTGCAAACAATGAAGGCGAGACCCCTTTAAGTGTGGCCGAGGAGCATAATCTACAGGCTATTGCACAGCATCTGAGCCAGTAAGACGGGCAGGGCTAATCTTTTTGGATGTCTGCTAGCTGGGCTTGAGTTACGGCGAGGAGATCGGCCGTCGCCAACTCAATGCCCAGCATGTGGTCTCCACTACTGGTGTTAATGCGCTCAAGCTGGGTAATGTTATGGTCAATGACAAGAGGGATGGTGTCAGGCAGGCCAAACGGAGCGACCGCTCCTTTGATGAAGCCGGTCTGTTCGGTTATCTCTTCTGCTGAAGCAAAGGTGAGCCGCCGAAATGCCCCATCTGGAAATAAGGCCCGCACTTTCTTCGGGTCAAGCTGCCCATAGCCGAGCACGCAGGCCATCACATAGCTGTGGCTTTTATCGCGGAGCAAAATCGATTTGAGCATTTCGCCGGGGACGACGCCACGCTGGGCTGCGGCCGCTTCCATCGTAAATACCGCTTCGGTGTGGGGCAGCTCTTTGTAGGTGATGTTGTTTTCGATTAGGAGTTTAGTGACTTTGGTTTGCATAAAAAAGAATGTCATCTCGCATAGTCAGCCTGTAACTGGGCCAATATCCGGCAATATGTTCTGTGACTTCGTTGATCGTAGGATAATCCCCTTTTTGCATAAAGTTGCGTGCATCATCGATCAGAATTTGATGGCCGGCCGACTCGTCGAGATAGGTGCAGATTGCGCTGAGTTCAGCCAGAACTGGGCAAACACCATGGCCGGTGCGGGGACCTCCCATATAGTGTGCATCGAGCCAGAAAAGAGTGGGCTGTGCCAAATTGGGAACAAGCCTGTGCAAAATTTCAGGGGAATGACCCCGCCATAGTGTGATTTGTTTAAAACGATAAAGTCGTTTTTGCGCAGCAATGTACAGGTCGGCATCTAGTTCAACTGAATGCAGCTGCGTGAAGTGATTGCGCAGTTGGTAGAGGGTGTCAGCCCGCCATGTTCCGGTTTCGACAAAGGTGGTGAGATGGGGATTTTCGGCCGCGACACGCTTGAGTAGGTCGTGCTTATAGTAAGCGGGCGGGGGAGCGGGTCGGCCAGATGCCCGCCATCGTCGTAGAATTTGACGCTTGCGAAAGGGGTAAATGAGTGGATGCAGCAGATTTCTAAACAATGTCTACTTAGATGGCGCTAGGTTGGGACTTTTGCCTTTGACTTCTGCCAATCACGCCAAATCCAAATGAGTGAAATCAAAACAAGCGAATGCTCAAATATTGTAAAAGGCAGGCCATACCGTTCAGGGTCCCAATAGCTGACGGGGCTATAAAAGCGGAAGTTAAAGTTAAACGGAAAGAGTAGTAGCGGGCCGTCATCATAATGTATCGGGATGTCGATCAGCGTATGCCCCATGCATGCGACCGCAAACCAAAATAGTGCAGGGCCCCATGTTTTCCCATTTTTCCACGCCCAGTAGCCGAGCAAAATATAAAAAAGCACCGGCAGTGGTCCGTGAAAAAGGTTGTGTGCCGTTTTGACCCAGATGGTGTTGAAAAACCAATCGTTAAATAGCTGCTCTGTATAGGAAGTGACCGCCTCGTTGTTCATATTTCCCATGGTGAGGTCGGTGATGATGGTGCCTGCTGCGATGAGGGTAAGCGGTAAATCGGGCGCAAAAGAGCCGATTAGCAACGCTTTGGAGTTCAGTGGGGGAAACTTCTTTTTATCGGGCGGATTTTTTTTCATCAGCCGATTGGAAACGGCCGTGAGTATGAAATGGGAGTAAGTCTGCATAGGTTAAATTATGTCTGGAAAATCATATTTTGCTACAACGACTTGGGAAATTGAGATAGATAAAATTGTACCAAAAGCGGGACGGCTTATTTTTAAAACAATATTTGCCAAGCGATAAACAGTTGAGCACCAAAGCCGACCATGAAAGCTGCTGTTCGTACCCAAGGGATAGCGAGGGAGTAGACAACGGTGTGTGTGACTCTGGCCCAAAAGTAGACGATGGCAGCGGTACCGATGGCGGGAGACGAAATCCCGGCCGCGTTTGCGACCAAAACCAAAGTAGCAAATACAACCAAATTTTCGATGGCGTTGCTGTGGGCTTTAATCAACTTATCCGCCCAGCCTGACTGATTAAACTGAGCAAGCGGATAACCTGCAACATCCCCTAAGTTGTTTTTGATAATCCGGTCAAGCGAATAAGGAACCCAGAGTAGACCGGTGAGTAAGGCTGTTAGGGCCAGATAATAAAGTTCAGTGTTCATTTTATCTTCTCTCCTTTGATTTCGATGTATGAGACGATAGCGTGCAGACCGCCTTTATGCAAAGCTAAAATTAGCAGCTGGAAATTGTGCAATTACTTTAGAGGAATTTCTTTAGTTCATAGCTTTTTTGAGATGGGAGCAAACAACTTCCGTGGCTCAACTGAAAATCCCTATCAAGTTCCCATTTTCATGGTGTGATCGGGATTCAACCAAATGATTCGTTTATTCGGAATTTAGGTTATGTAGGCTCCCCTAAGTTTTAATTTATCATCGGCAGGGCGATGCTCGTATCTGGCATTACCACTTCGCGCGGTTTGTGATTCTTCCGCTTTTTGACCGGCGGACATTGCCACGCCTCTTCACTTGTTTCACGGCGCATATCTTTGAGCTTTGGCAAAATACCACAGGCAAAGCATTGATCACGGCAGTCAACGCGGGTTTCTTGCGTTTGGCTCATGAGGAAGTCTTCGGTCAAGAATTTACGCGTAATCGCGACATCAATATGCTCCCATGGGAACACTTCATTGATCGGCCGTTGGCGATAGTTGTAGAACGCAATCTCTAACCCTTCTTCTTCAAACGACTCTTCCCAAATCGACATATCAAAAAATTCGCCCCAAGCATCAAACTTGGCCCCTTTGCGCCAAGCCCGTTCTAAAACATTGGCGATACGGCGGTCACCGCGTGACAAAAAGCCTTCATATACACTTTCAAGTGGATCGTTCCAGCGTAGACGCAGACCGGTCATTTTCATCCGGTCTTTGAGCAAGTTTTGTTTACGCACAACGTTTTCAACGGTGTCCATCGGCACCCATTGGAACGGGGTATGGGGTTTCGGAATGAAGGTTGAAACCCCGGCGTTGACGGCCGCTTTTTTGCCATGATATTGGCGGCCGATGCCAACCACATCTTTGCACAATTCAGCGATAGCCCGCACATCTTCTAAATCTTCGTTCGGGTGGCCGATCATGAAATAGAGTTTGATCGTGCGCCAGTCACGCGAATAAATCGCGTCGGCTGTCTCTTTTAGCTCATCATCAGTGACATATTTATTGATGATGTTACGCATCTTTTCAGTGGCTGCTTCCGGCGCGAGGGTAAATCCACCCCGACGGCTGTCTCCCAAGTTGTCCATGAGCTCTGTGCTGACAGATTCTGTGCGTAAAGAAGGCAATGAAATGTTTAAGCCCAAATGCCCATACCGCTCACCAATTTTGCGGGTCAATTCTAGAACATGGGTGTAGTCACTTGAAGAAAGCGAAAGCAGGGCGATTTCTTCGTACCCGGTGCTTTCAAGAATTTCATCCATCGCGTCAAGAATTTCTTGTACCGGCCGTTCGCGTACCGGCCGGGTAATCATCCCTGCATGGCAGAAACGACAGCCCCGAGTACAGCCGCGCATAATTTCGACAGGTGCTCGGGTGTGGACCGTTTCGATGTATGGCACAACAAACTTGGTAACAGGGGGCGGCAGCGTGGGAGCGATTGTTTTCATTACCCGCTTTGGCGCTTCCGGCATGTTTGGGGTGATCTCTTGGATCGTGCCGTCATCGTTGTATGCGACATCGTAAAAGCGGGGCACATAAATCCCTTCGATCATCGCCAAGTAGCGCAATTGTGTTTCGCGATCCATACCTTTGGCCGACATCATCGTTGAAATAATTTTCATGATGGCGTCTTCCGCTTCACCGATGACAAAGACATCGATGAAT
>JBGCDP010000406.1:0-12010 GCA_045105475.1 Anaerolineae bacterium
TTCGTATTTGGTCATAATGAAAAATATAGCGTGGGTTCAGCGTGCACCGCTTCAGCCCTGCGCCATTTAAAGTTGGATAATCGTTTGAGGTTGCCCGTTGATTGTCTGATTCCGGCCGACAATCGAATCTTTTAAATTTAAGTTGCAGATATGTGCGCCATCATCGATGATGCAATTCTCTAAAACACAGTTTTCAACCGTCGCGCCAGCTCCGATCGATACATAGGGACCTAGCATCGAGGAAAAAATTTCAGCTTCAGAATGGATAAAGACAGGGGGAATGACCCCGAACTCCTCTGTATAACTACGTTCGAGCGCGTCTTTGCTGGCATAGCCGATGCCAAGCAAACGCCGATTGGCGAGCACGAGCTCATCGACATCTCCAACAGAGACGACCTTTTCCGGCCGTACTTGGGTTGTCTCAATCGGCCGATCGCTTTGCCAGTCGAGTAGTTTCTTAAGCGCGTTTCCGTTGCGAAACCAGAACGCTCGGTTCATGAGCGAAATGATATTGGCCGATTGTAAATCGGGGTTGCTGGCCAGCTTGTCGTAATTGTGGATCACAATCGAGCCATCTGTAACGACCAAACAAGCGCCGTCTGGGATCATGTTTTGCTCATGACAGGCGCGCAACGCAGCCAGATTGCCGGTCCCGGCCGGGACTTCGATGCGTGCATGGCCAGGTGCGAAAGCCAAGATCGAATCATCTGCTAAGTTGTTGGCGGTTACGAAAACTGATCCGTCAGACGCATAGGGAAGAACCTGAGCCAAAATTTGCCCCAGTACAGTCCCATCTGCCAAGCGGCAATTGAGGTGGTTGTTTTTTGTGAGTAGAAAAAAAGCTTTCAAAAGAATTGCCTTCTATGGTGGATGGCCTATAAAGACGGCCGCATTTTGTGCCAGTCAGTTGCTTGTTCGTAGGCATAAGCCGTGTTCAGAATGGTTTCTTCTTGCAGTGTGTTGCCCATAAGCTGTAGACCGATCGGAAGACTTTCGCTATCGAAGCCACATGGGACTGACAAGCCACATCCGGCCGAAAGATTGAGTGACACGGTGTAAATGTCTGACAGATACATATCAAGCGGATCAACCATCCGTTCGCCTGGCTTAAAAGCGGTGTCTGGCGCGGTCGGGGTCGCAATGACATCGACCTTTTCATAAGCTTTTTCAAAGTCACGAATAATCAAGGTGCGTGCTTTTAGAGCCTTGCCATAGTAAGCGTCATAATAGCCAGAGCTGAGGGCAAATGTACCCAGCATGATCCGGCTTTTAGCTTCTGCCCCAAACAGCGCCCGCGTCTTCATCATTGTGTCGGTTACATCTTTGCCCGCAACACGTGGTCCATAGCGGACCCCATCGTATCGGGCCAGGTTTGAACTGGCTTCAGAAGTAGCGATGAGATAGTAGGTGGCTAAAGCATAATCGGCCATTTTTAGGTCGATTTCGTGGATTTCAGCCCCCAAGTTTGCCATGACATCAAGCGATTGACGTACGGCGGCTTCAACTTCAGGGTTCATCCCATCTGGGAAATATTGACGAGGGACGCCGATTTTTAGCCCTTTGATATTGCCGGTCAGAGCCGCTTCATAGTCGGGGACCGGCCGTTGTAGACTGGTGCTGTCTCGCGGATCATGCCCAGACACAACGCCAAGCATGGCGGCCGCATCTTGGACCGTTTTGCCAAAGGTGCCTACTTGGTCCAATGATGACGCATAAGCGATGACGCCCCAGCGTGATACTCGGCCGTAGGTCGGGCGGATGCCAACGATGTTGCAAAACGAAGCGGGTTGGCGGGTACTTCCACCAGTGTCTGTCCCTAATGCTGCATAAGCCATGCTGCCAGAAACAGCCGCGCCGCTGCCGCCGGAACTCCCACCTGGCACACGGCTTAAATCCCAAGGATTTGCCGTGGCTTGGTATGCTGAAAATTCTGTTGAGGAGCCCATGCCAAATTCATCGGTATTGGTCATGCCCACGATGACGGCTCCGGCCTCTTTCAGTTTTTCGGTGACAAAAGCGTTGTAGGGCGGTTTGAATCCCTCTAAAATTTTGCTCCCGGCTGTAGTTTCTACCCCTTCTGAGCAGATGAGATCTTTAATGCCAACAGGGACACCAAGTAGTGGACCTGTTTCGCCTGCCGCCAACCGTACATCGGCCGCCTGTGCTTGTTCAAGCGCAAGTTCGGCCGTGGTGCGAACATAGGCTTTTACTTGGCCATCTACCGCTTCAATGCGGCTTAAGATCGCTTCTGTTAGCGCGACACTAGTTGTTGCACCAGAGCGTAATAAATCCCTAACCTCAGTTAGGGTTTTTTTAGTTAAAGACATAAATTGTTTTGCCTAAATAATTTTTTTGGGAAGGGGAAGGTATGCAGTGGTATTTTAAACGTTGTCGTAGTCAGCGACAAATTCAATGATTACAATCTTGTAATCGGTGCGAAATCAAACTGCAACGTTGATGGAACAGACTAACAGCATTAATTTTTGAATGCTGGAAAATAAAATATGACGTTGAAATTGAATCGTTCGCTAGAAATGTTCTTATGGATAGGGTTGGTGCTGGCATTTCAAGGATGCGCGGCCGAACCTGCGCAAGTTAGCACAACCAATCAGAATGGCCCAAACAGTGAAGGTACAGCCATTGCAAGTTACATGGATCAATTGAAAGAGAGTGATTTTGCAGGTGCTATTTTGGTCGCTCAGAAAGGGGAGGTCATTTATCAGGCTGGTATCGGTTTGGCTGATGTTGATGACCAAGTGGCGATTACGCCTCAAACTGTTTTTGATATCGGTTCGCTCTCAAAGCAGTTTACTGCGGCCGCTATTTTACATTTAGAGCAGCAGGGCAAGCTAAGTGTTGATGATACGCTAGACATGTATTTTGCTGAGATACCGGCCGATAAAGCTGAAATAACGCTTCATCAACTCTTAACCCATTCGGCCGGACTGCCCCCCTATGTCTATGCCGGGGATTTTGTTGAAACGAGTCGAGATGAGGCTCAAAAGCTGGCTCTAGAAGCTGAACTTGAATTCGAACCGAGTAGTGAATACCTTTATTCAGATACCGGTTACGGGTTATTGGCGACCATTATTGAAATCGTTTCAGGGCAAAGTTTTCCGGATTACTTGCACCAGAACCTGTTCGACCCAGCTGGGATGGTACAGACCGGCTTTTATAATGATGCTAAATGGTTAGAACTCACGGTTGCTAATGGGTACAACAATGGGCAAGACTTTGGCTCGGCCGCTACGCGACCCGGCCCATATTGGGGGCTAATCGGTTTTGGAGGCGTGCTCTCTACTACAGGAGACCTGTATTTATGGAGCCAAGCTTTAGCTGAAAACAAAATCCTTAGCGCCGCCTCACGCGAAAAACTGTTCACTCCATATGTGCAAGAATATGATGACGGCCCCAGTTTTTATGGATACGGCTGGGTGATAGAACCGCTGCCAACAGAGGCGGAACAGACGCTAATTTGGCACGATGGTGCTACAGATTCGCAAAATGCGATCATGTTGATCGCCCCTGATTTTGACCAAACCGTTATTATTGTGTTATCGAACAAAATCGATGAAAGTCTATTCTCAGAGAACTTTTATGGAATTGATGCGGGCTTCGAGATTTTAGGCTTGCTTTTGGATGCTTAAATGTATGTGGCTAGGCTTTAGCCAGATACTCTGAGCATCTGGTTTCCACCCGCTAAAAATTCATAGTCAACTTTTTCGATGCGGACTCGATATCCAGCATCACGGAGTGAACTGATGGTTGGTAATACATGGCGTGAGAGGACAGCACCATTTTCTAGCAGTGGGAAAATGCGGACCTCTTTGGCCACACGCGTCATCTCTTTGATTGAATCAACATGGAATTCCGGTGTCATTTGAACTGTGTTGGTAAACAAATGGTGTGAACAGACCGCTATATCAAAGTCTTGATTGGTGATAGGGATTGCTGGTAGATCGCTCTGAATGTATCGTCCTTCAAGTTTTCCCCATTCAAGATCAGCCAAAAAGTCATTCATGGCCGTAAGCCGAATCCGGCCGAGCTTGTGAACAGACCGCAGATTTTTCCAGATGAATAACGCCTTTTTACGATGGAAGGATTGGATTGTTTCAGGATAAGTCTCGTCGATTAGTTTGCGTATTTGTTGGCTTGTGTACTGGTAGAGAGAGTCGACTGAGACAACTTGCCCGCCACGTTGTGTTAACTCGAAGTTGAATGCTGATGGCCCGTCAGAATATCCTAAAATTTTGCCAGTCAGATCGTCGTCTGTTAGCGAAAACATGGACAAATATTCTTCAAACGTCCTGCCCCATGGAATGTATTGTTGCGTTGTGGAGATATTCATAGATAGATTTAACCAAAGATGCTTTGGACTGGAAATGAATACTTGGTCCCCATGACGTAGGGGGTTTGAGGATATTGGTACCAGCCCCTAAATCTGTTTGCATTGCAGCCATTTGTGTTTACTATTTATTCACACTTTAAATAAAAAAATATCCTAATACCGACTTATGCTGACACCACTTGAACTGCTACAAAACTTAATTCGCTTTGATACAACAAACCCGCCAGGAAACGAGCTCGCTTGTGTTGAGTTTATCGACGACTTGTTAACTGAGGCTGGCTTTGAAACGACCCTTTTAGCTAAAGACCCCAATCGGCCGAATTTGATTGCTCGGCTCAAGGGGCGTGGTGACGCCCCTCCGCTTTTGTTTCAAGGGCATGTTGATGTCGTTACAACGGTTGGGCAAGATTGGAGCGTGTCCCCATTTGAAGCGGAAATCAAAGATGGCTTTTTGTGGGGGCGAGGCACGCTAGATATGAAAGGGGCGGTTGCTATGATGGTTTCGGCTGTCATGCGGGCTAAAACTGAAGGCATTGTTCCGGCCGGTGATATTATTTTGTGCGTGTTGTCAGACGAAGAAAATGGGGGGGGCTTTGGCGCGAAGTTTTTAGTAGACGAGCATCCAGAGCAATTTGCTGGTGTCAAATACGCCATTAGCGAATTTGGTGGTTGGAACATGGAGCTTGCTGGTAAAACTTTTTTCCCGATTCAAATTGCAGAAAAGAGGGGCGTTAACCTTGTCGCTAAAGTCCGTGGTGAACCAGGGCATGCCTCCGGTATTTTTAGAGATAGTGCGATGGGAAAAACCGGCCGACTGCTTGATCAGCTAGACCGTTTGCAGATGCCGATTCATGTGACCCCCGCCGTGCGTCACATGTTGACGACTATTTCGGATCAGCTTGATTTCCCAGCTAATTTTATGATTCGCCGCTTGCTTAACCCAACAACGGCCGCGGCTGCTTTGAAGATCATGGGGAAACAAGGGGCTGTGCTTGAACCGCTACTCAAGCACACAGTTAATCCAACTATTATTAACGGTGGCGTGAAATCTAACGTGATCCCTCATGAAATTAATTTGCAGTTTGATGTGCGTATGCTGCCCGGTTTTGAGCCAGAAGAGTTTTTAGATGAATTGTTGAGTCAGTTGGATACAGATGCTGAGTTTACGATTTTAGGTGCAGGCCCATTAGGACCGGCCGAACCTGATTTAGGCCTTTACCCACTGCTGGCCGATATTTTGAAGCAAGCCCGACCTGAAGGCGAACCGACCCCATTGGTGCTCCAGGCCGTCACAGACGCTCGTTTCTTCAATTCACTTGGCATCCAGACCTATGGATTTACGCCGCTAGATCTGCCATCTGATTTAGATGTTGGACGCATGGCACATGGGGTAGACGAACGGATTCCAGTTGGTTCCCCTGAGTTTGGCACCCAAGCGATGGTTGAATTGATTAGACGATATGGTGAGTAGGGTTATGGGTCTACAAATACTCAAGTGATATTGAAATGCCTAAGGTTGCTAGCACGTCTGCTTGGGCCTGCCACATCAACGCTTTTTCTTCACTTTCAGCATGATCATGCCCCAATAAATGTAGCACCCCGTGTACCGTCAGCAGGGCAACCTCATCTGTTAAAGCATGCCCCGCTTGCGCCGCCTGTCGTGCGGCCGTTGGCAACGAGATAGCAATATCCCCTAAATAGCGGTTCCCATCTGGCCAAACCGTTCCATCTTCAAAGCTTAAAACGTCTGTGGGCTTATCTTCTTGGCGATAGTCACGATTAAGCCGCTGTAACTCCTCATCGTCAGTTACCATTACCGTTAAAATGACGTCATCAGAAACTTGTTGTTGCGTCAGCGTGGTCTTTGCCGCTTGGGGGATGAGAGCTTCTAGGTTTAAGGCTGGCTCTCCTTCATTA
Organism: Anaerolineae bacterium; assembly: GCA_045105475.1. Lineage (GTDB taxonomy): Bacteria > Chloroflexota > Anaerolineae > Promineifilales > Promineifilaceae > WTJY01. Next base: position 6,266 of record JBGCDP010000406.1, read on the forward strand.
AGCTGTAATTCGATCTGAAAATTTGGCATGGTGCTACTAGTGAGAGCGTGAGCCCTAAAGGGTTATTCGTTTTCTGTTTTCTCTAAAACGGCTGCAGGTTGCGGTAAAAGCGGAGTCGGATGTGTTGCTCCATTTTGATTGGTTTCTACCGGTTCATCTGGTTCATCGCTAGGTGTGCTTGCCGTTTCACTTTCGTCATCAGCAATGATTTCACTGTTGCCCGGATATTTAACGCGCAAATGATAGCGACCTTTCAGTGTTTCAATAAAGGATTCACGGATTTCGCGCAGGTCGCCCATTGTGAGCTCAGAGCGATTAAGTTGCCCATCTTTCACATGGTCATCCACCAATCTGTTGACAAGTTTTTCGATTTCTTGCTCTGTTTCCGGCCGAATTGCGGTAGCTGCCGCTTCAATCGTATCTGCCAATAAAACAATACCGGTTTCACGAGACTGCGGCCTTGGTCCAATGTGGCGGAATAAGTTGATGTCTACTTCGTCAGCATCATCACCTGCATCTTGCTTGGCTTTTTCGTAAAAGAATTTAACCACACCACGGCCGTGGTGCTCTGCAATAAAGCTCTGGATTTGAGCAGGCAGACGTGCTTTTTTCGCCTTTTCAAGCCCTTTTGTTACATGCCCCAAAATAATTTCGGCACTTTCATACGGTGACATATCGTCATGCGGGTTGCGCCCAGCCTGATTTTCAGAAAAGTATTCCGGCTTATCCATTTTCCCAATGTCATGGTAAAAAGCGCCAACGCGTACGAGTGTTCCGTTGGCATCAATACGTTCGGCCGCTTGTTCTGCCAAATTGGCAACCATAATGCTGTGATGGTAGGTGCCGGGGGCCCGACGGAGCAGCTCTTGCAGCAGCGGGTGGTCAAGGCGTGATAGATCCTGTAGCTGAACAACCGTAATGACTCCAAATAATCCAACTAAAAAGAAGCCGCCAATCGTGACGATAGGAGAAATAACGATTCCGTTTGCGATGCCCATCAGCAAATCAATGCCGATTTCACTAGGTGTCATGTTTGGGCTTAACCGAAAAAGAAGAATTACCCCAAGATTCCCAATGACGCCGAATGTTCCCGCACGAAAATATGAGCCGAAACGATGCCTGTCACGCAAGGTCATCGCCGCAATTAGACTGCCGGTTGCCAAGTACATCATCGGTTCTAATGTCGCACCAGCCATATAACCGACTAGAATTGAGATGACGAAAATAACCATCAAGCTGATTCTTGGGTTGAGAATAATCGTCAGGAGCATTGCCAAACCAGCGGCCGGAAATAGATACAGCGCATCATAAAACAGGGCTACCCGTGCTGTTGCTGTAAAAATCAGGATTAAAAACAGTAAGATCAGTAAGTGACGGGAGGGGTGGCGATCACGATCCATAAACCGCCACCAGTAAATCATAAGCAGCAGGGCAGACAAGATTGAAACCATAAAGGCGGAGCCAATGCGATACCAATCTGTGCCAGACTGCTGGAGTAAACCTAGTTTTTCAAGTGCTTCGATATCTTTGGCTTGTACGATTTCCCCTAGGCGAATAATCGGCTGCCCTTCAGTAATAAACTGTTGTACCGGCTCAACGGCAAGAATCGCATCTTGCCTAGCTCGCTCAGTCTCTACCTCATTTAAAAATACATTGGGGACAATAAATTGGGGGGCAAGTAGCGAAACGATTTGTTCTTGTTGTGGGTCAAGATCAAAACTGATCTGTGAGCGGGCGTCCCGTTTGGCAACAGAAAGCTGCTCCGGTCGGATGGTTTGCAGCATAACCGATGAGATTTGGGCCAACGTTTCATTGCGGGCTTCAATAAAATCTTCCGGTGAAAGGCTCAACAGGAGTTCGGCCGTCTCTGGCGTGATGTCTAATTCTTCAATGGCCTGAATATAGGAGAGCTTTGTTTCGTAAGAGGCCAGCGAATCACTGCGGGTGACTTCCATAAAACGAAAAACCGCTCGAGCCTGATTCGCTTGCTCCCGGCCGACACTGCGATCAAGTGGCGTGTATTGATAAATGCCAGAAGCAACTTGCTCTTGTTCTTGTTGGGTTAAAACATCACTGATGTAGGTAATTGAACGTGGTGCTTCTACATTGCGTGACGGCCGATCCCCAACCGCCAGATCAACTTGTCCACGACGATTAAAGCTGACACCCAAAACAGTCGTTAAACCAACGACCGTGGCCAAGAAAAACGCCAGAAGGCTCATCTGGTTTAATATGAGGGTAAGTGGTCCTACCCGGTCATCTGCATCTAGCGAACTATCATTCATTAAGGCTGTGGGTCACATCTCAAATGATCAAATACAAGGCATGTTGCCAAACAGCTATTGACCATTTGAGTTATAGATCACGAACTCAGCAATTCTCGAACAATTTGACTAACTAGCTTGCCATCAGCTGGAGCGATCGCTTTGATTTTCGGTAAAAGCTTGCTCATGACGGCCCCCATCATTTTAGGGCTATCAGCCCCAGTTTCTGCAATGACTTCACGCGCAAGCGTCTCAATCTCATCGCGCCCCATCATTTTGGGTAAATATTTTTCGATTATGGCCAACTCGAGCTTTTCAGGCTCTGATAAGTCTGTACGGCCTGCACCCTCGTAAGCACGGATGCTTTCACGGCGTTGTTTAGCCTGCTGCGCCACAATCGCTTCGACTGCCGCCCCGTCTAGTGCGTTTGCACTATCTACTTCAACTTGCTTAACAGCCGCCAGCAATAGGCGAAGTGTGTCGCGGGTTGTATTGTCTTTGTCTCGCATGGCCTGTTTCATATCGGCCGTCATGTCTTCACGTATACCCATTAAATAAAATCCTCCGAATCGGCATTCTACCAGAAATTTAGCTGATTAGGAGATTATGAGACAACCTATGAGCGGTCGGTGAGAAGGATTTTAGCAATTTGATATGCGCTGTTAATGCTAAAGGGTCAGTAGTGTATAAAGTGATAAATCTCGTTCTTTGCCATCTTCCCGGTACTGATGGATGATTTTTAGCCCAGATTCGGCCGCAAGTTCGGCCGTTTGCTGCTCATCTACCATGCAGCAGTAGCGATATCCTGTGCCGCCTCGATTCCAAGTTAACAAATAATCACCCTCTTCTACATCTGAATCTGATAGTCCTACATGTGACCAATCGACTACCTTGCGTCGCTGTCTTTCGCTATCCATAAACTGCCATGTCGACATCATAAGCATGCCGTTTGGTTTTAAGTGGGCCGCCATTTCTTGCAATGTGGCCAAGCGCAATTTCCTTTGCGGAATATGGTGCATCACCGCGTGATGCGTGACCAAATCGTATTTGGGGAAATCGGCTAAAAAAGCCGGCTGTCGGATATCAACCGGTTGGAAGGTGACGGTTTCAGGGAGATGGCTAAAATTTTCGGCCGCTTGTGCGAGCAGCCCTTCACTAAAATCAACCCCGGTGTAGCTGGCCAAACGATCCTGCTGCGACATAAAAAGCGCAAATCGGCCGTTGCCACAGCCCACGTCTAATACGTCTAATTTGTCAGGTGTTTTGGGTAGATGGGGGAGTGCAGCGGTGAAGCCGTGCATGGGATCAAACCGGCTACGATTAAACGGAGCAGCAAACTGATCGTAAAAGGAGCGATTGAGGTCAAGCAACTGATGGGAGGTGTGATCCTTCATGTTGCTTGATCCTCAACCTGTTCGGTTGCAGTTCTCCTTGGTGTAGGTGGGTCTGCAACCGTTTGCTTTAATAGTCGTATTCGAGCGCCATTTGTTACAAACCATTCTCGGCCGTCGAGGGTTCGTACCCACACGGCCGGATGTTGATGCCGATCAATGACCCCTGGAATCCAATGATCGATGCGCTCAAACCATATCTCGACCGCTTGGCCGATTATAAATTTTTCTGTCAGTCTCTGAGCCATAAGCTTCTAAAAGTGCATAACTCGCACGAAAGGTTATTTGCTGAAATGGTATCTCAAATTACTTTGTTGCGGGTAATAGAACCTCCATTTCATACTTATTTCTTTCTGCCCATTTTCCAGCTGTCTGTTTTTAACCCCGGTTAACAGCAGGTTTAATCAAGTTTTGTTTATGGATGATGCATTTGCAAACTTTAACTTAACCGCTGCCGTAGCCAGCCACTTTTCCCACTGCTATATTTCTCTCAATCTAGTTGAAGTAATGGGGATAGCTATTGCCCAACAGAAATTTTTATAAGGTGAGAGAAAAAATGAATTCTATGAAAACAAAGGTGTTAATCGGGCTGATTGCGCTTTTATCACTCGTTTTGGCAGCATGTCAACCTGAAGTAGTTACCGAAATCGTTGTTGAAGAAGTTGAGGTAATCAAAGAGGTTGAGGTTATTAAAGAAGCAGATGCTGGCAGTCTAGTCATCTATTCCGGCCGTTCAGAGAGCCTAGTGGGGCCAATGATCGAGCAGTTTCAAGCAGCTACTGGCATCGAAGTTGAAGTGCGTTACGGCGGTACGGCAGAAATGGCAGCTACGATTCTAGAGGAAGGTGGCAATAGCCCGGCCGATGTTTATTATGCACAAGACCCTGGTGGCTTAGGTGCTATTTCTGATGCAGGGTTACTGATGGATGTCCCATCAGGCATTATGGACTTGGTTCAACCGCGCTTCCAAGGGCCAACGGGTGATTGGGTCGGCATTTCCGGCCGAGCGCGGGTTGTTGTATACAACACCGACACCCTTAATCCTGAAGATTTGCCTGATACCCTAGAAGGGTTCACCGATCCAAAATGGAACGGAAAAATCGGGTGGCCTCCAACGAACGGTTCATTCCAAGCGATGGTCACTGCGATGCGTTCAGAGTGGGGCGACGAGCGGACCCGTGCATGGCTAGAAGGCATCCAAGCCAACAATCCGATTGTTTATGCTAAAAATACCCCAACTGTAGAAGCTGTAGGGGCTGGTGAAGTAGAAGTCGGTTTTGTGAACCACTACTACCTTTATCGCTTTATTGCTGAGCAGGGTGAAGATTTTGCTGCACGCAATCACTTTTTAACTGGTGGTGGCCCAGGCTCATTGATCATGGTTTCAGGTGCAGGCATCTTAGAAAGCAGTGCTAACAAAGCAAACGCCGAAAAATTCTTGGAATTTATGCTTTCAGTGCCTGGTCAGCAGTACTTTACGGGTCAAACGTTTGAATATCCTGTAGTTGAAGGTGTAAAGATCGAGGGTGCATTGCCACCATTGTCAGAATTTGATGGTAGCGCGATTGATCTTCCATTGAGCGCGATGTCAGACTTAGCAGGCACGGCCGAAATGTTGCAGGACCTCGGTATCCTAGAATAAATAGATTTAGCTTGTTTAAATCCAAGCCCTGTCAAGTTTTCAAAACCTGACAGGGCTTTTTTATTTATTTAGACAAAAACGCCTGTAAGATCGCACGAGTCTCATCAGATCGGACCCGCTCATCAAAAATTTCCCCTTCATACGCCATCTGATCCGCCACAATTGCCGCATGCCCCCGTTTGAGCAACATCTTTGTGTCGCGTAAAGCTGCGGCCGGTTTTTTGGCTAGTACCTGCGCTTTTGCCCAAGCCATCTCTTGTAGCTCACCAGGCGCCATGACCCCATTAACCAACCCCATCTCGTAAGCCGCTTGTCCACCAACCCGCTCATTGAGCATGAACAGCTCTGCGGCTCGACGTGGCCCCACGGTGAGGGGTAATAGGTAGCTCGATGCCGCTTCTGGCACAACGCCCAAGTCGATAAAGGCGAACATGATCATCGCTTGGGT
>JBGCDP010000407.1:0-11875 GCA_045105475.1 Anaerolineae bacterium
TTCCAGCAATTTAATTTGCTACCTCGAACAACCGCACTAAAGCAGGTCGCTCTCCCTCTCATGTATTCAGGCGTGGCTCGCTCTGCTCGGAATGCACGTGCGAAAGAAGCTCTAACCGTCGTTGGTTTAGGGGACAGGACCCACCATAAACCTGACGAACTTTCAGGTGGTCAGCAGCAACGTGTGGCCATTGCCCGTGCGATTGTCGTTGAGCCAAACATCATTTTGGCTGACGAACCAACAGGGGCGCTCGACACCAAAACGGGTGAAGAGGTGATGCAATTATTCAACCAAATGCACGCCGATGGGATCACAATCGTGATGATTACCCATGATCGTGAAGTGGCTGAACAGGCGAAGCGGATCGTAACGTTGCGTGACGGATTAATCATTTCTGATGAAAAAGTTGAGCCAAAAGAAGAAGTAGCTGAGTAACAAGTTGTTACCGGTAACCTAAACATTATGAATTTTACTGAATCACTCATATCAGCTTTAGACAGCTTGCGGGCCAACACCTTGCGTTCCATTTTAACGATGCTGGGCGTCATCATCGGTGTTGGTGCGGTCATCGGCCTTGTTTCAATTGGAAACGGGGTGCAGCAATCTGTCACAGAAGACTTTGAGGCATTAGGCTCGAATCTGCTTACCATTTTTACCGATGGTGATAATTCAGGCGGCTATCCGTCTCTGACGCTGGGGGATGTAAACGCTCTTGCAGATCCGCTCAATGCACCATCGATTTCGGCCGTGGCCGCCAGCATCAATCGTCAAGAGACGATTATTTTTGGCAACGGTGAATTCCCAACAAGCGTCATTGGTGGGACCGCAAATTATCTCGTCGTCAATAATTTGACTGAATTTTTAGCCGGCGACGGGCTTTATCAACCAGACGTTGACACGGCCGCCCGTGTCGCCGTAATCGGCTCCGAGGTAGCGGTTGAGCTGTTTGGGGAAGAGTTCCCCATCGGCAAAGAGATTCGCATCCGCGGTATCGGCTATGAAGTGGTTGGTGTGCTAGAAGAGCAAGGTCAAGGGCCAGGCACCAATCCTGACGAAACAGTCTATATTCCAATTACCACGGCCCAACAGCGTTTGGGCGTTGAGCGCACCCGCCGTGGCGAAAAAGCGGTTAATACGATTACGGCCATCGCCGTTACGGACCAAGCGGTTGATCAAGCAATGGAAGAACTAACCGAAGTTTTGCGTGATCGGCACAACATCAACTATTCCAGCGAAGATGATTTCCGCATCCTTTCTAACGCCACCATTTTAGACACGATTGGCACCTTTTTAGGGTTATTCACCGTCTTTCTTGGAGCGATTGCCGGAATCTCGCTCGTCGTCGGCGGCATCGGCATCATGAACATCATGCTGGTCAGCGTGACAGAACGAACGCGTGAGATCGGTATTCGCAAAGCGATTGGCGCCTTACGCCGTGACATTCTGATGCAGTTTCTGCTCGAATCGGTCGTGCTTTCGTTAGTCGGTGGTGGGATTGGCATCCTGCTGGGGTATGGACTAGCGGCATTAGCAGAACGCTTTGGCGATATTCCGACATTGGTTTCGTTAAATACGATTGGCCTAGCGACAGGTATCGCAATGACGATTGGTTTGGTTTTTGGGATTTTCCCAGCGTGGCGCGCGGCCAGCTTACGGCCGATTGAAGCCTTACGCTATGAATAATGGCCCTGTGGGATAGGAATGACAGATGCCTCGAATTTTAGTTGTTGACGATGATCCCAATATCGTGCGGCTTGTGCGCAGCTATCTTGAAAAGGATGGTTTAACGGTGATGACGGCCGGAAACGGCGTGCTGGCTCAGCAGATCATCCGCACAGAACGGCCGGATCTCGTTGTGCTAGACCTTATGCTGCCCGACAAAGACGGTCTGCAAATTACACGCTTCGTCCGCAGTGATGATACGTTAAAAGCGATCCCAATCATCATGCTTACCGCAAGAATCGATGACACAGACAAAATCATCGGACTTGAAATTGGAGCCGATGACTATGTAACCAAACCCTTTAACCCACGAGAACTTGTGGCGAGGGTGCGGGCGCAGCTACGGCGTGTTGAACTAGGAAAAGCCAATAGCATTAACCAGTCGATTCTTGAATCTGGTGATCTAAAGCTAGACTTAGGTCGTCATCAACTATATTTAGCAGACAAACATGTCGACATGACCCCCACAGAGTTCGGGCTGCTTCAAATATTGATGGAAAACCCCGGTTATGCATTTACACGCGACGAGCTGATTGAAAAAGCGATGGGGTATAGCTATGCGGGCTTAGGGCGCACGCTCGACAGCCACATAAAGAATTTGCGCAAAAAAATCGAACCTGACCCTAAAAAGCCGATTTATATTTCAACCGTTTATGGGATCGGATATCGGTTTGAAGGGTAAGGTCGCTTTATGAAATTTCGCTTCAACCAATTATGGGTGCGGATTGCCCTCACTTTTTCAGTAGTACAGATCGCATTCATCATACTCCCCTTCGCCATTTTCGGAACGCTACGCCAATTTGATATTGTGACAGATCGAAATTTCTCAGATCAAGCAGAAGCGATCTTTGAAGGGAGTGGCATTACCTCAGAACAAGAAGCCTATCTCATTAAACAGGTCAGACGAGAGATGAGGCAGGGGCTGTCTCGAGAGCTAATTCAACTGATTGCAATTAGTGGTGTGGTTGGTTCGATTACAGGGTTTTTAGTCAGCAGACGGCTTGTACGGCCGCTTAACGACCTTGCGACCGGAGCGCAAAACATCGGATTGCGGCAGCTTGATCACCGCATTGACACGTCGATGGGTAGCCCTGAAATACAGGTCGTTGCCCAAGCATTTAATGGGATGGCTGAGCGGTTAGGGAATGCAGAGCAGGTGCGAAAAAATCTATTGGCAGATGTGGCACATGAATTGCGTACCCCTCTTACGGTGATTCAAGGGAATTTACGTGCAATGCTAGACGGCGTCTACCCGATTAACGGGGAAGAAATTGCTGGAATTTTTGACCAAACGCTCCATCTCACCAGTTTGGTTGACGACTTGCATGAGCTGGCCCAAGCGGAAGCCCACGAACTCCAGCTTAATATTCAACAGGTTGATGTTACCGAGCTGGTGCAGTCGTGTGCAGCCGCGTTCCGGCCGTTGGCGAGTGACAAATCGATTGAATTGCGCCCAGAATTGCTTGGCAAGCTGCCTCAAATTTCGGCTGATCGCACCCGCATCGCTCAAGCGCTACACAATCTAATCAACAACGCCCTTGAACACACGCCGGAAAAAGGGACGGTTACCATTCAAGCTGAGCATGTCAATGATGCGGTCCAAATCCGTGTCTACGATACCGGAAACGGGATTGAATCGAACCATCTACCCTATGTATTTGATAGGTTTTACCGCACAGATAGTTCGCGACAGCGGCATACGGATCAAACGGGTAGCGGTTTAGGTTTGGCCATTGTTAGGGCCATTGTTGAGTCCCATGACGGAACGGTCGACGTACAGAGTGAAGGAAAAAACAAAGGCAGTCGATTTACAATTCAACTGCCTGTCTAGATTTAAAATTCGGCCGCTTTTTCGCTAATTAAATGAGCCAATTGCTGCATAAAAACAGAGTCTGTATTTAAAGCTGGGGGCCGTTCCAAACGAACACCGTTTTCTTTGGCAGCCGCCTGAGCCTCGATATCAATATCAAACAATATCTCGACGTGGTCGCTTACAAAGCCAACGGGAACGCTGACAATATTTTTAATCCCTTTAGCTGCCAGCTCAGGCACATAATCTTCTAGCTGAGGGCCAAGCCATGGTTCAGGTGAACGGCCGGCCGACTGATAGCTCCAAGACCACTGATCTGCCCCTAACCCCGCCTTGTCGGCTACAAGAGAGGCTGTTTCTCGCAATTGGGTATCATAAGGGTCCCCTTCTTTGATAATGCGGACGGGTAAAGAGTGAGCACTAAAAACAACATGAACAGAATCACGTTCGGCCGCTTCCCAGCGTGAAAGCCCTTCAGCCACTCGCTCAGCAAGTGGATTGATGAGGCCGTCAACATCGTGATAGCTGTCGATGTTTTTAAACTCAATATCACCACGGTACAGGTCTAATCCAGCCTGAATTTTCTTCTGATATTTAGCGATGCTCATTGAGCTGAAATGGGGGGCGAGCACCATACTAACCGCTTGCGTAATCCCATCGTCGATCATTTGCCCAACAACTTCCTCGATCCAAGGGGCCCAGTGGCGCATGCCTAAATAAACTTGATATTTTTCAGGATCAAGGTGGGCAGAGATCGCTTCTACCTGTGCCGTCGTGAACTCTAGTAGAGGTGATTTACCACCGATTTTGCTGTAGTTGTTGGTAATTTCATCCAACACCGCTGGGGTAGTCGGCCGACCTGTACGAATATCGGCTAAGTAGCCAGGGATTTCATCTAATGATTCTGGCCCACCATAGGCCATGATTAAAACACCGATTTTATTTGTCATAGTTCTTTATCGTTTTATGTGAAAAGCAGTTCAGTTAACTGTTTTTATATTTTAGTGAGCTAAATTTGCGGCTGCTCAAGGAGAATTAATATGACTGAAGAAAGAAAAACTCAACAGAATATACGTATTTTTCTACTGATTTTGTCATTGGTCATTTTTATGTTGACCCTAACCGCTGGGTTTATTCCCAATGATTCGGCCGAAGAAAAGTTAAACTCAGTTGCGCCCAATGGCCTTTATGAGTCGACAAACGCACTTTAAACCAGCACATAGCATTGCCAGTCAGAAAATCAGACAAACTAGCCTACTAACCCGCCCGCTTCTCTGTTAAAATCCCGCCCATGACACACAAAATCATCGAAATGCACTCTGCAAAAAAGATCGCGCTGGTTGCTCATGACAACATGAAGGACGACATTCTCGAATGGGCGCATTACAACAAAGAAACATTGGCCCGGCATCGCCTGTTTGCTACCGGTACAACCGGTAGCCTGTTATCAAAAAAGCTGGGGCTGGTAATCACCAAATTAGAAAGCGGACCACTTGGGGGTGACCAACAGGTCGGTGCCAAAATCTCTGAACGAGAAATTGACTTTCTGATATTTTTCTGGGACCCATTGGCCGCACAGCCGCATGATCCTGATGTTAAAGCGTTATTGCGTCTGGCCGTTGTCTGGAATATCCCGATTGCAATGAATCGAGCCACGGCCGATTTTCTGATCTCTTCTCCGCTAATGAGCGATGAGTATGAGCGCAAGATTGTGGATTTTGAAGAATACAAAAACCGCTACGTGAATAAGTAGCCAGTCATTAGCTACTTGTCTTCTCGTGTACGTAATCGACTAAGCGTTTCACATTGTCAATCGGGGTGTTTGGCAAGATGCCGTGCCCCAAATTGAAAATATGCCCCGGCCGACCAGCGGCCGCATCTAGCACTTGGTCGATCTGGAATTTTAGCTCTCGCCAAGGGGCCAACAGCGCAATCGGATCAAGATTACCCATCACACACATGTCAAAGCCTACTTTTTCCCAAGCCTTGTCTAAGGGCATACGCCAGTCGATTCCCACAACATCGCCACCACAAGCGGCCACATCTTCTAAATAAGGAAATGTGCCGGTTGAAAAGTTAATGACAGGGACATTTGCACGGCCGAGCATGCCAATGAGCTTGGTGTTGTATGGAGCCACAAAACGGTTGTAGTCTTGCTGGCTTAACGCCCAACCAGCCCAAGAGTCGAAAATTTGGACCGCATCGGCCCCGGCTTTAGCCTGCTGAATGAGGTAGTCAGCCTGAACGGTCACAAGCTTATCCATGAGGCGTACCCACGCGGCCGGTTCTGTATACATAAACGCTTTCGTTTTAGCATAGACCTTTGACCCGCCACCCTCGATCATGTAACTGGCCAGCGTAAATGGTGCGCCGGAAAAGCCAAGCAAAGGAACCCCCCGAGGTTCGAGTTCGGCTTTTGTTAACTTGATCGCGTCTAAGGTTGATTGCAAATGCAATTCGGCCGGTGGGCATGCCAACATGTCCACATCTTTGGTAGAGCTAATCGGATTATGCATGACGGGGCCTACCCCTTTCACAAATTCCAGATTCATGCCCATACCAATGAGTGGTGGCAAAATATCAGCAAAAATTATCGCAGCATCTAGGTCAAACGTATTGATCGGCTGCAGGGTGATTTCGCACGCCAACTCTGGCGTTTGGATCACTTCAAGCATCGAATGTTTGGCCCGAATCGCGCGGTATTCGGCCATATAACGGCCGGCCTGACGCATAAGCCAAACAGGCTTGGCATCAGTTTCTTCTAATCTGATTGTTTTTAGCAAACGTGAGTTGTGCAGTTTGCTGATCGGTTTTTCCGTTTTTGCGGTTCTAATCATTTTTAGCTTTTTAGCTTTCAGCCAATGGCTGTCAGCCAGATATTTTTGTTATTTGTGAGATTGCGTTATCTAAGGTTGACCGGCATTAGTGGAGCGACGCTTGCCAAATCACTTTGCCGACGAAAAATGGTCCTAAACTTTCTAGATAGGTACTGGTCTGCTTCGTTTTACGCATACGCTGCACAATCTTTGACAGGCCAGTCAGGTTATCGCCAACCAAGCCGGTGATAAAGTCGTTGTCGTTTTTGTCGAGGCCATGGCAGGCTAAGCGCACATCTAGTCCGTGCCCAGATTCACCATAAGAGCGGCCGATAGTGCCATGCTCTTTTAAGATGTTCATCTGCTCTTCGCGACTTAAAAGCTCAAAAGAGCCTTTCCGTTTAAGCGGATACCAAACGGCCCAAGGCCATTTAGAGTTGGTCACACGCTCTACCGGTTTTTTGGTCAACACAAATTCTAAATTGGGCTCATACCCAATCGAATAGGTGCGCCCCAGCATTGAAAATTCAGGTTTCGGTGTCAGCTCATTGAACGGCTTTGCATGCATAACCGGCCGGACCACGTCAATAAAATAGGCGGGGTCTTCGCTAAAGGTCATCAATCCGATCCCAAAAGGATCGCTCGCCTCAGCATAAAGCACACCTTGAACACCGGCCGCCTGCAAAGCCTCCGCCACAGCGGATGAGTCATGGCAATCACCAAAGGCCAACATTTGCATATATAAACGTCTGTCGAGCAAGGCCGGATTCCCTTCAGAATCTTTGCCTCGTTCACTTAAATCCACCGTTTTGATTCGTACTTCAGATTTGTCTTTTAGCATAGTTTTTAATTTAAAAGTTTCGCGGCTTCAATGGCGTGATAAGTAATGATCAGGTCTGCGCCTGCGCGCTTAATGCTCGTTAGCTTTTCGAGCATCACTTTGTCTCCGTCTAGCCAACCGTTTGCGGCCGCAGCTTTGACCATCGCATACTCGCCACTCACGTTGTATGCCACCATTGGCAACGATGGGAACTCGTTTTTAACGGTGCGAATAATGTCTAAATAGGCCAATGCCGGTTTAACCATTAAGAAATCAGCCCCTTCAAGTACATCTAACTCAGCTTCGCGCAGAGCTTCGGCTGCATTAGCGGGGTCCATCTGATGGGTTTTGCGGTCACCGAACTTTGGCGCACCGTCAGCCGCATCTCGAAATGGGCCGTAAAAGGCTGAAGCATATTTGACCGCGTAAGACATGATCGGCAGATGTTCATATCCGGCCTCGTCTAAGGCTGACCGAATGCCAACAACCATCCCATCGATCATGCCGCTGGGGGCGATAATGTCAGCCCCGGCCGCCGCATGGGAAACGGCGACTTTTTGCAAAATTTCAAGTGTTTCGTCATTTAGCACATACCCATCTGGCAAATGGGTGTGAGTGCCATCGTTTAAAACGCCACAGTGCCCATGATCTGTGTACTCACACAGGCAGACATCGGTGCAAACGATCATGTCAGGCAGTGCAGCTTTGATCGCTTTGGTCGCTTGTTGAATAATGCCGTCGGCCGCAAAGTTTTCTAAACCAACAGGGTCTTTTTCATCTGGAATGCCAAACAGCATCAGTGCAGGGATGCCTAGCTCCCAGGCCTCTCTCGCTTCGGCGACAGCCATATCGGCCGACAGTTGGCAAATGCCTGGCATTGATGAAATCGGGTTAGACACACCGCTGCCGTGCACAATAAACAAGGGATAGATAAAGTCGGCCGGACTTACCACCGTTTCACGCACCATTTTGCGTAACGTGGGGGTGTGGCGCAGTCTGCGCGGCCGGATTGGGCTTTGAAACATAGTCATTTTTTTATAGCAACCAGTCATCAGCTTCGAATAGCTGGCAACTAATTACTGATCATTTAAAAACTGTTCAAGAGAAGCGATCATCCCATCGATGGTGTGTGGAGACGCTTCGACGTGCACGGGCAAGCCTGCTTCACGGATAGCTTGGCTTGTGATAGGACCAATCGACACGATGACCTTCTTCGCCAAACGGCCGATGCTCCGATTTTCATTCTCTAAAAGATGGCTCAAGTGCTGGACCGACGTCGGGCTTGTAAACGCCACCACATCAAACCCTAACTCGTAAATCGCCCAGCTGTCTGAATTCGGTTCAGTTGGAATCGTGTCATACATGGCGATTTCGAGCAGAGTTGCCCCTTTGCGGCGCAGCATGGCAGCAATTCCCGGGCGACCTTTTTTCGAACGAGGGAGCAAGATGTTTTGCCCCTCCAAATCACCTAAGCCTGCCACCAAATGTTCGCCAACAAATTCTTCAGGTACAAAATCAGCGATAACACCGTAACTTTCTAACACAGCGGCCGTGGCTGAGCCTGAGGCCGCAATCTTAAAATCTTGCCACCCTTTGTCAGCCAACTGCCAGCGGTTGTCCGCGAAATTTTCAAAGAAGTAGCGGACCGCATTACCGCTCGTAAACAAAACCCAGTCAAACATGTTGATATCGAGGTTGTCGAATTCAAGCACTGGCAAAGGCTGGAATTGCATGACTGGGAATTTAATCGGAACCGCCCCTTTTTCTTCCAGCTTCTTAACAAACGGAATCGCCTGTGACGCTTCGCGCGTTACCAAGACCCGTTTTGTTTTTAACAAATTACTGTGGCCAATCAGATTTTCAGCCCCTTGGGCTAACGCAAGCTCGGCCGCAGACATCCCTAGTTTTTCAGGGTCTTCGCCAGCAAGCTTGATCTCAACGCGCGAACGGCCGTCAGCGGATGAAACACGGCCGTGAAAGCGAAAGCCATTCTCTTGGGCAACGACATGGGCCGCCACCGGCAAAGAACAACCGCCCCCGAGAGCTTCCAAAAAGGTCCGTTCCGCTTTGACACATAAATAAGTTGATGAGTCAGCAATCCCGTCTAAATACCCTTGAGTATCGGGATCATCAGCCCGGCATTGAATCCCCAAGGCGCCTTGGCCTGGAGCGGGTAGCATCACCCAATCTGGCAGATATTCACTAATCTTTTCTTCGATGCCAAGGCGAATCAGCCCTGCGGCAGCGAGCACGGCCGCGTCGTAATCCCCATCCATCACTTTGCGAATGCGGGTATCCACATTGCCTCGGATCGACTTCACGACCAAGTCCGGCCGGTGAAACAATATCTGAGCCTGACGCCTAATGCTGCTAGTGCCAATAATCGAACCGGCCGGAAGCTCATCGATTCCTAGCCCGCTTCGAGAAACAACAATGTCTCGCTCGTCTTCTCGCTCTGGCACCGCCCCAACGACCAAACCAGGGGCATCGTCAACGGGCAAATCTTTTAGGGAGTGGACGGCCAAATCGATCCGGCCTTCCCGTAAAGCCCCTTCAAGTTCGGCCGTAAATAGCCCCTTCCCACCAATTTCGGGCAAAGGGATTCCGGCCGCTTGGGTACGATCACCCTGCGTTGTAAAAATTTCAACTTCACACTCTAAGCCGGGCCAGGCATCTTCAAGCATCTTGGCGACCAAATTGGTTTGTGTCAGGGCCAACTTTGACCCGCGTGTACCGATAGTTAGTTTCATGTTTAGTTTTGAGCCGTCAGCTTTCAGCCTTTCGTTGTGCTCGTTTATCGATCTCTCAGGCAAGCTGATAAACGAGCGAACTGAGCGAGCCGAAATGCTGAAAGCGCAGCGTGCTCATTTTCTATAGATCAAAAAGCTTTTTAGCTGATTCTTCTAGCCCGTTCAGTGTGCCGTTCCGCGCTTCGTCACGCAGCAGTTTTGTCGGCCGATGGAGCAACTGTTTCACCAATGACTGTGACAGTTTTTCAATATGCTTGAGCATCGCTGGATCAGTGTCGCCTAAATTCTTCAGCGTGCGAGCCAGCTCTTTTTGGCGAATTTGCTCAGCCTGTTGGCGCATCGCTGTCAGGGTTGAATGGACGGCCGATTCGTTGAGCCATTCATCGTAGCGGCCTAATTCTTCGGTTAAGATCGACTCGACATGAGGAACTTCTTTTTGACGTTCCGCCAATCCTTCAGCCACTTCATGACGCAGGGCATCGACATCGTAAAGCTGCACATGAGGCAAGTTGCCGCAGGCAGGGTCGATGTCACGCGGGACGGCCAAATCAACCAATGTAACCGGGTGGTTAAGCTGATTTAGATGGCTGGTTAAAATTATCGGATTGGGAGCAGATGTAGCGCTAATCAGCGCATCGGCCGTTCGCAACAGCTTTGGCAAGTCAGCCAGCCCGGCCGCGTTGATCTGCCATCTTTCGGCCAATTCTTGAGCCTTGGCTTGGTTACGATTGACCAGGGTAATGTGATTAAAACCAAACGATTTAAGCCCTTTCACCGCGAGCAACGCCATCTCGCCCGCCCCGACAACTAAAATTCGAGCGTTGGCTAGGTCGGCCGAATGACGTTTGACGAGGCTGACCCCGATCGAACTAACACTCACCGGATTCCGGCTAATTTTTGTTTCGGTTCTCGCCCGTTTTCCCGACCGAATTGCAAATTTAAAAACGCTTTTGAGCAGTGGGTCAGCGGTTTGATTGGCGATTGAAGTTTCGTAGGCACGGGTGACCTGTCCCAAAATTTGAGGCTCGCCCAACACCATCGATTCAAGCCCGGCCGATACGCGTAACAGATGGTTTACAGCCGCCTCATCTTCATGGGAGTAAAGCGAATCTGCAAAAATCTCTTGGTCGACGCCACAGCAGTCGCTCCAAAACGAAACGAGCTGATTTTGAGCTGACCCATCGGCCGAAAAGTAGAGCTCTATCCGATTACAGGTTGAAATCATGGCAACCGCATTCACCACCGTAGTCTCAAGAAATCGGTCTTGAAGACGCTCATGAGAAATGCTGACCCGCTCACGGAGTTCAACCGGAGCGGTTCGATGGTTGATGCCAACACAGAAAAATTTCATCTTATTCATACTCTGCAGCGATAGCGAGCTGGACTTCGTTTAAAAGGGTGTTGATCCGCTGTAAAAGACGCAGATTTGCTTCCGGCCGGATTCTGGCGGAGTCGGGCAGTTGAAGGGCAGATTCGACCATGCGGTCACGAAAAAACATCGCAGCTTGTAACGCCTCGGTTAATGACATACCGATTTCCCGGCCGATTTGCCCATACCGAGTCCCAAGTGCCCGCGTTTCATTGAGAATGTATTCGTCCTCTGTTTCTGATCCGATAAATTGAAGGGTGAGTCCCATCAACTGCTGCCCCATCTTCCGATGTTTATCTCGGTCAGATTCTGTCAATGAGGACATCCAGGTTGCGGGTTGTGCAGAAATATTTTGGCGGGTGACTGTAATCGCCTTTTCTGCCCAGACATTCCCGATTTTATCACCACCCCGCACGCTTAAACTACTGCGCGAAAGCTGGTTGATGTCTTCAATCGAAAAGCGGCGATGGCCGCCAGGGGTCACCATGACGGGGATTTTTCCACTGTCAGCCCAGCGACGTAAAGTTGTCGGATGGACGGCAAGTTTTTCAGCGGCCGCTTTTAGGGATAACCAGCTTTTTTTTGCTG